>CALVPV010000043.1 GCA_944353935.1 uncultured Clostridia bacterium | reverse complement strand
ATTGGGGCGTCGCCAAGCGGTAAGGCAACGGACTCTGACTCCGTCATTCGGGTGTTCAAATCACTTCGCCCCAGCCATATTAGACCCGGTTGAACACTTTTAAGGTGTCGGCCGGGTCTTTTTTGCGGCAAAATGCCTGCATTTTGGCGGCAAACCGATCGCATAAAGACTGCGGCGGAGGGTGACCTCCGCCGCGTTTTCATCCTGTTTATAAAACTTACGCAAAGTTGCCCGGGCGACACACGAAAATTTAAATGGTATAGCCCGATTTGCGCAGGTATTTAAGATACCCGTCCTTTACCTCGCGCGCCTTATTGCGACTCACGGGCACGCGCTCGCCGTTGGTGAGCAATATCTCTGCCGTTTCAAGGCGCTGCACGTACTTGTAATTGACCAAAAAGCTCTTGTGCACGCGGATGACGTCGTATTGGGCGAGCTTGTTTTCTATTTCGCCGAGCGTCATGCGCACGTCCACCTTTTCGCCGTCGATCATCTTTATGTACTGATGGTCGCGCATGCTCTCCACGTAAACTATGTCCGAAATGGGCAGTCTTGACATGGAGGAATTGTTGTTTACGTGGACGACGAGAAAACTTTCCTGCGTGAGCTTTTTTGTTATATACATCTTGAGCGTGGCCTGAAGGTCTTCGGAGAAATGGCTCTTGCGGATAAAGCCGAACGGCTGTACGGCAAAAGTTTCAAACACCCTGTCTTCACGGTTAGACACAAAGATAATGTCCGTCTGTTCGGACTTCTCCCTTATGGCTTTGGCGACGTCCACGCCGCTGTATTTGGGCATGTTTATATCCAGAAAGACCAGATCGTACCTCTCCGGCTCTCCCTCCGGGGAGTAGATCATGTTGTTGTACAGCGCGGCAGAACTGAAATACTTTGTGCCGGACGCCTCTATCCCGCATTTTTTAAATACGGCAGCCGTCCGCCTGAACACGACGTCGCAAGTTATCTCGTCATCGTCGCAGACGGCAAAGTATACTTTATTCATATTATATTCTCCCTGTTTCAAGGATAGCTTCGGCTATAAAGACGCCGTCCTCCACCGAATATCTTATATATCCGTGGTGCCTTTCCACTATCCGCTTTACGATCTTGTGGCCGTAACCGTGGTTGATGTAATCGGTCTTGACCGTATTGAAATGCAGCAGCCTTTGCATATCCTCTTCCATGTTTATGGCGTTCTGGATGCAGATATACAGATATTCGTTGCGCGTCTCTATGGTGCAGTCTACGGAAAAATCTTCCGCGTCCGTCCGCAAAACGCCCTCTATGGCGTTGTCCATAAGGTTTACAAGGATGCGGCAAAGATCGCTCTTGCTTATACCGAGTTCTGGCGGGACGTGTATGCGGTAATTTATCGCGACGTTGTGCGCGGCGGCCTTTAATACCTCCATATTGACCACCGAATCGATGACGGGGTTGCCCGTATCCACCGCCTTCTGGTACCTCATCGTATCCGTCTTCATGCTGTCGAAGTACTCTTTGAGCTCACCGAACCTGCCTTCGCTGAGCATCATGTCCATCACCATATATTGGTTGCGGATATCGTGCCGCAGTTCGCGCATCTCTTCAAGCGCCCTGTCCGAAAGTTCGAGCATGTTCTTGTCGGCTTCGAGCAGCTTGTTTTCTATCTGTAGCCTGGTATTTTCGTTGCGTTCGCGGCAGTGGAACCATACGATGAGGTAGGACGACACCGATACGACGTACAGCGCTACGAGCACCACGCAGAAAAAGTAGTCGCCGTGCTGCGACGTGAACATCGCAAAGTTGGAAAACTCCACCACGGCGGCGGCGACGTTTATTATGAGCACGAGCACCGTTGAAGATATGGGAAGCTCGTAATATTCGTTAAGCGAGACCTTTTTCATCAGTACGGCAAACAGCAGAATGAAAAGGTAGACGAACATGGAGACAAATTCAAATTCGTTGTTGGGGTGCCCCGCAGAAGATATCAGGCGCACTATCTGGGCGCCGAGTTCGGAGAGCAATATGGCAGAGGCAAAGACCGTACTGCCGAGCACCAGCCTGTTGCGCAGCGGGTATGAAGAAAAGAACGCCACATATACCGCAACGACTATGAGATGGCTGAGCGGGAAATTTACTCCACGGAAAAACGGCACGAGGGACGCAAGGGCAAAGAAGAAGGCGTTTATTAGCACCTCCGCTACAAAGACGCATGCAAACCTTAAAGAAAATGTGCCTACCCCCCTCCAGCTCCTAACCACGGGATTCATAAGCAGCACCAGCGAAAAGGACACTACTGCTATCTGGACGGCAAAACTATAGCTGAAAACAATCCTGAAAAAATTTACAAATGCTTCTAACATAGTATTTCTCCGTACACAATTTTACCATGAAAAGGGCGGCAAATCAATACCCGAATAAAAAATTTTAAGGCAAAAGGTGCACCGCCCGCGGCGGGCGGCACACCTTGTGATTTTAAGGTTTATGCCTTATTTTTTTGCAGCTTGGAGCGGACGAAGCAATATATGTACATCGCCCCGCTGACTGCGGTAAATACAGCCACCACCGCCATCACGGCAATTATGGTCGCCTGCCACCAGGGCATCGCAACGCCCACGGGCGTATCCGGCGTGATGCCGTTCATCGCAGCGCTGTAATTTGTTACGGAATACAATATCCTGTGGCAGCATTCACGCATCTTCTGCGCGAACGCGGCGCTGCCGCTGAACGAATCGAGCGCGGTCTTGCCGCCGTTGCCCAGCCAGCAGTCGGTGCCGTTCATGACGCCGTCGTGGTAGGTCATATAGGAGGCGCCGTTGGCGTCCGCCATGTCGGTTATGCAGTAGCCGTCAAAGCCGAATTCCCCGCGCAGTATGCCGTTCAAAAGCGCGTCGTCCGCACCTGCCCAATCCGTGCCGACGCGGTTGAAGCCGCTCATGACGGCATGGCCGTTGCCCTTGGAGGGAGCGAGCGAATATTCAAATACTTCGAGCATTATCTCGCGCGCTTCCTGTTCGTTGAGCCATATGCATATGCCGTTGCGCTGGTCTTCCATATCGTTGAAGGCGGCGTGCTTTACGTGCACTATGACGCCCTTACCCTGGATGCCCTGTATTTCGTTCATGCTCATGATGCCCGAAAGGTAGGGATCTTCGGAAAAATATTCCGCGGAGCGGCCGCCGAACGGCGAACGGTGAATGTTTACGCCGTTGGCATAGATGCCGGTATATCCCGCATTCAATGTGTCTTCAGCGATGATGTCGCCTATATCTTTTACGATGTCTTTATCGAACGTCGCAGCCCATATCCCCTGGCAGGGCATGGAGCGCTTGCCGGTGGAATAGATTATGCCCACGGGGCCGTCTGCCTCCTTGGTGTCCGGCTTGTTGACGGAAGGCACGGCAACGGTCGTCCAGCCCGCGTTGGTGATGAGTTCCGCCTGCTCGCCGTAAGACATCTGGTCAAGCAGCTTGTCCCAGTCCTCGTGGTCGTATTCTTTGCCGCGCATGGTAACGAGCGAAATGCCGTTATTTGCGCTATATTGGGGCATCTCCGCCTCCCCGTCAAGGTCTGCCTTGTTTGCGGTGAGGTCGGCAGCCATCTGCTCGGTTATTGCCAGGCTTACCGCCGCCGCGGGGAAGGTGCCGTTCCAGTCTCCGCGCGAAACGTAGGTCACGGAATTGTCGCCGCGGCCGGAGTACTTGTTTATGTCCACATCGTCCAGCCTGTTGGTTATTTCGGCGTCCGTCTCTGCCGATACGGAGTAGCTTTCGGCATCGAGCACGGCCTCTTCCGCCTCGCCCACCATTGCGTTGTTGGAGGCATTCACGTCCATATACGCCGCTGTGGAGCGGTCTGTCTTGGCGTCCTTATTTACATATTCCAATATGTTGTTGGCAGCGTCGTGCGCGTTGTCCGCAACGGTGAAGTAGTAGGTGCCGTCCTCCACTATGTAAGTTTTGGCGTTCTCCGCGTCGTAGCTCTTGAACTCCTCGCGGGAAATATCTATGGTCACCGTCTCCTTGCCCTCGCCGTTCGGGGCAAGTTCCTGCGTCTTTGCAAAGCCGACGAGCTCTACGGCAGCGGCTTCCACGCTGTTTTCATCGTTGTGGTCGTACGGCTTTTGCAGGTAGACCTGCACCGTCTCCCTGCCGGCATAGTCGCCCGTATTGGTGACGGTCACTGATACTGTGAACGTCTCGCCGTCCGCGGAGGGTGTCAGCGTAAAATCGGAATATTCGAACTGCGAATAAGAGAGCCCGTATCCGAAGGGATACGCCACGTCCTTTGCGTAGTCGTAGCCCTGAGTGTTGCCGACGCCGTTTACCGCGTCCGTGTAGCGCGTCTCATAGTAGCGGTAGCCCACATATATGCCCTCCGTGTACACCCCGTAGAACGCCTGGCTGCTGTCAAGCGAGCTCGAATAGTCGGCGATGTAGTTGGAGTACACCTGCGAGAACGTGCCCGAATAGCTTGCCGAAGCCGCCGCGGGCGAACTTAAATTGTCGCGCACGAAGGTGTCGGTTATGCGCCCGGAGGGATTTACCTTGCCCACAAGGGCTTCCGCCACGGCCGCAAGGCCGTACTTGCCGGGGTTGCCTATCCACATCAGGGCGTCCACGTCTATGTCGTAGTCCTTGTATTCGCCGAACAAAAAGTCGAGCTGAACGGTAGCCGAAGTGTTGAGCAGCACCACAATATTTTCTATCTTGCCGGACTGCTTCATCTCCGTGAGCTTATCCAAAACGGCAAGTTCCTGCGCGCTGAGGGTGAGGTAGCTGCCGTCCATCGTGTCCGAATTGGCCATGTTTATGTCCTTGCCTTCGCCGGTGTCACGAGTGATGACGGCTATCGCGGTGCCGGACGCGCCGTCCAGCGCGCCGCCGTAATTTTCAAGCGCGGGCTCCCGCACCTTATAGCCTATATTATCGTAAAAGCGTCCGTATGTCTTGGGATCGAGCCCTTTATAGAAGTTCCAGAGCTGTTCGTTGACCTTGAGCCCGACGTTGGAAAGTTCGTCCTTGAGCGTGGAATAGCCGGATGTGTCCATTGCGGACGAGCCGGTGGAGCCGTACGCGACGTTCACAGAGCCCGTGAATACCAGGCTGACGTCCGACTGCTCTTTAAGGGGCAGGGCGCCGTCGTTTTTAAGCAGCACGAGCCCGTTGGCTTCGGCATTCTTTGCTACGGAGGCGTACCTTTCTTCCAGCTTTTGTTCGCTGTCGTATTCGCGCTTGAAGTACTGATACTCCTCTTCGTCGCTGCGCTCTATCTCCGACGCCGTAATGTTTAGCGCGTTGTTTATGGTGGCGCTCTTGGATACGGCTATCTGATAGCCCACGCACACTATGACGAGCAGGCTCGCAAGCGCCACGGCGAGCACCTCCCAGAGCGCCGTCTTTGCTATCCTGTTGAGGAATGCTATAAATTTAGTCATCTTTCATCACCTCTTCTTCCGCCTCCGCGGGGGCAGCGCCGCCCTTTTTCCACGGGGCGACGTTGGTCGTGATGGCGGCAGCGAGCATTATGCCGAACGCCAGCACAAGGCACACGGCGGTGGCGATGAACCCTGCGGTGAACGTGTTGCCGTCTATGGCGACGAACACGTTGGCTATATAGTTTACCTGCGAATAGATAAAGCCCATGAACGCATACAGGTACAAAAAGTACGATATGTAGCGCAGCGGCTTTATATCTACCGCGAGCGCGACGACGCACAGCGCCGCAGCCGCCCATATGCCGGCTATTACGGAGCCGTTGAGCTTTGTGGTGAATTCGTTGATGCCGTTATTATAGTACAGCCCGAGCGCCACAAAGCCGAGAACGAGCGCCGCAAGAGAGAGCCAGTACCCCAGCCCCCTGCCGGCGAAAAATTTTTTAACAGCAGCCATCGCAGTCCTCCGTTAAATATTGTCGAATTCCTTCATCGTAAGGTCGGATGTGCTGTATACATAGATGCAGTCGAACATGGGGGCGGTTGCCGCCATCGTGCCGGTCTGCATGGGCTTATCGCTGTTGTTTACCGTAAGCCTTATCTTGTTTACGCCCGCTTTGAGCGAAATGTTGCCTACGCCGTGGTCGGAGAACGGCCTCTTTTCCATTGAGCTCATATCCGTTATGGCGCCGGTGAGGTTGATGTCGTTAAAGCTGAGCTCTTCGCCGTTTACCGTTATCTTGAAGTTGTCGTCCGTGAGCTTTGCGTCAAAGTATTCGGAGGAGAGGCGGACATAGAGCATTGCGTCGTCCACGGCGACATCGGAAGTTATCTCCCATTCAAGGTACGCGCCGTTGTAGTAGAGGCTGGTCACATAGTAGCCGCCGCTCGCATTTGCGCCGCTCTGCCCCTCTTCCACTATGAGTGCCTTGCCGGCGGGGTTATTGGAATAGCCCTGGCCTTTTTTGTTGCCGAGCTGGTCGGCAAGACCGAGCGCGTAATCGCCCACAAGCCCGGTGAGCTGGGTGTTTTCCGCTTCAAATGTATATTTGCTAAGCCACTTTGCGTAGAAGGACTGGTTGCCTTCATACTTCTTCATGGCGCTGTATTCGGTAGTAAATTGCTGATCGGTATACCAGCCTGCAAAGTAGTAGTCCGACCCGCGCGAAGGGTCTGCCGGTTTTGTGAGCCTGCCGCCGTCGGTGAAGTAGACCGTTTCGTAAACTTCTTCCGCGGCGCCTTGGTAATTCCAATAGAACGTGGCGGTAGCCGCGCCTTCGGAGCTTACCCAGCCGGCATAGAGTGTGATATCTTCCGTAACGGGAGTTTCGGCAAAATTATATACGTCGTCTTCACCGCATTCTTCATCCGAATACCAATAGGTGAACAGGTATCCGTCGCGCGTGGGATCTTCGGGCTCCGTTGCAAATTCGCCCTCTTTTACCTGCTGCGCTTCCACCGCGGAACCGCCCATACTGTCAAAGGAGACGGTGTACTTTACCGCAGAATTGTCGGTGCAGGCAGCCGTAAATGCCAACGTCAGAGCCGCGGCTATGGAACCTGCGGCAAGCAATATCTTTTTCATATGAGTTTTTTGCACTCCTTATATTTAATGTTTAAAGCCTGCTGCGGGGCGGAACGATCCGCCCCGCACAGACCGGATAGCGTGTTAAAATTTTTTTGCCCGCCGGTGGCAATCGGGGAATGCGGCAGAGCCGCATCCCCTTTTGCTGCCGGTTATTATTGCACATGCTTCCGCTTGGGCGCAATGTGTGCGCCCGCGGCTATCCCTGCTTATTTATCCTGCTTTTTGCCCTTTATTGCCTTTACGGCAACATACGCACCTGCCGCAAGAGCCATAGCGCTGCCTACCGTGATGGCGGTGGGAACTACGGAGCCGCTGCAGCCGCCGTCCTTTTCGGCATTTTCAAGAGCTTCTATCTTTTCTTCAAGATCCTTTATCTGCTCTTCAAGGCCTGCGATAGCGCTGTCGGTGTCGTCATCGCCGGGAACTTCGCTACTCTGGTCGCCTTCGGCTACCACGAACGTGAGCTCGTAGTCAAGGGTTATGGGCTGGGAGCCGCTGTCGCCCTTGTCGCCCTTGTCGCCCTTGTCGCCCTTGTCGTCTTCGCCGGTATCACCGCCGGGCATATCGCCGCCACCGGGCATATCGCCGCCACCGGGCATATCGCCACCGCCGGGCATATCGCCACCGCCGGGCATGTCGCCGCCGGGAACGGTCTCATCTGCAAGGGTGCTTGCCATGGGGCCCATGCCCTTGTCGCCAAAGCCGCCGCCGCTGCTGCCGCCTGCGGGGGTGGCCGTCATACGAATGGTCACGGTGTAGGTGCCCGCCGTTGTGGGCGTACCCTGGAATATACCGTCCTTGCCGAGCGTTATGCCGTCGGGAAGGTTGCCGCTTGCCACGGTGTATTCAACAGTTTCATAATCCGCGCCGGTCACGAACTTGTCGGACTTGATCTGCGCCATGAATTCCTGGCCTACCTTCATATCCTTTTCGGAGTCGCCGTCTTTATCCATGTAGAGCGAAGATTCAACGGTTATGGAGCACTTGGCGCTCTTTTCCACATAGCCGTCTATGAGGTAGTTTACGGTGAATTCAAATGCACCTGCCTGGGTAGGGGTACCGGACAGTTCGCCGGTGTTTTCATTGAATTCTATGCCCTGAGGGAGCATGCCTTCTATCGAGTATTCAACCGTGGAACCCGCGGTAAGCTGAGCGGCTATGCCCACGCTGCCTTCAAAATCCACGCCCGTATCTGCCTCGAACTGCTTGCCCGCTATGCTGAGGAGGCTGTAGCCGTTGAACTGCGAAGTGGTGTTTGCGCCGCCGTAGAGGACTGCCTTTGCGGACATACGCACATGGTACCACTGGGTGGGGCTTTCGGAACCGTCTGCAAGCACTACCATGCCCTTAGTTGCATCCCACGTACCGGAGAGTTCCTCTACAAAGGGAGAGGTGTAGAGCTGGAGCTGATAGCCCGTACGAACCATTATGTCAAGTTCGGTAGCATCCTGCCAGCCGATGTAGCCGTCGGTTACAAAGTATGCCTTGCAGCCCCATTCATTCTGGAACAGGCCGGTCATGAGGTTGTAGTTGCTGGTGTTGGGTATGCCGCCTATACGCGCATAGCCCGTCATCGCAGCCTTGGAACCGCCCTCCTGAAGGGCCATCTGGAATACCTTTGCATAGTTTTCGCGGATGGTCTGTTCGTTTGCCCATACAAAGAGCACCTTACCGTCGCGGTTGGTCTCCTGGTCGTTGAGGAAGCAGTGCTTGACGTAGGTTATGACGCCCTTGGACTGCGCGCCCTTAACTACGGCTGCAGCTATGTAGCCGCCCTGGAGCCCGTCCTGAGAATAATATTCGTTGTTACGTCCGCTGAAAGGCGAGCGGTGAGTATCCATGCCGGGGCCGTACCAACCCTGCGTGCCGAGCAGAAGGGCTATGTTGCCCACGAGCCTGCCCTGTTCGGCTGCAAGTTCGGTGTTCCAGGTGGAAGAAATTATGTCTTCCGAGCACCAGCAATGAGAGCTGCTGAGGTTGTTGGGGCCGTCGGCGTCCACCGTCTGCAGTTTGCCTACAGATTCAATGGCAGTAGTGCCGTAACCGCCGTTTTCAACTATCGAGCACAGCTCTTCATAGGTGAGCTGGTTGAGGAATTCGTCCCACTTCTTGTCACCCCATTCCACGCCGGACATATCGGAGTACTTGATCTTGGCGGAACCTGCCGCGCCCGCAGTCGCTGCCTGAGCCCAGCTGTCGGGGATCTTGTCCTCGCTTACATACCAAGGGTCGGTCTCCTTGTCCTTGTAGACCGCCTTGCCGTCTTCGCCGAGCGTGTCTACATTGTATTCGTCCCATTTGAGCCAGTTTGCGATCGCGTCATCGTTGAAGGTGACGTCCGCTTTCGTAGGAGAATCGGGGAACGTTTTCGCAAAATCAGACCTGCTCATCTGCGTCATTGCAGCCTTGCCGTCTGCCGCGAGAGTGGACGTACGTATGGAGTTGTAGTTGAGTTCGGTCTTGCTTGCTTCGTCCTCGCCCCATACGCCGTTTTCCGTGGAGAACAGGTTGCCCACTGCGTTGCCGCTGAAGTCGTCCGTCTTCATGTTGGCAGCGATGTCGTCCGCCGTGCCTACAAGGTCGAATTTTACCTGGTCGTATGCGTCCGCCGTATTTGTAAGGTCGGTGGCGCAGTCAAAGTGCGAATTTTCCATTACGCGCACGATGTATTCGCCCGCGTCGAGCTCATAGTCGCCCTTGCTGCCGTCCTTGTTGGCGTCGGTGTAATCCCACGATGCCATATCCTGTACGTTGAAGGATACCGTAACGGTCTGCGTTTCGCCGGGAGCGAGCTCGTCCGTCTTGCCATAGCCTACGAGCGTAACGGCGGATTTTTCTATGCCGCCACTTGTATAGGGCGCCGTAACATAGATCTGAACTACCTGCTTGCCCGCAACTTTGCCCGTATTCTTTACGTCTACGTCAACGAACAGCTTTTCCACCTTGGCGTGGCCGCCGTTGGTATCTTTAGAAGAATCGAACAGGTCGGTCTTGAGGTCGTCGCCGTCATTGACTTCTACATCCTTGCCGTCAAGGTTGTAGTACATCCTGTCTACGTTCATGGAGAACGTGGTGTAAGAAAGGCCGTAGCCGAAGGGATATGTAACGTTGTCCGCCCACCACTTCTGCGCGGCTTCTTCCTTGTTGGTGCCGTAACCCGCAGGGGTCGCCTGCCTGCCGTAGTATATATCCTGGTAGTAAGTCTCGTAATATTTGTAGCCGAGGTATATGCTCTCTTCGTAGTCTACGCCGTACATACCCGACTTAACCATACCGCCGCCGGTAGGCTCGTACGCGGATTCGCCTGCCTCATTGAGGTACATGGTGCTGCTGCCCGTCTGGGAGTTGTCGCCAAAGTTCTGCCACGTGGGGTCTGCACTGAAGTCGGCCATCCACTCGTCTACCAGCCTGCCGCTGGGATTGTAGGTGCCGTTGAGTATGCCCGCAAGCGCCGCAAGGCCGCCTACGCCCGGCCTGCCGATATGAACGATGGCATCTATGCCGTCATCCTCTTTGAGCTGATCTATTTCCATCGCGTTGGAGGTGTTGAGCACCACAACGACCTTATCGAACTTGCCCTCTACATATTTAAGAAGGGCCTGCTCGCTGTCGGTGAGCATAAGGCTGTGCTTGTACTGCTTACCGTCCTTTGTATAGAGCTCCTTATGTGTACCGTCGTCCGCCTTTGCCTCTTCTGCATTGCCGTGAGCCGCCTTGGTGGTGGAAGCGTCGCTGCCTTCGCCGCCCTCGCGAGAGAATACTACTACAGCCGCATCGTTATATACTTCCATGGACTGCTTGGCCTTGCCGCTGAAGCCGTCTTCGGTAACTTCGTTGCCGTGCTTGGAAGTGTCCTGAGCATAGAAGTTTTTGAGTGTGGGATTGACGATAAAGCCCGCCTCTTCAAGCGCGTCGGCAACCTTTTCGTCACTGCTCGTCGCGCTCGAACCGAACGCGCCCGCGCTATCGGATGCGCCCACAAGGTTATCGGACGTTACGCCGAATACGCTGACCTTGGAATCGCCCGCCATGGGAAGGGCGTTGTCCTTGTTCTTTAAGAGCACGTCGCCTTCGGAGGCAAGCTCTTCGGTGAGCCTTTCGGCAGCCGTCTTGGCATCATCAAGCGAATCATAGTCGCTGTAATACTTGGACACGCCGCCCGTCGTAACGGCATCGGCCGCCAGCGCAAGCACGGTGCTCGATGCAGTCGTAGTCATAGCTACCGCTGCAAGTATAGCGACCGGTACAAGCGCTTTTTTACGCCATTTTGATTTGATCATAAATCCTCCTTTGATCATTAAAATGTGTTGATCATCCGTTTGTCCCACGCACTGCGGAAGATGCGGCAGGACGCCGATGCGGCATGCCCCTTTGCTCCCCGCAACAACGAACGGAGGGCAAAAACAGCCTGCCTGCAAAAGACGGTTCAAGCTACATCGCCCGTGTGCCCGGGCAACAATTAAATCTTATCAAAATTATCCGCAAAGGCAATAGCTTTAAGACGACAGGTACTTTTTTTAAATCGACAGGCTGTTGACCGGGGTACGAACGGTAGAATTTTTAATACGACGTGTATCTTTTGTCATGGGGAATATTCCAACTGTATCTTTATTTCAAAAAACAGGGCAAAAGAATGCGCACATTTTACATAAAGCCGCATATTTCTTTCCCCCGTTTTGCCGCGTCCGCACGGGCGGAGCGGGTATAAATAATGCCTTTGAGGCATTGAACGGGATAGAAAAAAAGTATTTTACCCGCACCGTGAAACGGGGTATAATAACATTACAATAAAAATTTGA
>CALVPV010000042.1 GCA_944353935.1 uncultured Clostridia bacterium | reverse complement strand
TTGAGTTCCTGCTGGCGGGCGTTGGTATCGTTGCCCGCATATGCCGCATAGGTAAAGTGCGTGGGAACGGAAACGCGGATGGCGTAACTTTCGAGCACGCCCACCGAATAGGACGTCAGGTTCCTGTCTCCGAATCTTGCTGCAAGTATGACTGCGTCCGACTCCACATCCGCGGCAAGCTGTGAAAACGCCTGCGCACGCTCTGCATCGGTGTCGGCGGAGCCGTCCGCCGTGAGCCCGTCGAGCAGGCTGCGCTCTGCATAGAACGAACCGCCGGGAGCCTGTACGTAAGTGTCCTTATACTCCTGAGCATTGTCGCCCGCAACGCCTTCGCTGTCTTCGGCAACGGTGAAGTCGTACTCTTCCGCGGTAATGATGCCGTCGGGAAGGAGCACGGCGTATGCGTCGCCGGAAAGCTCGCTGCCGAGAGGAATGCTGGCAAGTATGGAATTATACCTGTTTACACCGCCGGGAAGCGCGCAGGAGATCACGCCGAACAGAAAAAGAGCCAGCGTGGCGAGCGCGACTATCGCGGTTATTACGGCAGATTTTATTTTGCCCATCTGCAATTCTCCTTATCGTTTAAACGGCAAAAGTCTGTGTGTGCCTGAGGTTAAACGAAAATTTGACTTCTTTGTTAAAATTAACTTCTACATTATATTAAATTTTGCGCGCGCCGTCAATCAATTACCCGTTTATTGCGGCAAAATTTAAACTATTTTTATGCAAATTTCACTTTTTGAGTGAAATACGAACATGCCTTACCGCCCCGCCGCAAGTTTTTTCTTTTCCGCAAGGATGTGCATGGCGCACTCTATGCGCTTTTTCATCATTGCGCAGGTGATCTCGTACGGCTGTTCTATATTGCCGGTAAAGTTGTAATTGTTTGCGCTGCAGCCGCCGCTGCATATGAATTTTGCAAAGCAGCCGCCGCACTTTTCGCGCGTGAAGAGGCAGGAAGACGCAAAGCGCGAACGTATGCCCGCGTCGAGCGCGCCTTCGTACACGTTGCCCATATAAAAATCCCTGTTCCCCGCAAACTGATGGCAGGGATAGATGTCGCCGTTTGGCACCACGGAAAAATATTCGTTGCCCGCCCCGCATGCGGATACGCGCTTGGAGAGGCAGGGCCCGCCCTCTAAGTCTATGTTGAAGTGGAAAAAGTTGAAGCCCCTGCCGTTTTTGTATGCGTCAAGGTACTTTTCGCACAGCACCTCGTACTCTTCGCAGATGCGCGGAAGGTGCTCCTTTTTTATCTGCAGGTCGGGGATGTCCGTCACTACGGGCTCCATGGATATGGAATCGAAGCCGCTCTCCGCAAGGAACATCACGTCGTTGGAAAAGTCGAGGTTTTTGGCTGTGAACGTGCCGCGCACGTAATAGCTCTTGTCCCCGCGCGACTGAACGAACTTTTTTATGTTTTTAAAGCAGACGTCAAAGCTGCCCTTGCCGTTCACCGTCTTTCTTATTGCGTCGTGCACCTCGGGGCGGCCGTCAAGCGAGAGGACGACGTTCTCCATTTCGCGGTTGAAAAAGTCCGCGGCGTCGTCGTTTAGCAGCACGCCGTTCGTAGTGGTGGTGAAAAGGAACTTTTTGCCGTACTTTTCGCCCTGTTCGCGCGCGTAAGCGACAACGTTTTTTATCGTGTCTAAACACATGAGCGGCTCGCCGCCGAAGAAGTCGGCTTCCAAGACCTTTCTGTTCCCGCTGTTTTTTATAAGGAAGTCTATCGCCTGTTTTGCGGTCTTTTCGCTCATGAACTCGCGCGAGGAATGGTATGCGCCCTCATCCGCGAAGCAGTAGCGGCAGCGCAGGTTGCAGTCGTGGCAGATATGTATGCACAGCGCCTTTACCTCGTTTGACTTTACGGGATAGGCGGAAGGTTCGGGCGCGTTTAAAAGCCCCTCCCCTTCAAGCGTTTCCACGTCGGAGCGGATCTGTTTTACGTCATCTTCCGAGAGGGCGGGCTTTTCGCCCGCGAGCACGGCATTTAAATATGCCGCCGTCTTTTCGTCGCATTCGTGGAGGCTGGCGCTGCCGGTATCATAGATGTAATGGTTTTTCTTATAGTTAAATACGTGGATCATAAACACACAAAAAGGCGCGCCCCGCTCTTTGGCGCGGTCGCGCAATCGTCACAGAAAACAGGGAGCGGAGAAAAATCCGCCCCCTTTGTAGTTCCGCAATAAAAAGTTACTTGCTTTCCCTGTCGGGCCTTTCTTCCCTGGTTATCCTTTCGCAGCTCTGGTTGCCCACCGTGCAGCTCGTCTTGCAGGCGGACTGGCAGGTGCTCCTGCATTCGCCGCAGCCGGTAACCTTTCTTTCAGAGGGTTTAGCTATTGTCTTTATCATTTCGGTCACTCTCCTTGTTTGTCTTTTTTTATATTATAAGTTAAGGCAGGAGAAAAATCAAGCGATTTTATAAAATTAAAGGGGCGCGGGCAAACATATTTGCCGCGTGGCGCCGCGCATGCGCCGCACAGCTTTTTGATTCAGCCCCTGCCGCCCATATTCACGCCTATCACGCCGCTCACCGCGCCCGCCGCCGCGCCGAGCAAAACTTCTGCGGCAAACAGCCACGTCACGGCAAAGGAGCCGGCTATGGCGGAATATATGACGTAGGTAGCCGCGACGGCAACGGCGCCGTACGCCGCACCCTTTATAAGCCCGCCGCTTCCGCGCAGAAAGAGCAGCCCGCCCGCCGCTATGCACAGCGTTTTGAGCACCTGGTTCACCGGCTTTATGACCGCCGAGGACAGGTCAAACAGCTGTATGACGAACGAAAAGACGAGGACGCAGGCGAGCGAAAATATGACCGCCGCGAGCGTAGCCTTTATCACCTGAAAGACACTTTCACGCATATAAAAAACCTCCGCACAGTTAAAACTATGCGGAGCGGACGTTTTTTATGATTATCTTTTATTCCTTGGGCTGCTCTTCGGCAGTTTGTTCGGGCTGAGATGCCGCCTCTTCCGCCGCGGGCTGTTCTTCCTTGGCGGGAACGCTCTCTTCAAACGGTTCTTCCGCGGAAGGCTCTTCGCCCTCTTTCTTTTCTTCGGGCTTTTCCACCACGGCGTCCGTCTGGTAGATGGCCTGCCTGTCGAACTTCATGTAGCACTTGCCCGACTTTTCGGAGCCCGTCTCCAGCACGAAGGTGTTCTCTTCGGTGTCAACTTCCACCACTATGCCGCACACGCCGCCTATGGTCTTTACCTTGTTGCCGGGCTTGACGGCATCTATGAGCTGTTCTGCCTCCTGCTGCCTCTTTTTGTTCCTTTTGGAAGAAATTACAAAGAAAACAACGATTATGGCGATGAATACCGCAAGTATGACCCACGTCACCCAGCCGCTGCCGCCCGTAGACGCATCGCTGCTTTCAGCCAATAATGCACTCAACATAAATTTACTCCTTTTACAGGTTTTACTTTGTTAGCTTAGTATACACTATACAATTTTTTGCGCGCTTTTGCAAGCGATTTGCCCCAACAAATTGCCGCGGAGGCAAACTTTCACACCGTTTTCAAAATACATTCGGCGGCGTGTTTTATTTTTCGCCGTATTCCGCGTAAAACTGCCTTGCAAAATCTTCAAGGCAGTCGGCAAAGATTGCCTCGCGCATGCCGCGCATCAGCCTGTGCAAAAAGGTTATGTTGTGCAGGCTTAAAAGCATTGCGCCGAGCATCTCGTTGACGTTCATCAGATGGCGAAGGTATGCCTTTGTGTAGTTTTTGCAGCAGTAGCAGTCGCACCCCTCGTCCAGCGGGGTGAAATCCTCCTTATAGGCGCCGTTGCGCACCACCACCTTGCCGCGGGAGGTGAACGCCGTGCCGTTGCGCGCTATCCTGGTGGCGAGCACGCAGTCGAACATGTCTATGCCGCGCTTTACCCCCTCTATGAGGCAGTCGGGGCTGCCCACGCCCATTAGGTAGCGGGGCATGTTTTCGGGATAGTAGGGCTGCAAAAAGTCCAATATCTCATACATGAGCGGCTTGGGTTCGCCGACGGACAGCCCGCCTATGCCTATGCCGCACTCCGCGTACGGCAGGGCGCGCTCCAGGCTCTCCTTGCGCAAGTCCTTGTACATATTGCCCTGGACTATGGGAAAGAGCACCTGATCTTCGCGCGTCTTTGCCTTGGCGCACCGCTCCAGCCAGCGGGTGGTAAGCTCCATGGCGTCCTCCGCCCGGGCATGTGTGTAGCCGTATTCGCTGCACTGGTCGAACTGCATAATGATGTCCGCGCCCAAATTTTCCTGTACGGACACGGACTTTTCGGGCGTGAACAGGTGGCGGGAGCCGTCCAGATGAGAATTGAAGTATACCCCTTCCTCCCTTATTTTATTCAGCTTTGTAAGGGAAAACACCTGAAAGCCGCCGCTGTCCGTAAGGATGGGGCCGTCCCAATTCATAAATTTGTGCAGCCCGCCCGCCTTGGCGACTATCTCGTCGCCGGGGCGCATGTACAGGTGGTAGGTGTTGGACAGCACTATGGAGCTGCCCGCCTCCTTTAAATCGCGCGGCAATACGCCCTTGACCGTGGCCTGGGTGCCTACCGGCATATATACGGGGGTGAGCACGTCGCCGTGCGGAGTATGAAAAACGCCGGCGCGCGCGCCGGTATGTTTTTCTACATGCTGAACTTCGAAAGAGAAACCTTGTGGCATAAAAATAACCTGAAATTTAATTTCTTAAAAAAAGAGGCAGGATGAGGAGCGGAGAAGCAAGCAGGTCGCGGAGCGGGCGGAAGCTATGAGGGAGCGTACACAGACGTACGTGACCGAATAGACCCGTAACCGCGACAATGAGATGCGCCGTTTATACGATCATCATCGCGTCGCCGAAGGAAAAGAAACGATACTTTTCCATTACGGCGAGATTGTAAAGGCTGAGTATTTTTTCGCGCCCCACCATTGCGGCGACGAGCATTATGAGAGTGCTTTCCGGAAGGTGGAAGTTGGTTATGAGCGCGTCAACGCATTTGAACTTATACGGCGGGTATATGAATATAGAGGTGTTGCCGCGGCAGGGATCTATGGTGCCGTCCTCTTTTGCCGCGCTCTCCAACGTGCGGACGGACGTGGTACCCACCGCTATGACGCGGCGCCCCTCCCTTTTTGCGCGGCTGATGAGCTCCGCCGCCTCACCGTCCACTTCGTAATATTCGCTGTGCATCTTATGGTCGGTGATGGCGTCCTCCTTGACGGGACGGAAGGTGCCGAGCCCCACGTGCAGCAGCACCTGCGCGACCTGCACGCCCATGCCCTTTATCTCTTCGAGCAAACGAGGGGTGAAGTGCAGCCCCGCCGTGGGCGCCGCCGCAGAGCCGTCCGTCTTGGCGTAGACGGTCTGATAGCGGCTCTGGTCTTTGAGCTTTTCGTGGATGTACGGGGGGAGCGGCATGGTGCCCACCCTGGAAAGCGCCTCTTCAAACACCCCGTCGCATTCAAAATCGACTATCCTTTCGCCGCTGTCCGTCACGGAATTTACCGTGAGGGAGAGAGTTTCGTCCACGGTGAGGCGGGTGCCCGGCCTGCACTTTTTGCCAGGCTTTACGAGCACTTCCCAGCGCAGCGCGGATATGCGCTTTAAAAGCAGCACTTCCACCCTGCCGCCGTGTTCGGTATGCACAAAGATGCGCGCGGGGAGCACCTTGGTGTTGTTTATAACGAGCACGTCCCCGGGGCGAAGATAATCTTTTATGTCGCGGAATATGCGGTGCTCCGTCCTGTCCGCCGCGCGGTCGTATACCAGCAGGCGGGAAGAGTCGCGCGGTTCGACGGGCGTCTGCGCGATGAGCTCCTCCGGGAGGTCGTAATAAAAATCGCTCTTTTTTAAATTTGTGGGCGCGCCGTGCGCCTCTACGTTAAGAATTTTTTCGTTGGGATCTTCAGTCATTTTCATCTTTATTGAAGAGGGAGAGCTGCGCGGCCTGCCTCTCCGTCACCTTGTATCCGAGGTGTTCGTACCCGCCGCGGAGTATCATCCTGCCGCGCGGCGTGCGCGCTATAAACCCGAGCTGCAAAAGGTAGGGTTCGTACACGTCCTCTATGGTATTGGCGTCTTCGTTTACCGTCGCCGCGAGCGTCTCAAGCCCTACGGGGCGGCCGTCGAACTTTTCCACCATGGCGCGCAGGATGGCGCGGTCGGTCTCATCCAGCCCCAGCTCGTCTATCTCCATCCTGCCGAGGGCGAATTTGGCGTCTTCGAGCGTGATGCCGCCCTCCCCGCGCATATCGGAAAAGTCGCGCACGCGCTTTAAAAGGCGGTTAGCTATCCTCGGCGTCCCGCGGGAGCGCCCGGAAATTTCTTCCGCGGCGGGCATGTCTATGCCTATGCCCAGCTTTTTTGCGCTCTTTAAAACGATCTCTTTGAGCTCCGAGGGGGTGTACATTTCAAGGCGGCAGATTATGCCGAAGCGGTCGCGCAGGGGATTTGCTATCATGCCCGCCTTGGTAGTGGCGCCTATAAGAGTGAATTTTTTTAAGGAAAAACGGATGTTGCGCGCGTTGGGGCCCTTGCCGACTATTATGTCCAGCGAATAGTCCTCCATTGCGGAATAGAGTATCTCTTCCACGCTGCGGCTGAGGCGGTGTATCTCGTCTATAAAGAGCACGTCGCCGTCGTTGAGGTTGGTGAGTATCGCGGCGAGGTCGCCGCTGCGCTCTATCGCCGGCGCGGAAGTAAGCTTGAGCGTGCCACCCATCTCGTTTGCGATGATGTGGGCGAGCGTAGTCTTGCCAAGGCCGGGCGCACCGTATAAAAGGACGTGTTCGAGCACCTCCCCCCTCTTTTTGGCGGCGGACATATATACGTTTAAATTTTCCTTGACCTTGGTCTGGCCGACATAGTCGGCAAGCGTCTTGGGGCGCAGGACGTTCTCTTCCACGTCGTATTCGCCCTTTGTGCTTGTGACGAGCCTGTCTTCCTCCTCGGCGCCGTAATCTTCGTCATCGAAAAACATAAAAAAATACCTCACAGATTTTCCGCTTAGTGACAGCGGAAAATCTTCGTGATTTTTGGAAACTAAGTTTCCCTGTCGGCGATATTTTGTTGCTCACATTTTTATAATCGCCGACATTCCCTTCCAGTGAGCCAGCTTACGCTGCAAATTGGGTCTTGCGGCGGCGGGATACCCGCCTTGCAACTTAAATTATTTTATATCACATTCCCTTGATGGCTTCGCGGATGACGTCCTCTATCGTGGACGCGCCGCCCGCACGTGCCTTTGAAATGGCGCGGGTGCTTTCCGCGCGCGTGAAGCCTAAGGACATGAGCGCCACGACGGCGTCCTCGTCCCCCGCGTCGACAGCGACGGGCGCGGGCGCATCCTTTGCCGCGGGAGCAGCCGCGGCGTCTTCTGCCACCTTTTCCCTGAGCTCCAATATTATGCGCTCCGCCGTCTTTTTGCCGAGCCCCTTTACCGTGCTGAGTTTTTTCACGTCGGACGAAGCTATGGCGACGGCGAGCGAATTTATATCCATGCCGGACAGCACGGCTATGCCCATTTTGGGCCCCACGCCCGAAACGGAGACGAGCTTTAAGAACATGTTTTTTTCCGCGGGGGAAGCAAAGCCGAAAAGGCTTATACCGTCTTCGCGCACCTGAAGATAGGTGTACAGCTCGCCTTCGCCCTTCCCCGACAGGGAAGAGAGCGCCGACGCCGAACAGAGCACCTCGTAGCCCACGCCGCCCGTCTCTATCAGAGCGGTGTCGGCGGTGAGCGATAATATTTTACCCTTTAAATAGCCTATCATAAAAAATTCCTCCCGCAAGTAAAGCGGCTTTGCCAATGCCTTTAAATTCAGCCGATCCCGAAGAGTTTGCCAAAGCGGGACGTGTGCGCGTGGCACAGCGCCACGGCGAGGGCGTCCGCCGCATCGTCCGGGCGGGGGATCTTTGAAAGGCGCAGTATGGAAGTCACCACGTGCATCATCTGCACCTTGTCGGCGCGGCCGTAGCCCGTCAACGCCTGCTTTATCTGCATCGGCGTATATTCGTACAGCCTGCCGCAGTACTTTACGCAGGTCAAAAGTATTACGCCGCGCGCGTGGGCGACGGGTATGCCCGTGGTGATGTTCTTTGCAAAGAACAGCTCTTCGACCGAGATCTCCGCCGGTTTGAACTTGTTGAGTATCTTGTTGACCCCCTCTTCCAACATTGCAAGGCGGACGGGGAGGCTTTCGTCTTTGGGAGTGAGCACGACGCCGTAATCGAGCGCTATGCAGTTGCCGTCTGCCTTCTTTTCTATTACGCCGTAGCCCATAGTTGCCAAGCCGGGGTCTATGCCGAGAATTATCATAAAGCGAGTTCCGCAAAAATACGCTTGATTTATGCAGTATTTTTGAGTATAATTTTAATTACTAATATATTTTAGTTAATTTAAGCAAATAAGTCAATTTAAATAAGAGGTATATTCATGAAACTGTGGCAGGGCAGGTTTGAAGAACCCACCGCGAAGGACGCGGACGACTTCAACGATTCACTCCCCTTTGACAAAAATTTATGGCGCGAGGACATAACCGCCTCCGTCGCCCATGCAAGGATGCTCGGCAAATGCGGAATAATTTCCGAGGCGGAATGCAACGAGATATGCGGCGGGCTCGAAGCCATATACGCCGACATAGAGTCGGGCGCGGTGCAGATAAAGGACGCCGAAGACATACACTCGTTTGTGGAAAACGAGCTCGTGGCAAGGATAGGCGACAGCGGCAAAAAGCTGCACACGGCGCGCTCGCGCAATGACCAGGTCGCCACCGATTTCAGGTTATACGTAAGGCGCGCAAACGACGACGCCGTAAAGCTGCTGTGCGCGCTCGTAGAGAGCCTTACTGACAAGGCCGAAAGCGGGCTGAAATACATAATGCCCGGCTATACGCACCTCAGAAAGGCGCAGCCCATATGCACGGGGCACTTTTTTAACGCGTATGCGGAGATGTTCCTGCGCGACGCGGACAGGTTTGCCGCCGCAAGAAAGCGGATGAACGTAATGCCGCTGGGCAGCGGGGCGCTGGCAGGCACTTCTTACCCCATAGACAGGAACATGACCGCCACCCTTTTGGAATTTGACAAGCCGTGCGAAAATTCGCTTGACGGCGTATCCGACCGCGACTTTGTAGCGGAATACATGTTCAACGCGTCCATGGCGATGATGCACCTTTCCAGGCTGTGCGAAGACCTGATACTGTACACATCGGAGGAGTTCGGCTACTTTGAGATACCCGACGCGTACTCCACCGGCTCTTCCATAATGCCGCAGAAAAAGAATCCCGACATCCCCGAGCTCATGCGAGGCAAGACGGGCAGGGTATACGGCCACCTGATGGCGATACTTACGACGCTGAAGGGCATACCGCTTGCATACAACAAAGACCTGCAGGAGGACAAAGAGGGATTTTTTGACGCCGAAAAACAGCTTGACGGCTGCCTTAAAATAATGGCTGAACTTACCGACAACCTTTTGATGCGCGGCAACAGGATGAAGAAGGCGGCAGAGGGCGACTTTGCCTGCGCCACGGACGTTGCCGACTACCTTGCAAAGAAGGGCGTGCCCTTCCGCACGGCGCACTCCGTGACGGGAAGGATAGTGCGCTGGTGCATAGAAGAGGGCCGCACGCTGCAGAACATGACCATAGAGGAATACCAGAGCTTTGACGGCAACTTTGACATAGACATATGCGAGACGGTGCGCGCCAAAAACTGCGCCGAGGCGCGCACGTCCTACGGCGGCGCTTCGCCTAAAAGCGTAAAGGAGAACATCCGCTCCATAAAAAAACGGCTTGCAAAATACGGTGAATGACATCCGCCATTACCAAAAAAGATAAAACGCGCCCGCACGAAAATACGTGCGGGCGCGTTTTGCGATACTGTAATTTAATCCCCGTATTGCCGGATCGACGCATAACAAATCCATTTGACCGATCGGTACGGGAGGCGACGGGCAAGGGCAAAACGCCCCGTCACCCTTCCTTCCCGCAAGGGAAAGAAGCATGCGGCAATAGCCGCCCGTTACGCCGGCGCACGAGCCCCGACTGCCCTTGTACGACAGATCAATAGCCGTCGTAACCGAGCAGGTAGTCGCAAGAACAGCCTAATGCTTCGGCAAGCCGCACTATGGCGGAAGCCGTTGGTTCACAAACCTCCTTTTCCCAGAGAACTATCATAGGCTGACTGCACCCTACCATCTTGGCAAGTTGTGCCTGCGTAAAATGGTTTTCCGTTCGTAATTCACGAATCCGCTGTGCAATAATCATTAGGTTTAACATACCACATTACGTGGCCATATTCTTGAAATAATTATTAAACTTATTTATTATGACAATCCTTATATTCTATACGTCTATTATTGTTGAATATGCGTGAATTTTGTAATAATTTATACAAATCACATACACAAATCAGATGTTTTTATTGAAATACCGCCGCGCGCCGCATACGTGCCGACGGGCATTTTCAGCCGTTTTTATAGCTGTTTGCAAGCGCTTTGAAGGCGGGCAGCGAACGCTCTATCATCTGCGGGGAGACGCAGTAAGCTATGCGGACGTACCCCTTGCAGCCGAACCCGTCGCCGGGGACGAGCAGCAATTCAAATTTTTTTGCGCGTTCGCAGAAGGCGGCGGCGTCCGCTTCGAGCGCCTCCACAAAAAGATAGAACGCGCCCTGCGGCCTGACCGTTTTATAGCCGAAACTTTCCAGCGCGGAACACAGCCTGTCGCGGTTGCGCCTGTAGACGGAGATGTCCGACGTGCGCCCCATGAGTTTTGCCACGGCAAATTGCAAAAGCGAGGGGGCGCACACGTACCCGAGCGACCTGCCCGCGCCGCACACCGCGGCGTACACCTCCCCCTCCGCCTGCTTGTTCACGGCTATATAGCCTATGCGTTCGCCGGGGACGGACAGGCTCTTTGAAAAGGAATAGCACACTATGCTGTTTTTGTAGTAGTCCATGACGTAGGGCACCCTTTCGCCGCCGTACACAAGTTCGCGGTACGGCTCGTCCGAAATGAGGTACACGGGGGAACCCGTCTTTGCGGAGTGCTCTTCAAGGAGGGCGCACAGCTGCCGTATGCTCTGTTCGGGATAGACCACACCAGAGGGATTGTTTGGTGAATTTATTATGACCGCCTTTGTCTTTGGAGTGAGCGCCGAAGCGAGGGCGGCAAGATCGATGTCGAACGTTCCCGGAAGGGAGCGGACGGGGACGAGAGTTGCGCCCGCCTGCGCGGCAAACACGGCGTATTCGGGGAAATACGGGGTAAAGGTGACGACCTCGTCGCCGCCGTTGCACAGGGCGCAGAGCGTTATGGTGAGCGCCGCCGCCGCGCCGCAGGTCATATAGATGCAGTCCGCGGTCACATGGTCGCCGAACGTACCGTTTATGTAGGCTGCGACCGCCGCGCGCACTTGGGGCGCGCCCTGGGCGGACGTATAGCCGTGCAGCTGCACGGGGTCGGTGTTGCGGATGAGTTCGCAGAGCACCTGTTTAAATTCTTCGGGCGGAGGAACGGACGGATTGCCGAGGGAAAAATCGAACACGTTTTCTTCACCTATCTCCCTTTTGCGGGCGTTGCCGTATTCAAAAAGTTCCCTTATCACCGAACGAACATTGCCGAGCCGTATATAATTTTTATTTATCATTGCCTGCCTGCCCTTGCCAACCGCGACCGTGCCTTTTACTTAAATTATTGTAAATACAGTATAGCACAAGTCCGCCCTTTTTGCAAGAACGGACTGTCAATTTGTTTAAAAGAATGTGCCTTTGCAGCGTTAAAACGCCGTAAAAAGCGCCGAAAAGAAAAAACATTTTGCGCGGGTGTGAAAAACGGGTGTATAAAGCGGGAAAGGGATCCCCCCTCTTCGCTGCGCTCAGTCCCCCCTTATTGCCAAGGGCAACAAAGGGGGCAAGGGTGGGTGGGGTTGCTGCGCGCGGCGATTGTTGCCGCAACAAAGTGCAAAGGGTTTAATGAGCTACGGGAAAGGGATCCCCCCTCTTC
>CALVPV010000041.1 GCA_944353935.1 uncultured Clostridia bacterium | reverse complement strand
GCGACGGCTGCCTCTTCCTCTGCAGACGGAGGAAGCGAAAGGAGCGCCGCATGCAGGCCGTCAAGCGCGGCACAGAGTTCGGCGTCGCCATCCGCAAGCGGCTTTAAAAGAAGGACGGCGCGGGCGTTTTCGTTCACCTCGTCAAAACTTTCCATCTCCGTTTCGTCCACGCGGCGCTTTTTGCGCCTTTTATATATGAGCGCCGCAGCTATCACGCCCGCGAACACGGCGGACACGACGGCTATCACCACGATTTCAAACGTGGTGAGCGCTGCCAGCATTGAAAGGTACATGTACGTCTACCCCTTTTTACAAACTTGCCGCGGCGATGCGCCGCTCTTTATATGTTACCATACGGCGTAAAATTTGTAAAGAAATTAACGCAGAATAAGCATACTGTAAGGAAGTACTTACAGTACACCTATTTATTTTGGGTACGCATCCGCTTAAAACGTGCGGCAATATGGCAAAAACAACGCCTTCACACGCCCTCTATGACCGTGCGTATCTGACCCATCTCTTCGTCCAGCCGCGCGCTTGCCTCCGCACAGGAATACAGCCGCTTTGCCGTGGCGGCGGCGAGCTCTTCGGGCAAGTTCTTTTTATACCTGAGCTTGTGTTCAAGGTTTGCCCAGAACTCCATGGCTATAGTCCTGAGCTGCACCTCCACCTTCATCATGCGCTTTTCGTCCTGCAAAAATATCGGCGTCTCCACGATGAGGTGCAGGCTGCGGTAGCCGTTGGGTTTGGGATTCTTTATGTAGTCCTTTGCCGTTACGAGCTTTACGTCGTCCTGCTTTAAAAGGCTGTCCGCCAGCATATACACGTCGTCCTTGAAGGAGCATATGACGCGCACGCCCGCCACATCCGCAAGGTTGCGTTCGACCGAGGCGAGCGTCTTTTCATATCCCCTGCGGGTGAGTTTTTCAAGTATGCTCTCCGGCGACTTTAAGCGCGTCTTTATTGTGTCTATGGGGTTGCGCTCGTGACGGGAAGAGAACTGTTCGTCCAGCACGCGGAACTTTGTCTCCACTTCCATTATGGCGCACTTGTAATAGGACATCAGCCTGCGGAATTTTTCCATCCCGTCGCGCATGCGCGCAACGTCCCCCGCCGTGAGCGCGGAGACGAGCGTGACCTCCGTGCCGCCCTGCGGCACGGGAATATCGTTTGTATTCATAATATCTCCTCTTGTTTGCATTTCAAAACACAGTATACCACCCTTTTGTTAAAGGACGATGACGTGCAGGTAAAATCGTGCATAATATACAAAAACACGCGAGCCGCCGAATATCTTTTATATAGCGAAAGGCGCCCGCGGTGCGGGCGCTTTTACGTCAAAAATTTATACGTGCTTTAAAAAATAGTCCTGAGAATCTATCTTTTTGCCCGAGGCGTCCTCCACCCTTGCATACGTGCCGTCCGGCAGCATCCTGCGGGCGTTGACGTTGTCGGCAAGCATGACTTCAAGCATCTTGTAGATCTCGTTCTCTATATCCTTGTCAAGGACGGGGGTAGCTATCTCTACGCGGCGGTCGGTGTTGCGCGTCATAAGGTCGGCGGAGGAGATATACATCACCCTGTCCTTTCCCTCGCCGAAGCAGTATATGCGGGAATGTTCCAAAAACCTGCCCACGATGCTCCTTACGGCGATATTTTCCGTCTTGCCGGACTTGCCGGGCAAAAAGCAGCATATGCCGCGGATTATGAGCTTTATCTCCACGCCCGCGCGCGACGCTTCTATCAGCTTATCTATGATGACCTTGTCCGTAAGGCTGTTCATTTTGCCTATGAATATGCCCTTTTTACCGGACTTGGACTTTTCTATTTCGCCGTCGAGGCATTCAAGTATCTTGTGCTTGAAGTACTTGGGCGCTATCTGCAGGCGGGAATAGTCGCCGTCCACGTTGGATATCGCCACGTTGCGGAAGAACGCGGCGCCGTCTTCGCCTATCTTGCGGTCTGCCGTTATTATGTTGAGGTCGGTGTACTGCTTGGCGGTACTTTCGTTGTAGTTGCCCGTGCCGAGGTGCGTGATGTAGCTTATCCCGCCCTCTTCGTCGGAGAACGTTATGGAAATTATTTTGGAATGAACTTTGTAGTTTTCCATCCCGTATATTATGTTGCAGCCCGCGTCGTGCAGCTGCCCGGCAAAGTACAGGTTATTCTCTTCGTCAAACCTTGCGCACAGCTCTATGACTACGGTGACGTCTATGCCGTTTTCGCTGGCGCGCTTTAACGCCTCCACTATGCGCGAATGGTCTGCAAGGCGGTATATGGTTATCTTTATGGCTATGCAGTCCTTTCTTTCGGCGCACTCGTTCAAAAGTTTGATGAGCGGCTCCATGCTCTCAAACGGGTAGCGCAGCAGCACGTCCTTCTTCCGCACCTCTTCTATCATGCTCTGGGCGTTTGCCAGCCTGTCGGATATCTTTGGTTTGAAGGGGGCGTAGGAAAGTTTGGAAGAGAGCTCCTTGTCTATGCGCCTGGGCAGGCTGAAGAGGTATTTGAAAGAGAAGTTGGAGCGCACTTTGTAGATGAGGTTTTCCTCTATGCCTATGGCCTCCGTCACAAACTTCATGAGCGACTTGCTCTCTCCGTGCACTTCCAGCCTTATGGCGTTTTGTATGAGGCGCGTCTCCACCTTGCTCTTCATATACTGCGAAAAGTCGTTGTTGTACTCCATATCGGCGTCTTCAACGTACGTTTCAAAGTCGGCGTTGCGCGTCACCCTTATCATTACGGACGAAGTCGCCGTGTAGCCCGGGAAGGCGAGGTAGCCTAAGTTGCGAATGACCTCTTCCATCGTTATAAAGCTGGATTTTTTTCCGCCGGCAAAGCGGTACAACGTGTCCAGGCGGTCGGAAAAATCCATGACGCCTATCATCGTATGGTCGTTCTTTTTTAATTTATAGAGCATATAGCACCTTAAATTTTCAAACCTGAACAGCGGGTGCTTTGCGTCTATGACCATGGGGGAAAGAAGGGGCAGCACTTTGGCGTCGAACAGCTTTTTAAGCTCCTGCTTTCTGCCTGCGGATAGCTGGGAATAGTTGAGGATGTTTATGCCCTCTTCCGCAAGGTCGCGCTTTAAGTGCGTAAAGGCGTGTTCGCGCATCTCGTAAAGGCGGGGTATCCTTTCGGCTATCGCCTTGAGCTGCATGCCGAACGTGAGGCGCGTCTTGTTGTCGGTGGCTTCGGGGCGCATCTTGTCTTCATTGTACAAACTGCCCATTCGCACCATGAAAAATTCATCCAAATTGGAGGTGAAGATGGAAAGGAATTTGCCCCTTTCGAGCACGGGGGTGTCTTCGTCCACGGACTGTTCGAGCACGCGCGTATTGAATTTGAGCCACGAAAATTCGCGGTTCACATACACCCCTTTTATGAGTTTTATCGGTGATTTTTCCGTTGCCATAATATAATATTCTCTGTATTTATTTTTTGCGGGCGCAACGCGCCCGGCGCGTCAGCCGTTGTCCTTTTCCGCCTTTTCCTGCTTTGCGGCCTCTTCCGCGGGCTTTTCCGCCTTGTTTTTAGAGGGCGCCTTGCCCGCCTTTTGGCGGAGCTTGATGTGTTCGGCAAGCTCCTCTATGGACTTTATCTCCTTTACCGGCCTTTCGGGGAAGAAGGGCGAGGGAACTGCCTTTACGGAACCTTCGAGGGCGAGCTTCAAATAGCCCTCCTTTACGCCGAAATCGCTGACGAGCACGTTTTTAAAGCCGAACCTCTTTAAGAGCTGTACAAGGGTTATGAGCGCCACGACTATAAAATAAATCTTTTCGGGCGCGTTCTTTATAAGAAGGTGCGACCTGTCGGGCGCCTCTATAAGTTTTTTTGCGAGCTTTTTGAGCTTGTCGAGCTCTATTGCCATGTCCTCGCTTTCGGGGATGTCGTAGTAATCGCGGTATATTTCATACACCGAGCGGTTTGTGGCGCCCACGAGCACGGCGGTACCCTCCTCCACGACGGGGATATCCGCCTTTGCGAGCGCCTTTTTTATGTACTTTTTGATTTTAGCGCACTCTTCCTTATCGGGGTAGACGCTCTTTACGAACTTGCGCTGCAGGGTGAGCGCGCCGAAGGTCAGGCAGTTTATGCCCTCCTTGCCCTCCTTGGTAAGGTCGCACACCTCTATGCTCGCGCCGCCGATATCTATTATGACCGGCCTTTCCGCCGAGCGGAATTTTTCATTGGCGACGCAGTCGCAATACGCCTCCGTTTCGCCGTCCGTCTGGTTGACCACGGCGCCCGTGCGGGTGCGGATGGCTTTGAACACTTCGTCGGCGTTCTCTATATAGCGCATGGCGGCGGTGGATACGACGTAGAGCTTTTCCACGCCGAGCTTTTTGCAATGGTCCTGGAATACGGATATCTTGTCGCATATCTTTTCCACGCCGTGTTCGTTGAGCTTGCCGCCCTCTATAAAGCTCAGGGCAGAGAGGCTCTCCCTGTATTTATATGCGGGATGCGTTCCGTCCTTGCCGCACACGAGCATGGAGATGCTCGTAGAGCTGATATCGATTACTGCATACATTCTTTTTTTCCTCCATGAGATATTCACAAAATTCCCGCGCAGACCGTGCGCGACAATTTCCGTGAGCTAAAGGGGCTCTGCCCCTCTTTGCGCATTTTTCGTTTTTTCGGCATTATTATATTAAACTACTCACATATTTTTACGTCTTACGCGCCGCAAAAATTTGTGAACTTTTTACTCCCCGAAGTATATCCCCATATCCTTTGAAAGCAGCACCAGCTGCCCGTCCGCGGGGACGCGCTTTGTCCTGCCGGCGATATCGGTGAGGATGTTGAACCCGAGGCGGTTGTTGCGCACGCACACGGTGACACCGTACCTGCCCACCTGCACGAGGTGGGCGCCGAAGGCGCCTATTTCGGACGAGAGGAATTTATCAAAGGCGCACGGTTCGCCGCCGCGCTGGATGTGCCCGAGCACGGTGGCGCGGCACTGCTGAGGTATCTTTTGCGATATGGCGCCCGCCAGCCTTTCCGCCGCGGTGGCGCTGCCGAAGCCCGCAAGATAGTCGCGCCGCTCCTTTTTGGACATCGCCGCCTCTTTGGCGCTCATGGCGCCCTCCGCCACGGCGACGACCACCGAACGCCGGGAAGACATCTTTTCCTGTATGAATTTTGCGAGATTATCTTCGTCATACGCTATCTCGGGAAGGAGTATGGCGTCCGCGCCCGCGGCGATGCCCGCGTACAGCGTGAGCCAGCCGACCTTGTTGCCCATCACCTCCACAAAGAACACGCGCCTGTGGCTGTCCGCCGTGGTGCGTATGCGCTTTAACCCGTCGGCGGCTATGCCCACCGCCGTATGGAAGCCGAAGGTGACGTCCGTGCCGTAGATGTCGTTGTCTATGGTCTTGGGCAGGCCTATAACGTTGCAGCCTTCCACCGAAAGAAGGGAAGCCGTCTTGTGCGTGCCGGCGCCGCCGAGCGTAACGAGCACGTCAAGTTTGAGCTTTTTGTAGTTTTCCACCATCTGCTGCAGCTTTGTGGGGCCGTCGCCCTCCTTGACAGTCATGAGCTTATAGGGCTGGCGCGAAGTGCCGAGTATCGTGCCGCCGAGGTCGAGGATGCCCTCTACGTCGGCAGGCGTGAGCTGCCTGTATTCCCTGTTCATAAGGCCCGCATAGCCTTCAAGGAAGCCTAAAATTTCAACGTCCTTTATTTTGTTGAAGCAATATTTGCAAAATCCGCGTATGACCGCGTTGAGCCCGGGGCAGTCGCCCCCGCTGGTCAAAATTCCTATCCTCATACCTTTTTTCTCCCGCGCGGCACGGCGCGCAATTCATTTTATATAATGAGCATAACCATTATAACATAAAATTTTGATTTGTGGAGCTAAATTACAAAATTTTACAGGCTCAATTGTAAAATAGTTGTAAAAAAATGCTCCGACGCGCAACAATAACAATAAAATATTGCAAAAAAACGGCAGGTCTCCCTGCCGTTTTTTGCCTTACCGGTATACAATTATTTTATAGCTTTGAGTTCCCTTTCGAGTTCGGCTATTTCCGCCTGAACGGTTTCGCGCGTCCTTTTTACCTTTACCGCCGACACGAATTCTATCGCGCCGGACACGGCGAGAAGGATCACCGAGACAACATAGCACGCGGCGGAAGCCACGCCGAGGTTGAGTGCGCTAACCGACTTTACGTTACCGCTTTCAAGGTCGGAGAACCATACATAGCCCATAAGCGTGGCGCGCTCTTCGAGCACGATGTATACGCACACGCACAGAAGGGCTGCCGCGGCGGCGCGGAACACGTCGAACGCTATCATGCACGCCTTGCCCTTTACAAAGAAGGACAGCACGTATGATATGACCAGCAATCCCACGGCAAATTCCGTTAAAAACATCACCGTTTCAAGCGCGGTTATGGGGTATGTGCCGTTTGCGCGCGAGCTGAAATATGCGAGTATCTCTGCGGCGACGGCTGCCAATACGGGAAGCAGCAGGAACGCCGCACCAAAGTCATTCCTTTTTATTGCGTACGTTGCCTTCATTGTTTTTCACTCCTTTCCGCGGATGCGGCAAGACGGTTCTTTTTATCTTCGCGCCAGGGGCCTATCGCCACCGCATAGATGTACATTATCACGCCCGCGGCGATTATCTCTTCCTTGGCGCGCTGCTTTTCCATATCAAGCTTGGCGTCTTCAACTATCTTCTCAAGCTCTGCGGCGGACGCGGAGGACAATTTTTCCTTGGCGGCTTCGGCTATCTGCCTTACGCCGTCGCTGTCCGAATTTTTGATATATTCGTCAATTTCGAGCGCGGCTGCCGCCCTGTCTATGGCGAGCTTGCCCTCTTCAAGCGCGGCGGCAAACTGCCCTTCTTCTGCGGCGGAGATTGCGCCGAGGGCGCTTTCATAGGCGTTCTTTACCGCAGCAGTATCCGTTGCCCTGCCCGTTGAGCCCTGCGACAACGTCGTCGTAATGCTCTTTGAGCTGTGCCTTTGCCATTCCCGATATGTAGAAGATGGAACAGGAACAGGCTTCGTTCGACCATATTGCCGACTCTTTTAAAAAAATAATCGTCTTACAGCAACATACAAAACCTTGGAGAAACGAAAAGGGCTATTTGATCATCAATGTGATAGATTTTCTCCTTGATCAGAATAGTTTGGAATTATAAAAATTAAATATATTGTTAAGCGCCCTGCCGAAGTTTTCGGCAGGGCGTACAAAGAAAATCCATTTAATATATAAGTTCTGCTTATAGATACGATTTAAAAGTACGATATTTACCGACCGCCCGTTTGATTGACAGCCGCGCTTTTCGCGGCTATAATGGCACTATCAATTAAATGCAGGCAACAAAGGCGTTGCACGAAGTGTTCCGTTAGAGGAGCATTTTGTGCGGCGCTTTTTATTTGCCCGCACGGAGGCATATGTTATGAACGTTCCTGAAATTTTTGCATCTGACGTATTCAATTGCAGCGTTATGCAGGCGAGGCTGCCCAAAGACACCTACAAGTCGCTTATAAACACTATAAATTTCGGGCACCCGCTGGATATGAACGTCGCCAACGTAGTCGCCAACGCCATGAAGGACTGGGCGGTGGAAAAGGGCGCCACGCACTTTACGCACTGGTTCCAGCCGATGACGGGCATCACGGCGGAAAAGCACGACAGCTTTATTTCTCCCACCAAGGACGGAAAGGTAATAATGGAATTTTCGGGCAAGGAGCTCGTGATGGGCGAACCGGACGCCTCGTCCTTCCCTTCTGGCGGGGTGCGCGCCACTTTTGAAGCGAGAGGCTACACGGCGTGGGATCCCACGTCCTTCGCCTTCGTCAAGGACGGCACCCTGTACATCCCCACGGCGTTCTTTTCGTACAGCGGCGAAGTGCTCGACAAAAAGACGCCGCTCCTTAAAAGCATGGAGGCGCTCAACAGGGAGGCGCTGCGCATACTGCGCCTCTTCGGCAACACGACGGCGCAGCGCGTGATCGCCCAGGTGGGCGCCGAGCAGGAATACTTCCTTGTCGACCGCGCCGTGTACGAACAGCGCAAAGACCTGATCTTCACGGGCAGGACGCTCTTCGGGGCGAAGCCGCCCAAGGGACAGGAGCTTGAAGACCACTATTTTTGCCCGATAAAGCCGCGCGTTTCGGCATTCATGAAGGAGCTCGACGAAGAACTGTGGCGGTACGGCATTCTTGCCAAGACCAAGCACAACGAAGTAGCGCCCGCCCAGCACGAGCTTGCGCCCATATTCACATCCATAAACGTGGCTTCCGACCAGAACCAGCTGATGATGGAGATAATGAAGGAGGTCGCAAGCCGCCACGATCTTGTATGCCTGCTGCACGAAAAGCCGTTTGAAGGCATAAACGGTTCGGGCAAGCACAACAATTGGTCTATGGGCACGGATACGGGGCTCAACCTGCTCGACCCCGGCAAGACGCCCGCAGAGAACGGACAGTTCATGCTCTTTTTGACGGCGGTGATAAAGGCGGTAAACGACCACCAGGATCTTTTGCGCCTTTCGGTGGCGAGCGCGGGCAACGACCACAGGCTGGGCGCGAACGAGGCCCCTCCCGCCATAGTCTCGGTATTTGTAGGCGAAGAGCTCGAAGCCATTCTCGCCGCGCTCGAAAGGGAGGAAACTTACAAGGGCTCCGGCCGCAAGGTGATGAAGCTGGGCGTGGATTCGCTGCCCGTCATCCCCAAGGACACTACCGACAGAAACCGCACCTCCCCCTTCGCCTTCACGGGCAACAAGTTTGAATTCCGCATGGTGGGCTCCTCCTTCTCGCTCGCAGGGCCCAACATCACGATCAATGCCATAGTCGCGGATACACTGAGGCAGTTTGCCGACGAGCTGGAAAAAGCCCCAGACTTCACGGCGGCGCTCCACGCCCTTGTAGTGCGCACCATACGCGAGAACAAGCGCATCATCTTCAACGGCAACAACTATTCGCCCGAATGGACGGAAGAGGCGGCAAAAAGAGGGCTTTGCAACCTGAAAAACGCCGCCGAGGCGCTGCCGCACTTTGCCGACGAAAAGAACATAGCCCTGTTTGAGCGCATGAAGGTGTTCACCGCGCGCGAAGTTGTCACCCGCACGGAGATAATGCTGGAAAACTATTCCAAAGTGCTCTCCATAGAGGGGCTGACCATGCTCGAAATGGCGCGGCGCGACATATTCCCCGCCGTGAGCGGTTACATACGGACGCTTGCCAAGACCGCCGGCGCGGTAAAAGACACATTCGGCGCCGCCTGCCCCGCAGAAGAAAAGACGGCAAAAGAGCTGCTTCTACTCAACGACAAGATAGCGGCAAAGGCAGACGAACTCGAAGAGAGGCTCTCTTCCGCCGCGGCAATAGACGAAACGGGCGCGCAGGCGCTGTTCTTTGCCGAAAAGGTGTTGCCCGTCATGCAGGAGTTGCGCTCTGCGGCAGACAGGGCGGAGAGCCTGACGGATGAAAGGGCATGGCCCTTCCCCACATACGGAAGGCTGCTGTTCAGCGTAAACTGAAAAAAAAATAAAACCTTTGGAGGTGAAATATGGAAATTTTTGGCTCTACCGGAGTATGGTTTTTAATAGGCGCCATACTCGTCTGGTTCATGCAGGCAGGGTTTGCCATGGTTGAGACGGGTTTTACCCGCGCAAAAAACGCCGGCAACATAATAATGAAAAACCTTTTGGACTTCTGCCTGGGCACCATAGTGTTTGTACTGCTCGGCGCGGGACTGCTGATGGGCGAGGACGCGCTGTTCGGGCTCATAGGCATACCCAACCTTGACATGTTCTCCGACTTTGCAAACTACGACTGGTCTACGTTCTTCTTCAACCTCGTGTTCTGCGCAACCACCGCCACAATAGTTTCGGGCGCGATGGCAGAGCGCACCAAGTTCCTCTCCTACTGCATCTACTCGCTTGTGATAAGCGCGGTAGTATACCCCATCGAAGCACACTGGGTATGGGGCGGCGGCTGGCTGACGCAGGAAATCGCGGGCGTTTACTATGTGGACTTTGCCGGCTCTTCGCTCATACATATGGTGGGCGGCATATCGTCGCTGATAGGCGCCATCATCTTAGGCCCGCGCACGGGCAAATACCTCGATAAGGACGGCAGGCCCACCCTTATACGCAGGGACGCGAAATATGTGCGCGCGATCCCCGGACACAACCTCACCGTGGGCGCGCTTGGCGTATTCATACTCTGGTTCTGCTGGTACGGCTTCAACGGCGCGGCGACTTCCGGCATGGCTCAGCTTTCGCAGGTGCTCGTCACCACTACCGTGGCGGCCGCCACGGGCACCATATCTACGATGGTGTTTACCTGGATAAAGAACAAAAAGCCCGACGTCTCCATGACGCTCAACGGCTCTCTCGCGGGGCTCGTGGCCGTTACGGCAGGCTGCGCGAACGTAGACATAGTCGGCGCGTTCTTTATAGGCCTTGTAGCAGGCATACTTGTGGACGTAGCCGTTGAAGTGCTCGATAAAAAGCTGCATGTGGACGACCCCGTGGGCGCAATAGCCGTGCACGGCGTAAACGGGCTCTGGGGCACCATAGCCGTAGGGCTCTTTTCGACGGGCATCAACCCCGTGGGCGATTCGGCACAGAAGGGACTCTTCTACGGCGGCGGCTTCAATATGCTGGGCGTACAGCTTTTAGGCATCGTATGTATAGCCGCATGGACGACCGCCTGCATGATAGGGCTCTTCTTCCTCCTCAAAAAGACGGTAGGCCTGCGCGCCTCGGCAATCGAAGAGATCGAAGGCCTTGACAAACACGAACACGGCCTTGTGAGCGCCTATGCGAACTTTGCGCCCGTTCCGCTCGCCGCAGAGATGCTCGACCCCGACATGACGATAACCGCGACGGAACGCACCGCCGCAAAAGAACCCGCCGCCGATATCCCCTCCTTACAGGCAAGCAGCGGAAAGGAAAAACTTTCCAAGGTGGTCATCGTTGCAAAGCAGTCCAGATTTGACGACCTGAAAGCGGCGCTCAACGATATAGGCGTGACGGGCATAACGGTGACGCAGGTGCTCGGCTGCGGCGTGGAAAAGGGCGCAAGCGAATATTACCGCGGCGTAAAAGTGGACATGGACCTGCTGCCCAAGGTGAAAGTCGAAGTAGTCGTGAGCAAGGTGCCCGTGGCAGACGTTGTGGAAGCGGCGCGCAAGGCTCTGTACACCGGCCACATAGGCGACGGCAAGATATTCGTTTACGACGTAGACGACGTGGTGCGCGTGCGCACAGGCGAGAGCGGCTACGACGCATTGCAGGAAGGCTGATCAAACTTACCCACACTCTCTACATATTTCATAGGAAGGCGTCCCGCAGCGATGCGGGGCGCCTTTCCGTATATCAGTTTAGATTATATCATGTCACGTCGGAGCGCCTTAAAAGGCAATAATATATAAGTATAACTTATAATATGTATAAAAAATGACAAATTCTATATGCATTTGCATTGCTTGACCGCGCCACGGCGGGGGCATATAATAAATTTACACACACGCAAGATCCCTTTAAGGAGGCGCAAGAGATATGAGAGAAGGACATTTCCGCAACCCTTCGGGGTGCGCCGTGGCGGCAGTTATCGACCGCGGCGGCAACAAACTGACGGGAGAGAGCATGATATCCGCCATCGAAGTCATGCACGACAGGTCAAACGGCCTCGGCGGCGGATTTGCGGGCTACGGCATATACCCGCACTTCAAGGACTTTTACGCCTTTCACCTGTTTTTTGACACGCAGAGGGCGCAGGAAGAGACCGAAGCCTTTTTAAAGAGACATTTTGAAATTGTTTATTGCTCCGAAATACAGACGCGCAAACTGCCGTCCGTAAAGAACGAGCCCGTGATATTCCGCTATTTTCTTGCCCCGCTGCCCATAAAACTGAGCAATTCACACCTTGACGAGCGCGAATACGTGGCGCGGTGCGTCATAAAGGTAAACAGCGTGATAGACGGAGCCTATGTGTTTTCAAGCGGCAAGAACATGGGCATATTCAAGGGCGTGGGATACCCCGAGGACATAGGCAGGTTCTACCGCCTGGACGAATACGAGGGCTATGCCTGGA
>CALVPV010000040.1 GCA_944353935.1 uncultured Clostridia bacterium | reverse complement strand
GCCTGGACGTGCCACGGCAGATACCCCACCAACACCCCGGGCTGGTGGGGCGGCGCGCACCCCTTCGGGCTTTTGGATCTCTCCGTCGTGCACAACGGCGAGATCTCCTCCTACGACGCCAACCGCCGCTATATGGAGATGTTCGGCTATAAATGCACTTTACAGACGGATACCGAGGTCATCGCCTACATCATCGACTACCTCGTGCGGCGGCAGGGGCTCACCTTAGAGGAAGTTTCACACGTCATCGCGGCGTCCTTCTGGTCAACGATCGACAGAAAGGAAGAGCCCGCGCGCAGCCAGGAGGCGCTCCTTCGCCGTATGTTCCCCTCCCTCCTTGTCACGGGGCCGTTCTCCATTATAGTCGGCTACTCGGGCGGCATCATGGGGCTGTGCGACAGGCTCAAACTGCGCTCTATGATCTGCGCGGAGAAGGGCGACAGGGCGTATATTTCCAGCGAAGAGAGCGCGATACGGCGCATAGAACCTTCGCTCGACAAACTCTATTCCCCCGCGGGCGGCGAGGCGGTCATCTACGAACTCTATGATCGGGGAGGGCAGGCATAATGCAGCTTTATATAAGACCGGAATATGAAATAATACGCAACGAGGCGCGCTGTATAGCCTGCCGCGTCTGCGAGAGGCAGTGCGCCAACGAGGTGCATTCATTCGACCCAGAAACGGGACTGATGCGTGCGGACGAGAGCAAGTGCGTCAACTGCCACCGCTGCGTCAGCTTATGCCCGACGCACGCTTTAAAGATAGTAAAGACGGACGACACCTACCGCGAAAACGCCAACTGGGAAGCCCAAACGATAAACGAAGTGTACCGCCAGGCAAACACGGGCGGCGTGCTGCTTTCTTCCATGGGCAACCCCAAGCCCTATCCCGTATTCTGGGATAAACTTCTAATAAACGCCTCACAGGTCACCAATCCGCCCATAGACCCCCTGCGCGAGCCCATGGAGACGCAACTCTATTTAGGCAAACGCACGATTAAGGTTGAGCGCGACGAAAAGGGGCTGATAAAGGATACCCTTCCGCCACAGCTCAAACTTTCGGTGCCGGTGATGTTTTCGGCGATGAGCTACGGCTCTATCTCCTACAACGCGCACGAGAGCCTTGCGCGGGCTGCCGAAGAGCTCGGCACCTATTACAACACGGGCGAGGGCGGACTGCACAGAGATTTTTACAAGTACGGCAAGCACACCATAGTACAGGTGGCTTCCGGCAGGTTCGGCGTGCACAAGGAATACCTTGAAACCGCCGCCGCCATAGAGATAAAGATGGGCCAGGGCGCAAAGCCGGGCATAGGCGGGCACCTGCCGGGCGGCAAGATAAGCGAGGACGTATCCAAAACGCGCATGATCCCGCAGGGCGTAGACGCAATATCCCCCGCGCCCCACCACGACATATATTCGATAGAGGACTTAAAGCAGCTCGTCGATTCCCTCAAAGAAGCGACGGATTACAAAAAGCCGATAATAGTAAAGATCGCGGCGGTGCACAACGCGGCGGCGATAGCCAGCGGCATTGCGCGCAGCGGCGCCGACATAATAGCGATAGACGGCTTCCGCGGCGGCACGGGCGCCGCTCCTACCCGCATCCGCGACAACGTGGGCATCCCCATCGAGATGGCGCTCGCCCAGATAGACGAGCGTTTGAGAGCGGAGGGCATTCGCGACAACGTATCAATAGTCGTAGGCGGTTCCGTGCGTTCGAGCGCGGACGTCGTCAAGGCAATAGCCCTCGGGGCGGACGCCTGCTATATAGGCACGGCGGCGCTCCTTGCGCTCGGGTGCCACCTCTGCCGCTCCTGCCATACCGGCAAGTGCAACTGGGGAATCGCCACCCAGCGGCCAGACCTTGTAAAGAGGCTCAATCCCGACTTCGGCTATAAGCGGCTGGTAAACCTTGTCACGGCATGGAAACACGAGATAGAAGAGATGATGGGCGGCATGGGCATCAACTCGCTGGAAGCGCTCCGCGGCAACCGTCTGATGCTGCGCGGCATAGGGCTCACCGACACCGAGCTCCGCCTTCTGGGCGTGCGCTATGCCGGCGAATCCCTGTAATTGCGGGAGGAAAAACGATGAAACGTATATACGTCAATGAAAAATGGTGCCTCGGGTGCCACCTCTGCGAATACCAATGCGCCTACGCAAACTCCGGCATTGCCGATATGGTGCGGGCGCTCAAAGGAAAGGCCATTCATCCGCGCGTGCGCGTGGAGGATGCGGGCGACGTGCACTTTGCCGTCAACTGCCGCCACTGCACCGACCCCGTCTGCGTGCAGAGCTGCATTTCGGGCGCGCTGACGAAGGGCAAGGACGGCATCGTGCGCATCGACAGGCAAAAATGCGTCGGGTGCTTCACCTGCGTGCTCGTCTGCCCGTACGGCGCGGTGCTGCCCTCACCCGAGGGCCACGCCGCCATGAAGTGCCAGCTATGCACCGACAACACGATGGGCGAGCCCAACTGCGTCAAACACTGTCCTAACGGCGCCATCGTCTATGAGGTGAGGGAGGCCGCGCAATGAAAAAGTATACATACGTCATCATCGGCGGTTCGATCGCCGCCGTTGCCGCCATAGAGGGCATACGCTCCGAGGACAAAAAGGGCGATATCCTTGTAATCGGCGAAGAGCCCTGCAGGGCATACGGGCGGCCGCTCATTTCCTACTATCTTTTGGGCGAGACCGACCTTGCGCGCATGGACTACCGCCCCGAGACCTTCTATGAAGAGAACGGCGTTGCCCTTCGCCTCGGCGTGCGCGCGGAAAAGATCGACCCCGCAAAAAAGACGGTAACCCTTGCGGACGGGGAGAAGATCGACTATGAAAAGCTCCTCGTCGCGACGGGCTCCCGCCCCTTCGACCCGCCCATGGAGGGCATCGAAAGCGTAAAAGAGCGCTTCCGTTTTATGACAAAGGCGGACGCGCTCGCCCTTGACAAGGCGCTCTCGCCCGAAAAGCGGGTGCTCATAATGGGCGCGGGGCTCATCGGGCTCAAATGCTTCGAAGGCATTGCCTCGCGCGTAAAAAGCGTTGCGATAGCCGACCTTGCAGGCCGCATCCTGCCCAGCATTCTTGACGAAACGGGCGCAACTATGGTGCAACGAACGCTTGAAGAGCACGGCGCCACGTTCTACCTTTCGGACAGCGTATCGCGCTTTGAAGGAGGTACCGCCCGCTTGAAGAGCGGCAAATCGCTTGACTTTGATATCCTTGTCACGGCAATAGGCGTGCGCCCGAACACCGAGCTTATAAAAGAGGCGGGCGGAGAAGTGAACCGCGGCATAGCCGTAGACGAATGCGGCAGGACGAGCCTTCCCGACATCTTTGCTGCAGGCGACTGCGCGGAGAGCTTTGACGTTGCAAGCGGCACGAAAAAGGTGCTGGCGCTCCTACCAAACGCCAGCATGCAGGGGCGCGTTGCGGGCGCCAATATGGCGGGCGGCAAGGCAAAGCTTGAAAACGCCCTCCCCTTCAACTCCATCGGGTTTTTCGGCACGCACGTCATGACGGCGGGCGTATACGAAGGAGAAATTTACCGCGAGAAAACCGAACGCACCTATAAGGCGCTCTTTACAAAGGACGACTTACTGAAAGGGTTTATACTTATAAACCTTCCCGAACGGGCGGGCATCTACTTAAAGCTCCTAAAAGAGCACATCCCGCTTTCAAAGGTCGATTTTGAGGCGCTGAAAACTTCCCCCGCGTGGAGCGCGTTCTCCCCCGAAGCGCGGGAAAGAAACTTTGCACGGGAGATATGAAATGAAGATAAATGCAGAAGGATTGCACTATACGGCGCTCAATGCGGCGGTGAGGCAGAGCGGTGAGGACATAGAAATTTTCGGCTGCGTAGGGCAGCGGTACCTCGGCGCGGGGCTTGCGGAAAGAAAGATAATAATACACGGCACGCCGGGAAACGCCCTCGGGGCGTATCTCAACGGCGCCGAACTTATAGTCTGCGGCAATGTACAGGAGGCAACTGGCGACACGATGAACGGCGGCGTCATAGAAGTGCACGGCAGCGCGGGCGACGCCACGGGCTATGCCATGCGCGGCGGAAAGATATTCATCGAAGGCGACGTAGGCTACCGCTGCGGCATCCACATGAAGGCATATTTGAGCCACCGCCCCGCAATCGTCATCGGCGGCAGGGCGGGCAGCTTTTTGGGCGAATACCAGGCGGGCGGCACCCTGATCGTTCTTGGCGGGCATAAAGACGGCAAGCCCATTGTCGGGAACTTCTGCGGCACGGGCATGCACGGCGGCGAGATACTGCTCCGCTGCGATTCGCTCGACGCGGCGCTCCCCGAACAGGTCAAGGCGGAGCGCATGGAAGGCCCGGGGAGCGAGGAGGCAATTTCACTCGTCAAAGAGTGGTGCGCCCGCTTTAAAAAGGACGCAGCCCCCTACCTTACAGCCACTTACTATCGCCTTACGCCGAATGCGGAAAATCCCTATCGGCAGATGTACACGCCCAACTGAAAGGGGCGGCAGGAGGTCGCCATGATACGCATTGCCCTATACTGCGAATATTCGTCGGTGCTTCCGAAACTCAAAGAAAAACTTGAAAAGAGCGGCTTTATACCCGTTGAAAACGGCGGGGCCGCGGCGCTATTTGTCCCACGGCTCACAAGACGCGGCTGGGAGAGAGAAGTGCTCGCCGGCACATCGCGGGGCGGAGCGGTCGTCATCGTCAGCAAGGATAACATTCCCGAAGCGGAGCGCCTGCTCAAAGGCAGCGGGGCGGCGGTGCTGCCGCACGACGTGCCCTTTGCCGTGCTCGCGGGCGTTTTACGGGCGGAAGCCAGGGCGAGCGAGCGGCTGTTTGCCGTATGCGAAGAGCTTGACCGCCTCCGCGAGAGATTGGAGAGCGAAAAACTCGTGCACCGCGCCAAACTTGTACTGTTGGAGCGCGGCATGAACGAAGAGGAAGCGCACCGCTTCCTCGAAAAACAGGCTATGGACAGGCGGCTTTCCCGCCGCGCCGTCGCCGAAGAAATTTTAAACGCGAAAAAACCGCAAGGTCATCGGGACAGTTAAACAAATTTCAGCCCGCGCGAGGATAAATATGGACGAAATACACGAAGAATGCGGCATATTCGGCATTGCGTGCAACAGCACGCAGGATGTGGTGAACACGACATACTACGGGCTGTATGCCCTGCAGCACCGCGGCCAGGAGAGCTGCGGCATTGCCGTGAACGACGACGGATACCTGCGCTGTTTCAAACAGACGGGGCTCGTGGGCGAGGTGTTCACGCCCGCCGTGCAGGCGTCGCTGGGCACGGGCAATATGGCGGTCGGGCACGTGCGCTACGGCACGACGGGCGGAAACGACGTGCGCAACGCCCAGCCGATAATGGTCAACCACAAGAACGGCAGGATGGCGCTGGTTCACAACGGAAACCTGGCAAACGCGGGCGTCCTGAGGGCGGAGCTCGAAGAGCGGGGCGCCATATTCCATTCGGCAAGCGATTCCGAAATAATAGCCTATCTTATAACCCGCGAAAGGCTTAAAAGCTCCTCTATAGAGGAGGCGATAGCAAGGGCATGCCGCCGCATCAAAGGCGCATATTCCCTCATAGTCATGTCGCCTACAAAACTGATCGCCGTGCGCGATCCGCACGCCTTCCGTCCGCTGTGCTTAGGAAAGACCGACGACGGGGCTTTTGTGTTCGCTTCGGAGAGCTGTGCGCTGAGCGCGGCGGGCGCCTCGTTCATACGCGACCTTAAAGCGGGGGAAATGCTTATAACCGACGGGCGCGAAGTGCGTTCGCTTTCCGCAGGCAGTTGCAAGCCCTCGCCCTGCATATTCGAATACATCTATTTTGCGCGCCCCGATTCGGTGATAGACGGAATAGCCGTGCACGAGGCAAGAAGGCGCGCGGGCGCGATACTTGCAAAGACGTACCCCGCAAAGGCAGACGTCGTTATAGGCGTGCCCGATTCGGGGCTGGACGCGGCGATCGGCTACGCCGAAGAGGCGCACATCCCCTTCGATACGGGGCTGGTCAAAAATAAATATATAGGCAGGACGTTTATCCAGCCTACGGCGGCGCAGCGCAAGAGCAGCGTGCGGATAAAGCTCAACGCCGTAAAGAGCGCGGTAGAAGGCAAGCGCGTGGTGCTTATAGACGATTCGATAGTCCGCGGCACAACCATAACCAAGATAGTGGCGCTGCTTAAAGAGGCGGGCGCAAAGGAAGTTCATCTGCGCATCTCCTCCCCTCCCTTTCTGTTCCCGTGCTATTACGGAACGGATATCGATTCGCAGGAAAACCTTATAGCCTGCAAACATACTCCCGAAGAGATAGCCAAAATTACGGGCGCGGATTCGCTCGGCTATCTGCCCCTCGAAAAGCTGCGCGATATGGCGCCGCTTCCCCGGGGCGTGCGGCCGTGCGCGGCATGTTTTAGCGGCAAATACCCCACGCGCACATACTCCGGCGCAGCCAAGGATAAATTTGAACAGAAACTCGGCATGTTCCCGAGAAAGGAAAATACAGACGCCTAGGAATGACCCGGACGCGGAAACTGCCGGCTCATTCCGCCACACCAACTATGCAAACGGAAACGTACAGCCATGTGTTCTATTTTTTGTATAACCGAAAAAAATATCGATAAAGTACATATAATGCAGGCGTTTTATCGCACGGTCTCGCGCGGGCCCGATATGAGTGCAATGGAAGAACTGCCCACGGGATATATGGGCTTCCACCGCCTTGCGATAATGGGCCTGACCTCGGCGGGGATGCAGCCCTTTACTTACGGGAAAGACTTCCTCGTCTGCAACGGCGAGATTTACGGCTTCCGCCCCTTGAAGCGCTCGCTCGAAGAGAAGGGATATCGCTTTTCTTCGGACAGCGACTGCGAGATCCTGCTCCCCCTCTACCGCGAATACGGCGTGAAGATGTTCAAAATGCTCGACGCGGAGTTTGCCCTCGTCCTCTATGACGGTAAGCAAAACAAGTACATCGCCGCGCGCGATCCCGTCGGCATCCGCCCGCTCTATTTCGGCTATACCGAGCGCGGCGCCATCGTCTTTGCGAGCGAGCCCAAAAATCTTGCGGGAATCATCAAAGAAATTTTTCCTTTTCCGCCGGGGCATTATTATGAGGACGGCGCATTTATCCGCTATTCGGACATTGCCGCCGTCTCTTCCTATCACGATGAAGGATTGGACGAGATCTGCAAGGGGCTCCGCGAGCGGCTCATCGCGGGCGTAGAAAAGCGGCTGGACAGCGACGCCCCGCTCGGCTTTCTGCTTTCGGGCGGGCTGGACAGTTCCCTCGTCTGCGCCATCGGGGCGCGCACCCTGAAAAAGCCCGTCCGCACCTTTGCCATCGGCATGGAAAAGGACGCCATCGACCTAAAATACGCGCGGCAGGTCGCGGACTATATCGGCTCCGAACATTCCGAAGTCTTTATGACGCGGGAGGAAGTGCTCTCTTCCCTCGAAGAAGTCATCGCCTCTCTCGCCACCTTTGATATCACCACCATCCGCGCCTCGATGGGGATGTACCTGTTATGCAAAGCCATCCACCGCACGACGGACGTGCGCGTGCTTTTAACGGGGGAGATCTCCGACGAGCTCTTCGGCTATAAGTACACCGACTTTGCCCCGAACGCCGAAGAATTTCAAAAGGAATCGCAAAAGCGCGTCCGCGAGCTGCATATGTATGACGTCCTGCGCGCCGACCGCTGCATCTCCGTCCACTCCATGGAGGCGCGCGTACCCTTCGGCGACCTCGATTTCGTGAAATATGTGATGAGCATAAACCCCGAAAAAAAGCTCAACAAATATGGCAAGGGCAAATATCTCCTCCGCCGCGCCTTTGAGGGCGATTGGCTCCCGCCCGAGATATTATGGCGCGAGAAGGCGGCCTTTTCCGACGCCGTCGGGCATTCGATGGTGGACGACCTCAAAGCCTATGCCGAAAGCCGCTACGGCGGTGATTGGCAGGAGCGCGCCGAAAAATACGCCTATCACGCGAAGCCGTTCACGAAAGAGAGCCTTTTATACCGCGAGATCTTTGAAAAATACTACCCCGGGCAGGCGAAGATGGTCAAAGACTTCTGGATGCCCAACCGGGCGTGGGAGGGCTGCAATGTCGCCGACCCCAGCGCCCGCGTTTTGAGCAACTACGGCGACAGCGGGAAGTAAATTAGGCCGCCCCTTTCGGGGCAGCCTTGTCGCTTTTGCCTCGGCAACGCAACCGCGTTGCCGGAGCTTGCGATGACGGGTTCAAAAGAATAACTTGTTTGCCTGCACTGCGGCCTAAATTATTTTCAGTAGCCGACGGCGGTTATCACTGTTTATAATAAGCGGCTATAAACAGCCGTTTGCGGTAGGGAATCATACCCCCACCGTTGCTTTTGTTATGCGTTTTATCGCATAGACAAGGGCATTATAAGCATCCCGTTATTTTGATGTTCAACATAAAAATAACTGCCCATAGGAAGATATCTTTCTATAGGCAGTTATTTTAGGTTCTATAATAAATGTTGGGGTGAGGGAAGTCACTCCAACATTTTTTTAATTATTAAAAAAAGAGAAGCATAGAAAGAAAAAATCCTGTAAAATGAATTTACCACAAAACACTCAGGAGAAAATCTACTATGCTTCAAAAGGATTATATCACAAACATCTTGGGAATCGCAAACATTTCGGCGGATAAAATCGAGAGGAATCGAGAAGGCGTGCACATTTATATATCCACCAAGCAAAGCGTTCACGTCTGCCCGTGCTGCGGGCAAAAAACAAAGTATATCCACGATTACAGAACGCAAAAGATAAAGGATTTAAATCTGTACGGGGAACATTGCTATTACTTTGTGGATATGGGGCTGCGAAACGCCCGCCTTTCCTTCCGGCAGCAGGAATATACGCATATCATGGAAAACGTCATCTACAACGAACTTCGCTCACGCGGCTATTCGGTGGATGTGGGCGTTGTGGAAAATGTCGGAAAGGAGAACGGCGTATCGGTCAGGAAATCGCTCGAAGTCGATTTTGTCGTCAATTCGGGCAATCGCAGATATTATATCCAGTCGGCTTACAATATCCCTTCGGAAGAAAAGCTGAAACAGGAACAAGCGTCGCTTCTCTCTATCAATGATGCTTTCCGTAAAATCATCATTGTAAACCAGCCTATTCTCTCAGGGTACAACGAGCAGGGAATTCTTATGCTCTCTCTTTCGGACTTCTTGCTCGATCCCGAAAAAACTTTAAGTTTGTGATCACTATGCAGAAAAATAAAACAGATATAAAAGAAAATTATTTATACTCTTTCAATGCCGGGATATTGAAAATACTTTTAATGGATCGGACGACGCGCAAAAATATTATTTGGGCGACCGACGACTATGCTTCATTGGGTGAACAATATGCCGCAGACAAAGAGATTATTCCTGCTTGTATAACAGGGCTGTTTGGCGATGTCATAAAGCCTCGAAGCGATAAATCCCGCGCCGAACAACTCAATCGTGTTCGCGATAAGGCGGAGGTTTTCACCCCCTCTTGGGTATGTAATTGCCAAAATAACCTTGTCGATCATGCTTGGTTCGGAAGAAGCGATGTCTTCAATACGGAGACGGAAAAAGGCTGGGTCACACATTATGAGAAAGTGGCTTTCCCCGACGAAAAGGGAAAAAGCTGGCAGGATTATGTAAAAGAAAATCGCTTGGAGATCACCTGCGGAGAAGCACCCTATCTTGCGAGCAGATACGATACCGTTACAGGTAAAGTCATACCCGTAAAAGACCGCATTGGGCTGCTCGATCGCAAACTGCGTATTGTTTGTGAGAACGTGGATGAGGAAAGCGAATGGCTTGCATGGGCGAAACGAGCCGTGCAGAGCGTATATGGATTTGAATGGCAGGGCGACAATGTTCTGCTTGCAAGAGAAAATCTGTTGTTTACCGTCATGGATTTCTATGAGGAGAAATTCCATAAGTCGCTTGCAAAGAATATAAAATATCTCGGCGAGATCGCCCGCGTTCTTTCATGGAATATCTGGCAGATGGATGGTTTGAAGTTTGTCGTGCCGAATAGCTGCCATGTCGGATGCGAAGGCTGCGCGAAACGTAATTTGGGAAAGCATAACGGCATATATTGCAGGATCTACGATTGGCCGGCAAATCGGTCTATAGAGTTTTATTCGCTATACAAGGGGGCAAAAAATGGCGATTGATACAACAGAATTAGATCAACTTATCATTGGAAGAGTTGAGCCACACATCTATGCTTTTTCGACGAACACGATACCAAATTACCTAAAAGTCGGCGATACATATCGCCCTGTCTCGGAAAGGCTTGCCGAATGGGAAAAGTTTTTCCCACACTTGGAAAAACAGTTTGAAGGCTCCGCCAAAATAAATGACGAGGTTTATTTCCGGGATTTTGCCGTGCATCAATATCTCGAAACAATTAAAGGCCGTCGTAGACTCCAGCTTAGCGATTTAGCCGAAGGTATCTATTATTCCCGAGAGTTTTTTAAGGAAGCAACGTCAGACGATGTAAAAGAAGCGATTAAATATGATATCAACTAGTGACGATCAAATTTTTTATAAATTTATGGATATTTCCTATGACATAGCTGATAAGTGCTGTTTTATTACGCCTGGGAAATTTTTATTTGGTGCCGGGAAAACACCTAAGGAATGGAACGACAAAATTCTAAGTAATCCTCACGTTAAGGTTTGCCGTTTTGAAAGAAATAGCGAGAAAATTTTTCATGAAACCGATGTTAAGGGAGGACTTGCGATTACTTTTATGGATCAAGCCGCAAATTATGGCGCAATAGGAAAATATGAACCCTATGAGCCATTAAAATCAGTTGTCCAAAAAGTAAAATCCAATACATTTTCTCCTATGGCAAGCCTTATTTACGCTCCAGAAAGCTATAAATTTACAGAAATATTACATCAAGATTATCCTGACGCTAAGAGCAAAATGAGCAATGGGCATTTTTATGATGTGACTACGAATATATTCAAAAGACTTCCTTTCTTGTTTTACTCTGAAAAGCCTCAGGATGGCGATGAATATATTCGTCTTTATGGGCTTCAAAACAAAAATAGAAAATATCTATGGATAAAGAAATGTTATATCCGAAATCATGGAAACCTTCTATCTTATAAAATTTTTGTTCCGAAGGTAAATGGAAGCGGCGCTCTTGGAGAAGAGTTGTCGGATCCTATAATCGGTGAGCCAAATGTGGGGCATACTCAAACATTTATTAGCATTGGAAGCTTTGATAATAGGAAAATAGCTGATAATGCATTAAAATACATTAAAAGCAAATTTGTTCGCGCTCTACTAGGCACTTTAAAAACCACCCCTGATAACAAAAAGCGAACATGGAATAATGTTCCCCTACAAGACTTCACGGAGCATTCCGATATCGATTGGAGCAAATCGATTGCCGAAATCGATCAGCAGCTCTATCGCAAGTACAACCTTTCCGACGACGAAATCGCCTTCATAGATAAAACAATCAAACCTATGGAGTAAAAATGGAATACTGTAAGTGTATCATTTGCGGAACTGACGCAGCCAAATCTTTTAGTAACAGTGTAGCACTATTACCGCAAGGCGGCAGAAAGGCTCGGCGATGAAGAAAGGGTTCACTCTATTGACAAAACGCTGTCCGAAATGCGGGACACCTTAAAACTTTTTGCTTGACATAGAGCGTTTTCTCTGTTATACTGATTCTACCATAAAGAGTGCGCGAGGGACAGCCCCTGTGACCGCACGGCAACCTGCTTTTGTAAGGTGCCAACGGCTGATCGATGGGCAAACAGAAACGCATTCAAAAAGCCCGTCGGACGATGGGCTTTTTTCGTACCTCTTTGTGGAATAAAACGCAAGAGGTATTTTTTATGCAACCATTGTATCTCCGTTGGCACGGCAAAGCCGAACTGAAGCGCATCCTTCAAGTTTTACAGGAACGCAGATATCGGAACGTAAGTGATCTTACGACGGAGTATTCATTCCCCGTGATCACCGTTGATTGCGAACGGAAAATTTTTTACGAAAGCCATGCAAGTTATATGGCGGCACGTCTCGTTCGTGGGACGTTGAAGTTGTACGATTGGGAGGAGGCTATCAATCTTATACTATAACAATGGTTTATTCCCTCACATAGTAAAAAGCTTATTTGCTGTTTGCTCAAGTTAACCTATGGGATAACGTCCCTCGATATCGTAATTCAAGCCATATTCGTC
>CALVPV010000039.1 GCA_944353935.1 uncultured Clostridia bacterium | reverse complement strand
TGATAGGCAGCTGCACGAACGGCAGGATATCCGACCTGCGCATCGCGGCAAAGGTATTGAAGAACAAACACGTAAAAAAGGGCGTGCGCACGATAATAATACCTGCCACCAACGAAATTTACCTTCAGGCGGTAAAAGAAGGGCTCGTGGAGACGTTTATAAAGGCGGGCGCGATTGTCTCTACCCCCACCTGCGGCCCCTGCCTCGGCGGGCACATGGGCATACTTGCGGAGGGCGAGCGGTGCGTTTCTACCACCAACCGCAACTTTGTCGGCAGGATGGGGCACATAACGAGCGAGATATACCTCGCCTCCCCCTACGTTGCCGCGGCTTCGGCAATAGCAGGCAGGCTCGCCGCCCCCGACGAGGTGTGACATGAAAGTACAAGGCAAAGTTTTTAAATTCGGCAACGACGTCGATACCGACGTCATAATACCGGCAAGGTACCTTAACACTACCTCCCACAGCGAGCTTGCAAGCCACTGCATGGAGGATATCGACCCGACTTTCGTAAAAAACGTGCAGCCCGGCGATATAATCGTTGCGGGCGACAACTTCGGCTGCGGCTCTTCACGCGAGCATGCGCCCATAGCCATAAAGGCGAGCGGCGTGAGCCTGGTCATCGCCAACAGTTTTGCGCGCATATTCTACCGCAACTCCATAAACATAGGGCTGCCCATCCTTGAATGCCCCGAAGCTGCCGCCGCCATTTCCGCGGGGGACAGCGTGAGCTGCGATCTGGGCGAGGGCATCATAAGGAACGAAACGACGGGCAAGACCTTTAAGGCGGAGCCCTTCCCTCCCTTCATTCAGGAGATCATAGCCGACGGCGGGCTGATGAACCACATCGCGCGTTCGCATAAAAATTGAGCGAAAAGCGAAAGCCGGCTGCATTGAGGATACGACAATACAGATAGATTGGCGCGGCGCGGCGGCAACTGCCGCCGCGCCGCAAAAATCATACTTACATACGTTATTAAAGGGGACAAGCCAATGAACTATAACATAGCAGTGCTTGCGGGCGACGGGATAGGCCCCGAGATATGCACGGGCGCGATAAAGGTTTTAAACAAAACAGGGCAAAAATTCGGGCACACGTTCAACTTTGAATACCTTCCGATAGGCGGCGCCGCCATAGACGCCTGCGGCACCCCGCTGCCCGACATAACCGTTGAAAAGTGCCTTAAATCGGACAGTGTGCTCCTGGGCGCGGTGGGCGGCTACAAGTGGGACGACATGCCCGTGGACAAACGCCCCGAAAAAGGGCTCTTGGGCATACGCAAGGCGATGGGGCTGTATTCCAACATTCGCCCCGCCAAGCTGTGGCCCAGCCTTGCAGCGGCTTCGCCCTTAAAGAGCGAACTTGTAAAGAACGGCATAGAGATAATAATAGTGCGCGAGCTCACCGGCGGCATCTACTTCGGGGAGCGCGGCAGCGGCAAAGAGAACGGCGAAGAGTTTGCCTGGGATACAGAAAAGTATTCCGTGCACGAGATAGAGCGCATAGCGCGCATTGCCTGCGAACTCGCGTCCAAGCGCAGCAAGCGGCTGATCTCCGTGGACAAGGCAAACGTTTTAGCAAGCTCCAGGCTGTGGAGAAAGACGGTACACGAATACGCCGCCAAGCACTTCCCCGACGTGGAAGTCGTGGATATGCTGGTGGACAACACGGCGATGCAGATAGTTAAAAACCCCGCCCAATTTGACGTTGTGGTGACTTCCAACATGTTCGGCGACATACTTTCCGACGAGGCGGCGCAGGTCACCGGCTCCATAGGCATGCTGGCATCCTCCTCCCTCGGCGACGGGACGCGCGGGCTGTACGAACCGATACACGGCTCCGCACCCGACATAGCCGGAAAAGACTTAGCCAACCCGATAGCCACGATACTTGCCGCCGCGATGATGCTGCGCGACAGCTTTGCACTTTCAAAGGAATACGACGCGATAGTCGCCTCCATAGAAAAAGTGTTGAAGAGCGGCTTCCGCACGGCGGACATATACGAAGAGGGCTGCAAAAAGGTAAAGGGCAGCGAGATGGCTCAACTGATTTGTGACAATATATAATGGCAAAATAATCAATTTTTAACAACTAAACTTTTCATTAGACGCCCGCGGCACCGCCGCGGGCTTATATAAAGAGGCAATTATGATAGAAGAAAACGTAAAGAGGCTGCTAAAAGAGGCGGGCGAAAACCCCTTCGGGGAAAAAGTCACGGTCGTAGCCGCCGTAAAGACGCAGACCGTGGAAGACATAAACCGCGCGATCGCCGCGGGCATAACGGACATAGGCGACAACCACGTACAGGAATTCAGGGACAAGTACGGCGCGATAGAGGGCGCCCCCCGCCGCCACTTTATAGGGCACCTGCAGACTAACAAGGTAAAATACCTTATAGGAAAGACCTACCTTTACCAGTCGGTGGACAGAATGGAGCTTGCCGAAGAGATATCCAAACGCAGCGAGCGTGCGGGAATTGTCTCCGACTGCCTTATACAGATAAACATAGGCAATGAAGAGACAAAGGGCGGATTTGATTACAGCGACGGCGTCGCCGCATACAAAAACATATGCGCGCTGCCCGCATTGAAAGTGAGGGGACTTATGGCGATGCTGCCCTTCACCGACGACGAGAGCGTACTGCGCCCGCTGGCAAAAAAGATGCGCACGCTGTATGAAGAGCTGCGCGCAAAGGACGACGGCATAAAGTACCTTTCCATGGGCATGAGCGGCGACTGGAAGCTGTGTACAGAGTGCGGTTCGAACATGATACGCCTCGGCACGTCCATATTCGGCCCCAGGCACTACAATGCCATTCGTTAAACAAGCGGACAGTCAAGTTCCGCACAATAATTGTACATGAGCCGCTTTAATGCGGAATCATATTATTTTTAAGCTGCTGCGCGCGCCCTGATTTTCGGGCGCGCGCAGCAGCTTATTATGAATGCAAAGACGGCGGGGTCAATAGCCGTTATTCTGCCTGCCGAAAATGCGGACGAGCTCGTCGCGCGAGACGATGCCGCGCTCGTAGGCAGTTTCAAGCGAATACAGTTCTCCGCCGTAAAACACCAAAAGCGTCTTCCCGCTGCCGTAGACGAACTCCACGCCGTCGATAAACCTGTGTTCTATTGCCATGGCATAATCATAAATACCGTCAATGAACGTGACGACGGCGCCGTTGTCAACAGAAAAAAACGGCGCTTTACTTTGGGCGGCATATAAAAAAATGCCGTGCAACGATTTGCACGGCATTTTTTTAAACGATTATTCTCCCTTGAAGGGAAGGAGCGCAGCCACGCGGGCGCGCTTGATAGCCTTGGAAAGTTCACGCTGGTGCTTTGCGCATGTACCGCTCATACGGCGGGGAAGGATCTTGCCGCCTTCGGTTATGAACTTCTTTAAGCGGGCAACATCCTTATAATCTATAACTTCTACCTTTTCCTGGCAGAAAACGCAAACCTTTTTGCGAGAAGACTTTTTAAAATTCTTTCTTACGGGCTTATTTTCTTCCATAATAATCAACCTCCATGTTAATGTCTGCACAGGGGCGCGCCGTGCGTCCCTGCAAGAGGGCACTCACGCTCAGAACGGGATGTCCCCGTCGTCGTCAAAGGACTGGAGCGAAGGCTTTTTCCTTTCGGTATGGGCGGCGGGTGCGGCGGCATAGTCGCCGGCGTCTTCCCCTGCCCCTCTGGGGGTGAGGAATTCCACGTCCTGCGCTATCACGTCTACCGACATGCGCTCTACGCCCTCCCTGTCTTCATAAGTCCTGAGCTCGATGTTGCCTATAACGGCAACCTTATTGCCCTTTTTGGCGTAGCGGGCAACAGTTTCGCCCAGCCCGCGCCATGCGGTAACATTGTAAAAGTCGGCTTTGCGTTCGCCGTCGGAAGAACCGCTGCGGCGGTTTACGGCTATGCCGAAGCGGCACACCGATACGCCGGACTGCGTTTCGGAAAGTTCGGGGTCGCGCGTTAAGTTGCCGATCAAAAATACTTTATTCATTGTATACCCCTTAGGCCTTGACTATCATTCTGCGAAGAACTTCGTCGGAAAGGCCAGCAATTCTGTCAAGCTCTTCTACAACGGCGGGTTCGGAATTGAACTTCATTAAAACGAAGAAACCATCGTTCTTATACCTTATGGCATAAGGAAGTTTTTTGGAACCCCACTTGTCCGTTGAAAGGAGCTCACCGCCCATAGAAGTAACGATGCCTTCGAACTTTTGAACGAGGGCGTCCTTTGCTTCGTCTGCGACGGAATTGTCCAAAACGTACAGCATTTCGTAAGATTTCATTTTTTTACCTCCCGGTCTTATTCGGCATACCCTTAAAGTATGCAAGGTAAGCGCGGAAAGACCCGCGCGCCGATAAAATTAAATCAAATCAGCCTTTCAATATTACTATAATACAAAAAAAAAGTCAATTAAATTGAACGCGGCGGCGCAAACTTTTGCGCCGCCGCCACATTAAATTTTTTTAGGGGCAACACCCGCCTTATTGTATCAGCCCGCCGGTATAGCCTATGAACTGGCTGAGCGTCATTTCGCCCACTTTCATCTGCTTGCCGCCGTAGGTGACAATTTTTTCAAGCGTATTCCACGTATCGTCGTCCTTCGTGCCGTCGCCTATTACGCCCATATCATAGAAGTCGAACATTGTCTGCTTTTGAAGGTTGCCCACAACGTTGCCCTGAAGGGCGGTTATATCGTTTAAGCCGTAGGCCTGCTCGCCGCCGTCCGTGTACAGCAGCAGCGACCACACGCTTTCCGCCTTGCCGTAGGTGTAGTAGCCTTCCTGCCATGCGTCGGCCTTGCCGTCGCCGTTTACGAGCACGTATTCGCCGCTTTGAGAATTGTATTCATAGTAGATATAGTCGGCGTCAAACTTGTCCTCTGCTATCTTGTAGAGCTCTGCATTCTCGCCGTAAACGGATTCCGTGAACAGCTCCTGCAGCGTGAGCGAATTGAGGTCTTCCGAAAGGGAATTTATGCTGGAATCTTTGAGGGCGTTGAGCACTTCGCCGTCCTCTTCGCCTATATCCATGAGTTCGCCGAGCGTAATGTCGTCCATCATGCCGTCCACGCGGGCATTGACGTCGTTTACAGAGGTGAAGCACTCTACCTCAACGCCCTCTTCAATGTAATACGCCCTTGTTATGACGCCCTGCCCGTCGGCAATGACGTACACGCCCTCTATTACGGTCTTTGCCCCGTCTTCGCCGAGCAAGGCGTAATCGGCGGTGTGCGTCACGCCCGCCGGCGCGCCCGATGCCTCGCTTATATTGCTTATGCCGTATACCATGTAAGCCATGAGCCCGTCATCGACTGTCACTCCGTCTACGAAGTCCGAAAGGTAGAGCTCGTCTATCGCGTCGCCGATATCGGCTATATAGTATTCGCCGAGCTTTTCCATAAGGCTGTCGCCCTCTTCGATCTCTATAACGTCCTTTACCTTTAAGGCATTGGTGATGTTGGATGTCTGGGCGCCGATGTCCGCCATGGTCACGCCATCATAGGATATCTTTGCGCCGTCCTTTACATAGTAGACGCTGCCGACTATGCCGCCTTCGGCATATATGAACGCCTGCTCCGTGGAGGAGACAGTCCACTCTTCGCCGTTCATTTCGTAGAAGTTTATGGTGCCTGTGTAGTTATAGTCATCGCCCTGCGCCTCTTCTATGCCGGTTATGCTGTAACCCACATACATCATTATGGCGTCTTCGGGAGAGACGTCTATCACCATGGGTATCGCCACGGAATCTATCTTATCGTCAAAGGAGACATCGCCGTTTAAAAGGTCGCCCACGGTCACGCCGCCGAGGATGGAGCCCACGAGTTCGTCGTCCCCCTCCTTATCGAGGATGTCGGTGACATAGACGTCGTCGAATACCGACATTATGCCGTTGTCGCCCTCCATCACTTCGCCGAGGGTGCGGTCGCTTACAACCACGAGCTCGTCCGCGGCGTTGTAGTAGTACCCGCCCGAAAGGACTGCCGAGGATGCGTCGTACATCCCGTATGCGATATCGGTGAGCACGTAGCCGTCTTCCGTTGAACGGGCAACGGTGGCGGATGCCGCGCGCGCGCCGTCGTGCACGCTGTAATACAGATAATATTCGTCGCCGCCCGCGCTCTCTTCAAGATAGCTTACAAGCGATGCGGGAAGGACGGCGCCGTCCGCACGGACGTAGCTGCCTTCTTCAAGCACAAAAGTATCTTTATAAAGTACCGTATAGCCGTCCGCGCCCGCGACTACGGCGGCCTCCGAGCCGTACGCTATTGAGAGGTAGAGCGCGCTTGACTGCACGTCTATGCCCGCAATGCTCAAAACGGCGTCCACGGGTACCGCCTTGCCGCAGTCGGCAAAAAATTCGCCGAGCTTGGAAAACGGAGTGGCTTTGAGCTCTTCTTCGTCAATTATATCGCGCAGCTCCTCTTCGGTCATGCCGGAGGACGAGAGCGCGTCCGCGAGCGCGGAATAGACCCTGTCTATACCGGTGTCGCCTATGGGGAACAGGTCGGTAAAGTCGCCCAGGGTGAGGTTGTCCGCCCCCTTGTCGGCAAACTCTTTGAGCCTGGAGACGAGGTCGGTGACCTTTTGAACGCCGCCCTCTTCCACGTTGGTGTTGATGTAGATGTTCTTGCCCTCTTCATCGGTATTTTCCACACCGACGGTACTCAGCAGCTTATCTATATCGGCATTGAGCAAAAAGTAGACGCCCGCCGCTATCACGGCGACCTCCACTATGATCGCAAACAGAAAACCGAAAATAAAGCAAAGTATTCCCGTTAAAGCTTTAGAACCGCCTTTTGCCATAAAAAATTCTCCCCCGGCGCAAGAGCGCCTCAAAGGTATAGGTGCGCCCGCCCGTCACCGCGGACGGCGCCTGCGGATATCCCGCCTTTATCTAATTATATTATATTTCGCGCGCAAAAGCAACAGTTAAAATGATCAAATAATGGAATTTACGGTAATTTTTAACACCGCACCTGCACCCTTCGCGCCCCGCGGCACACAAAAATTTATGCGCGGCGTCAGTCGTTGCCGTCGGAGAGCAGCCGCTCCGCCTCTTCGTCGCCGATGTCCGCGACGGTGCGCAGCTTGTTGGATATGGTGCGCGTGCGCCTGCCCGCCTCCTCTATGGTGTTCTGCGCCTCCTGCAGCTTTTTGCCCGTCTTTTCCAGCACGGCGGCAAACTTATCGAACTGCACTTTGAACGCGGACAGAAGCTGCCAGAGCTCGCCCGAACGCTTTTCTATGGCGACGGTCTTGAACCCCGTCTGCAGGGTGGACAGCAGCGCACTCAAATTAGTGGGGCCGCAGGCGAGCACGCGGCGCTTTCTTAAATAGCCGTCGAGTTCGGGCAGCTTCGTTATCTCCGCATACAGCCCTTCGAGCGGCAAATACATAACGGCAAAATCGGTGGTGGAAGGCGGGAATATGTATTTTGACGCTATGCTGTCCGCCTGTAGCTTTACCGCCTGAGCCAATTTTTTAAGGGCGGCAGCCGCCTCCGCCTTGTCGGACGCGTCCAAAAGGCGGGTGTACTCCTCTATGGGGAACTTGCTGTCTATCGGCAGCCATACGGTGCGCTCGTCGCGCGAGGGAAGGCGCACGGCAAAGTCCACCATGCCGTCGCTGCGGGCATCCACCTTTACGGACGACGAGTACTGGTTGGGCGCGAGCATCTGCGAAAGGAGAGTGCCGAGCTGCACCTCTCCCCACGTCCCGCGCAGCTTGACGTTGGAAAACAGCTTTTTGATGTCCGTGACGTTGGCGGCGAGGGTGTTGACTTCGCCTATGCCCTTATACACCTTTTCCAGCTGTTCGTTTATCACGGAATAGCTCTTGGAAAGGCGGGCGTCCAGCGTGGAGGACAGCTTGTCTTCCACCGAAAGGCGTATCCTTTCCACAGAGGCGGACGTAGTCTCCGCTATGTACTTGAGGTCGGCGTCCATCTTGTTGCGCATGTCGGCAATGCGCGCCTCCTGCGCCTGCACCAGGCGGGAACTTTCGCCCACGGCTCCCTCCAGCCTGACGATGGAACGCGATATCTCTTCCAGCCTCTTTTCATTTTGCCCTGCGGAACTGTTTTTTACCTTTGCGCCCACCATAAGTATGGCGGCAAAACACAAAACGCCCACGCATATGGCGATTATAATAAGTATTTCCATTATCTATCCTCCTCATCCCGATAAGTGCGCGCGATCCGCTGCGCCGCCGCGATCAGCCTGGGCCTTTCGTTTAGAGCGGGGAGCATGGCGCATTCCGAAAGCAGCGCCTGCAACACCCTGCCGCAATTTTTTGCGGGAACGCCTGCGGCTATAAGGTCGCCGCCGCGCACGTTGAGTTCGCCGAGGGAAAAGGGCACGCCCTCCTTCTTCATGTCCTCATACACGGCGCGCCACTTTTTTACGGTGGGCGCCACAGAAAGGTCGTCGCGGCAGGCGGAAAAATCCGCCTGTTTGAGCTGCAGCAGCTCTTCAAATATGTCAAAGTTGTTTATTATAAGGCGGCGCACTTTGCTTTCGCGCGCGTTGCAGTCCAAATCGTACATGTGCAGCCGCACGAGGCGCACCGTCCTTTCCGCAAGTTTTTTAGGCACTTTTAGCCTGCGGCAGATTTCGAGCGCGATGCGCTCCCCCTCCTCTTCATGTTTGTGGAAAGTGCCCGTCGTCACCTTGCAGTACGGCTTTCCCGCGTCGTGCAAAAGGGCGGCGAGACGGATGCCCGGCGGCGCATACATCACGCAGCGCAGGCTGTGTTCAAGCACGTCGTATTTATGAAAGTCGCTGCGCTGGCTCATGCCCGCGCCGCCCGCAAGCTCGGGCAGGATACGCCCGAGGACGCCCGTGCCGCGCAATATGCACAGCGCGCGGTACTGTCCCCCGTCCTCGCCGTACTTTTCGTCCGCGTGCAGTATGGCGTGCAATTCGGCATACACCCTCTCCGCGGAGATGTCGTCTATTAGCGCGCAATTTTCCGCCGCGCCCGCCATACACTCTTCATCCGGGGAAAAACCAGTGACGCCGCACAGCCTTGCAAGGCGCATGAGGCGGAGCCCGTCTTCGCCGAACACCTTTTTGGCGGGCGCCACGGTGCGCACGAGTTTTGCGGCGATATCGGCGATACCGCCGAGCGGATCGGCAAATTGCCCCGCACATATATCATAGTAAACGGCATTGCAGGTAAAATCCCTGCGGCGCGCGTCCAAAAGGATATCATCGGTAAAATATATCTTTGCCGGCGTGTGCATACCGCGCACGTACTTATCCGAACGGAAGGACGTAAATTCATATTCCTCCCCGTCCGCCTTAAGTTTTACCGTGCCCGTATTTTTGTATACGGCACACGTTTCAAATCCCTCCCGCTGCGCAAGCGCGGCAAGCTCCTGCGGGGAAGCGGGCGCGCAGATATCCCAGTCGCGCCGCAAGGGGCGGACGCCGCTTAAATATTCGCGGCAGGTGCCGCCCACCACATAGAGCGGAAACCGGCATGCGGATGCCAGGCTTTTAAGTTTTTCGGGCAATATTTCCAGCATGACGCCCCCTTGACCATAAAAGACGCCGTACGGCGCTACAATGATATTATAGCACAAATTAAAATTATTGCAATTATAAATTATTTGGTATATAATAATCGTGCGCGATACGCCGCTTTAGGCATACAAAGGGAAAGAATATGAAATACCACATCATAGTAAATTCCGCCCGCACGGGCGAAAAGAAGATAGCACGCGCCGTTGCCGCATTTAAAAAGTACGGCAAAGAGGTCGCCGTGCACCGCACAAAAAAGCAAGGGCACGCCGGCGAGATAGCGGCAGAACTCTCCTCCCTCGGGGAGGACTGCGCAATCATAGTCATGGGCGGCGACGGCACATTGCACGAGGTGTTAGGCGGCATATCGGACTTTGAGCGCTGCGCCATGGGGCTCATACCCTGCGGCACGGGCAACGACTTTGCCGTGGCGGCAAAGATACCCCAAAATATTGAAAAGGCGGCAAAACTTATAGCCGAGGGCACTCCCCGCCCCATCGACCACATAGAACTTTCCAACGGATTAAGGAGCATAAACGCCGTGGGGATGGGCATAGACGTGGACGTACTGAAAAAGGCATATTCCGGCGGCAAACCGAGCAAGAGCAGGTACCTTACCAGCCTTATATACTGCCTTAAACACTTTGAAAGTTACAACTTTACCGCGGAATATGACGGAAAGAGGGAAAAGCACTACGGCCTTATAGCCGCACTCGGCAACGGCAGGCAGATAGGCGGCGGCATAAAGCTATTCCCCGACGCAAAACTTGACGACGGGTATATGGATCTGCTCATCGTGGACTACGTATCCAAATTCAAAATGATATTCGCCTTTATAAAACTTATGCTCGGCAGGATAAATTCCATAAAGGAAGTGACCGCCGCGCGCGTGAAGAGCGCAAAGTTCATACCGGAAAAGCCCTGCTCCATACAGGCTGAGGGCGAAATTTACCAAAATACGGAGATAGACGCCCGCATAGTGGAGGGCAAACTGCGATTCTTTGTGCCGTGAACGCCGCGCACATGCCGCAAACCGGAAACATAGTATGATAGAAAAATATTACAGACGCATAATAGACGGCATACCCGCGGCCGTTATAGTAGCGGATAAAAACTTAAAGGCGGTATTTGCCAACGCAAAGTTCAAAGAACTTTTCCCCTCCGCCGCCAGGCGCGGAAGGATAGGCAGGCTGTTCTGCTGCGCCGAAGACTCCGATCTGTGCGGGCTTTCGGGCTGCAGCAGGGACTGCACTCTGCGCGAGGCGTTTGAAGACTGCTTTTATTCGGGCAGCGAGACGCAGCGCAGGATAATGATGAAGGTCAATACCGACGGCGGGACGAGCGACGTTTCTTTCAGCCTCAACGTAAAGCCGCTCGGCGACGGGCTTTACATGGGCGTAATAGACGACGCATACGAGCTGGAGATATCGCGCGAGCTGGCAAGCGCAAAAAACATACAGCAGCGCCTTTTGCCCGCGGGAAACTGGGCGGCGGGACACAGCTATTCCTATATGTACATCCCCTGCCGCGGCATAGGCGGCGACCTGCCCGACGTATATTCGATAGGCGATTCGGCGTTCGGCGTCATTGCCGACGTCTCCGGCAAGGGCATCTCCGCGGGAATGCTGTCCGCATTCGTAAAGGCGGCGTACGACAAGACGGAATATTCCCCCGCACAGGCGATACGCAGCCTCTGCTTAAAGTTCAACGAGCTCAACCTTGACGAGACGAACTACGTCACCGTTGCCGCCGTAAGGATAGACAAGGACAGCATAACCTATTCCACCGCCGGCCACAACGTGCCCATACTTTTTAAGACGGCGGGCGGCATAACGCGCATAACGCTCAACTCTCCTCCCGTTTCAAACTGGTTTGAAAACCCCATGTACTTTGAAGATACATTGGGCTATTCGCGCGGGGATATATTGGTTTTACTGACCGACGGAGTGACCGAGAGCCGCAACGCGCGCGGAGAGATGTTCGGCGCGGAGCGCGCCATAAAGACGCTGTCCGTTTCACGTTCGGCAGACGAATTCATAAAGGCGCTGCAGCGCAACTTAAAACAATTCTGCGGCGGCAAATTCAACGACGACATCACAGCCATAGCGTTTGATTTGTAAAAGTTCACGAATTTTTCGCGCGAGCCGCGCACGAAAAATTCCGTGATTTGAAAAACCAAGTTTCTCTTCGCGCGACATTTTAGAGCCCACAATTATATAGTCGCGCGAATTCACTTCCGGTAAGCTCGCTTACGCGACAAATTGTGTCGCGCTTAACGGCGAACTGAATTCGCCTTGCGCACGTTATTTATTTTAAATAGTTCACGAAAAATCTTTCGCCTGCGGCAAAATATTTTTCCGTGAGGTTACGGAAAGTCGTAAAAAGATTTAACGGCGGAAGTCAATTCCGCCTTATCTTTTTTCGGCATAATTATTCTTTGAACTTGCTGCGGCATAAAATCTTTCCTTGCAAAGTTCTTTACGCTTGCGCCCGCTCGCTGAACTTTGCTGCGGGAAGGGTTCACGAAAAGGGTTCACGAAAAATCTTTTTGCTATGCAAAAATCTTTTTCCGTGAGATTTACGGGAAGTCGTAAAAAGATTTAACGGCGGAAGTTAATTCCGCCTTATCTTTTTCCGAACATATTTATTTTAAACTTACTTTGGCATAATTTGTTCGTTAAAACATCCGCGCGCGGACGGTTTGTCCGCGCGCGGATGTTTATTTTAAACTTGCCTCTTTAAAATCACATGCTTTCCCTTAAAATTTTTAAAACGTCGTCCTCCGTGAGCACCT
>CALVPV010000038.1 GCA_944353935.1 uncultured Clostridia bacterium | reverse complement strand
TATCCTGCGCAATAATGATACCTTAGTGTTCATTTATTCTCCTCCGATTTAAAATTTGGTTATATCAAACGCAATTTTGCGATCGTTTTGCCGCGCGCTACGCGTCGCCTTTGCCGCCCAAACGGTTTTTGCCGCCCGACGGCACGATGCCTGAAAGTTCCAGCTTGTGCTTGTGGTAATAAAAGCTCGACTGCTTCATGTGGGTGGCGACGAGCGCCTCTTCCAGCGAGATGCGCTTTTCCACGAAACGCGTCACCGTTGCAATGAACTCTTCGCTGTACTTTTTGGGCGGCCTGCCGAACTTTACGCCGCGCTGCTTTGCCGACTGTATGCCCTTTGCCTGCAGCGCGCTGTGCGCCCTCTCCTTTTCCGCGCAGTAGCCGAGTATCTGCGCCACGGCGGAGATGACCACCTTTCTGTCCTCGCCTGCGCGCGTGTCTATGGCGGGCATATCCAGCACGCAGATGTCCGCACCGATGACGTCGGCTATCCTGAGCCATTCGCATGCGATGTTATCGTAGCCGTCGCCGAGCGCGGTCAGGGATTTGATTACAAGTAAATCCCCCTTTTTTATAGATTGCAAAAGCTCGCCGTACATATTGCGCACGCCGATCTGCTCATCTATGATAATATTTGATTTAGGCACCCCGAATTGTAGAAAAACCTGCGTTTGCCTGCCTAAACTCTGCCCCTTTTGCAGGGGACGCGCATACGCATATTTAGCCACTCAGCTTCTCCCACTCGGCGCATTTATAGTAAATGTGTACTTTTACTGTATGTGCGCCGATTTTCGCAAATTCGTATTCTTACGACTATTTTAGCATAAAATCGCGCGATTTGCAATAAGAATTTGATATATTTTTAAAGTCAATAAAAGTACGCTTTTGCTGTAACTTTTTAACAAAAATGCCCTGCCGGCTTAAACGCCCGGCAGGGCCTGCTTATCCAAATATAAAACATATGGGGCGGCGCAGAGCGCCGCCCCCATACAACTTTAGCTTTTTAAATTATCCCAAAAATGCGCTTAAAACAGACGATCCCTCCATGATGTTTAGTCGGCCGCCTCTTCGGGCTTATACCCCCAAATCACGGCGACATCTTCATAATTCCAATCATCGCTCCACCCGCTCGGCCTTTCTTCGGCTTCGCAGTAGATAACGGTAAGGCTGTCGCAGTTGGAAAACACGCGGAAATCCATAAACGTCACGCTGTCCGGAATGACTATACTTTTAAGGCTGTAGCAATTAAGGAACGCGAAACCCCATATCTGCGTCACGCTGTCGGGGATGACTATGCTTTCAAGGCTATAGCAATTGCTGAACGCATATGCGCTTATATTCTCTAAACCGTCCGGGAGGATGATGCTTTTAAGATTTTCGCAACCGGAAAACGTATTGTCTTCTATATTCTTTACCCCGCAGGGAATTACAATACTTTCAAGGCCGTCGCAGTCGCCGAACGCGTTAAACCCTATGCTTGTCACACTATCCGGAATGGTGATGGACGTAAGGCCGCTGCAACAGAAAAACGCACGCTCGCCTATGCGCGTTACACCGTCGGGGATGACGATGCTTTCAAGTCCCTCGCACGACATGAGCATATCATTGCTTATCTCCTTGACATTTTTGGGGATAGTAATGCTTTTAAGGCTGAAACAGCCACAGAATGCGCTCGCACCGATGCTGCTTACACTTTCAGGAATAGTGACGGATACAAGATCAGCGCAGCCGAAAAACGCGTACGCGCCTATGCTTGTTATCCCGTCCGAGATGACTACGCTTTCAATGCTCCTGCAATCTTTAAACGCGTTTTTGCCTATGGCAACGGCATATTTAACGCCGCCATGCTCTATTGCCGAGGGGATGACTACCTCGCCGGAAATGCCTTGCACCTGCTGCAACAACGTCGCCGTGCCTTCCTTTACGGCATACTGCAGCCCGCCCAACGAAATATATATATTGCCGTCTATATATATTGCCGTCGTCGGCAACATCGTTATTGTTGCAATCCCAAACGACCCTGCAGTCGCCCGCCCAACCGCTGTCCCAGCCGCTTTGGCGGCTTTCCGCTTCGCAATAGATGATCAAACCCTCACAGTCGGAGAACGACGATTCCCCGATATCCGTCACACCGACGGGGATGGTAATGCCTGTAAGGCTTCTGCAATTTTCAAAGGCGGATATGCCTATACTTGTTACGCTGTCCGGAATAACAATGCTTGTAAGGCTTGCACAATCGCAGAACGCATATATGCCGATGCTCTTCAACCCGTCGGGAAGCACTACGCTCTCCAGCGCCCAACAGCCGTAAAACACACGGTCGCCCATATCGATCACGCCGTTCCCGATAGTGGCGCTTTTAAGGCTGTCACATTCTGCAAGCACATTATATCCCATGCTCGTTACGCTATCGGGGATGGTAATGCTTTCAAGACTGTCGCAACCGTAAAACGCATACGCCCCGAGGCTTGTCACTCCGTCGGAGATGACTACATTTTTAAGGCTGTCGCATGAGGAAAACGCATTCGAGCCTACGGTCTTTACGCTGCCGGGAATGGTAATGCTTGTAAGGTTATTGTGGGCAGCGAAAGCTCTGTTTGCTATAACGGTAGTACCGTCGCGCAGCACAACATCCGTCGCTTCGTCGCCAAAAGACACCGCCAGTTTACCGACATATGCCACACCGTTTTGAATTTCGGCTATACCGTCGCATCCCGAGAACGCTTTCATGCCAACTGTAGTTATACCGTCCGGTATGACGATGCTTGTAAGATTGCCGCAACCTGAAAATGCATAATCGCCTATGCTCGTCACGCTGTCGGGGATGGCTATGCTCGTCCCCTCATATCCCGCAAAAGAATACTCTCCCAAGGAGTCGATCGCGCAATTTGCGCCCCAAATTATCTCGGCACTACAGCCGCTAAACGCGAATTCGCCTATATCCGTCAAGCTGTCCGGCAGAGTTATGCTTTCAAGACTGCTGCAACCGTAGAACGCATAGTCGCCTACAGTCTTTACCCCTTCGGGGAGCAGAAGCTCAGTCACCAACTCGCCGTCAATATAGATATCCGCGCCGCCACTCAACGGGTTGACGCTTTGAGCGGCAAAATCTATCGAACACCACGCCGCTATATCCGCTATATATACGCTTGCAAGGTTTTCACAACCGGTAAACGCATCCATGTCTATGCTTGTAACGCCTTCGGGAATGGCTATGCTTGTAAGGCTTGAACAATAGTAGAACGAATATATGCCGATACGCTTCAATCCGTCGGGAAGCACCACACTTTCAAGGCCGGTGCAATAGCAAAATATCCTGCTGCCCATATCGGTCACGCCGTTCCCGATAGTGGCGCTTTTAAGGCTTGTGCAGTCTTCAAACACTCCATCCCCCATGATAGTTACGCTGTCTGGGATGACTATACTTTCAAGGCCGGTACACCCGGTGAACACGGCATCGCCTATGCTTGTTACGCTGTCCGGAATAGTAAAGGCGGTTAGACCGACGCAGCGGAAAAACGCGTCTGAACCTATAACCGTCACCCCGTCGGGAATTTCTATACCGATCAGGCCGTCGCAGCGTGAAAACGCACGGTCGCCTATAACCTTTACGCTGTCGGGAATATCAATACTCTTCAGGCTGCTGCAGCCGGAAAACATCCATGCCCCTATAACCTTAAGATCATCAGGCAAAACAACGCTCGTAAGGCCGGAGCATCCCTCAAACAAGCCATCCCCGATATCCGTTACGCCGTCGGGAATGACCATACTTTCAAGACTGCTGCAATTTAAAAACGCAGAATCACCTATAGTCTTCACGCCGTCGGGAATATCAATACTCTTCAGGCTGCTGCAGCCTGAAAACATCCCGGCCGTAATTATTTCAAGATCATCGGGCAAAACGACGCTCGTAAGACCGGAGCATCTAGCAAACAGATCATCCTCTATGTCTGCGCCACTTGGAATAACAACACTTTCAATGCTACTGCAGACGGAAAAAGCGGAATATCCGAGTTTTTTAACTCCGTCGGGGATATCGACGCTCTTCAGACTGCTGCAACCAAAAAATGCATAACTATCTATGATAGTTACACTGTCAGGAATGGCGACGTTTTCCAGGCTCTCGCAGCCGGAAAAGGCATACTCGCCTATGCTCGTCACGCCATCCGGAATGGTGACGGAGGTAAGGCTCCAGCAATCACAGAACATATTCCACCCTATATTTTTAAGGCCATTTGGCAAAACCACGCTTTCAAGGGCGGAACAGTACTCAAACGCACCGTTCCCTATATCGGTAATGCCGGCCGGAATAGTAATGTTTTTAAGATTTACGCACCCGGAAAACGCATACTCGCCTATAGAAGTCACGCTATCCGGAATGAACACGTTGACGACATAGTAGTACCCGTCCTCAAACGCATGATCGGCTATTGCCCTGACGGGAATGCCGTTATACTCCGCAGGGATATAAATATCGCTGTCTCTGCACGAACCTGTTGAAACGCTATAATATGTACCGTCCGAACTCAATGTATATTCCAGATTTTCGGTGCGCAATTTGCCGCATACGGAGCACACGCCCTCATCCCAGGAATGTTCGGCTCTATCCGCAACCAGGTCGGAATGTTCGCAAGTGGCGGCATGCCAATGGTGAGTTTTATCGCTGCTCCATTCCAAAGAATATGTATGCGGGCCTTTGCCGATGCTCTCCGTCTTTGTCTGTTTGCATACGGTGCAGGTAAAGGTCTTTTCGCCCTCTTCGGCACACGTCGGCTCCGTCGTTATCTCGCCTTCGTCCCAACTGTGCCCCGTGGCTTTGATGACGACATCGCCGCCCTCCAATTGCTCTTTGCCGTCTTCGTCGGCAAAGTATTTGTTGCAACCCCGGCAATACCAGTACTCGACATTGCCGTCCTCCGTGCAAGTTGCGGATGCGGCGGCATGGTACGCCATATCGTGGGTATGGCCGCAGGCGGCAAACCCGAACGCACACAATGCCGCAGCCACGGCTGCCGCGGCAAGCAAAAACAGTTTTTTATTCATTTTCCACCTTCCTGAAAGTTTTTATCATCAAAAAACGCGCCCTGCCGAAGGCGCGCCTTATATAAACAACTTCAAGCATACCCCGGACCGCCGCTTTGCAGACTTCCCCGCAAAATCGTGACAACGCGCCCCGCTGCGGAGAGATCAGCTTTATGCAGCACTTACAATACAGTACTTACATATAGCATTTACAGTATAGCACACACAAATTTATTTTGCAATAGAGGGGTGAAATTTTTCCCGCCGAGCGTTACGCATGCAGCGGACGGCAGCCGTTTTTGCGCGTCCGGCAGCGCAGAGCGCGCTTATATTTACGGTGCAAAAAATATGCCGCGGGAAGGCTTTTTACAAGCCTTCCCGCGGCATACCGCATTAACTTATATAACTTTAAATATCGCTTAGATCTGGCATACTATGCGGTCAATCGCATGGCACGGGCGCTCATCTTACAAGTTCTGCATACTTGCCGCCCGTTACGCAGATCACGTCGGCGGCGTCAAGTTCCACCTGCACGCCCACCTTGCCCCCGCTGACAAATATCCTATTGCCCGCGGCAGAAACATCCAAAAAAGTCGGGAACGGCTTTTTCATCCCGACGGGAGAACAGCCGCCGTGGATATAGCCCGTGACGGGCAGCAGCTGCTTTTGCGGCAGCATTTCCACCGACTTTTCACCCGCGGCGCGCGCCGCCTTTTTTAAGTCGAGTTCGGCGGCCACGGGGATGACAAATACGTAATACCTGCCCGGCGCGGCAGCCGTCACCAAAGTTTTGAACACGCGCTCCGCGTCCTCGCCCAAAACTTGCGCCACCTCCACGCCGGAGAGGGCGCCGCCCTCATATGTATGCACATTGTAAATTATGCCGTTCCTTTCCAGGATGCGCATCGCGTTTGTCTTTGTCATAGATATACCGCACGGCGACGTATAGCGCCGCAAAAAAATTATAGTTCCACGTCCGTAAGCACGCCGCCCTTGTACCTTACGAGTTGCCTTATGCCGTATTTTTTTAGGCGGGCGCACGTTTCGTCGAACGCAAACCCGAGCGCCGCGGCGGTGTGCGCGTCGGACGAGAGCATGAACCTGCAGCCGAGCTCGTTGAGCTCCCGCAGCAGCCAGACGGAGGGGTATATGTCGCCCTCGCCCTTGAACAGGCGGCCGAGGTTGACCTCCACCACCGCCCCCGCGGGAAGGGCCTGCGCCGCAAAAAGCGCCGCCCTTTTGTAACGCGCGGCGCCCTCATCGAAAAATGCGCCGCCCGCATTGAACCTTGTTATAAGGTCAAAATGCCCGTAGACGTCGGGCGACACCTGCGCCGCAAGCTGCGCAACCTGCTCAAAGTACCGCTCCGCAGCGGCATAAAAGTCGCCGCAGAACGCCTCCCCGACAGCCGAAGCGAACGCCGCCGGCGAAAGATCGACGGGGTAATTTTTTTCGCCCTCTTTAAGATAGTGCACCGAACCTATTACAAAATCGCATTCAGGCGGCCGCTGCCCGAAGAGGTCGAGCTCCACGCCGAGCAGCAGCGCGATCTTTTGCGCATACGCGCCTTTGAGCCGCTCCACTTCCGCGCGGTATGCGCCGTAGTCGCGTATGCAGTAGGACGTATCGAACGGGGTGTACGAATGGTGTGAAAAGCCGAGCGTATCCATCCCCGCCGAGATGGCGGCAAGCACCATCCGCTCGGGCGTGTCCGCCCCGTCGCAAAAGACGGTGTGCGTATGCACATTGGATTTTATAAGCGGCATGGGCACCCTCCTGAAACGCTTAAAAAAGCCGTCCTATTATAGTGTAAAAAAATTACGTATAGCGCTTAGCAGCCACATCGAAAACAGGTAAATAATTTACACGGATACCATTCGGCGCCCTTACAGGCGCACGAAATGCCGATGAATACAGGAGTTTTTCCGCATAATTATTCCGTAATTTTTTTACGTATCGACTCAATATATCACTGCAACCTTTCCTGCTTGACCTTTTTATCCACGACGCGGCGGGACGCGAGCTGCGCCTTTATGTCGTTTATCGTGATGCCGTATTCCGCCATGAGCACGAGCACGTGGTAGGTAAGGTCGGAAATTTCAAACACGATCTCCTCCTTGTCGCCGCCCTTGCCGGCTATGACGACCTCCGTGCATTCTTCGCCGACCTTTTTTAAAATCTTGTCCACGCCCTTATCGAACAGGTAGGAGGTATAGGATCCCTCTTTGGGCTCATCCTTCCTGCCCTTTATCACGTCGTACAGCTCCTCCATGGAAAATTCGCCGATATCCTCGTTTTCGTACACGGGATTGGAAAAGCAGCTGTCCGTGCCGAGGTGGCAGGCGGGACCGTCCTTTACGACTTCTATCACAAGGCTGTCAAAGTCGCAGTCGGCGGTGATGGACACTATGTGCTGAAAGTTGCCGGAAGTTTCTCCCTTGAGCCACAGCTTTTTGCGCGAACGGGAGTAAAAACAGGTGAGCCTGCGCTTGATGCTTATTTCAAGGCTCTCCCTGTTCATATACGCCACGGTGAGCACCTTTTTAGAATAGGCGTCCTGCACCACGGCGGGGATGAGCCCGTCTTTATCGAACACGAGTTTGTCTATATCCAAAAGTTTCATAAAAGTTTCCTCATATATTTTGATGCCGCGCCGCACGCCGTTAAAGGCGCACGTGCACGCCGCAGCCCGAAAGATAGTTTTTTAGTTCGGTTATATTTATCTCGCCGAAGTGGAACACCGAGGCGGCGAGCGCAGCGTCCGCCTGCGGGACGGTGCCGAACAGGGCGGAAAAGTCCTCCTTTTTGCCCGCGCCGCCGCTGGCGACGACGGGGATGGACAGCCGCGAACACACCTTTTGCAGCATCTCGCAGTCGTAGCCGTTTTTTACGCCGTCGGTGTCAATGCTGTTCAATACGAGTTCGCCCGCGCCCTCCTCCTGACCGCGGTACGCCCATTCCTCCGCCGAAATGCCCGTATTCACGCGCCCCCCGTGGGAAAAGACGGAAAACTTGCCGTCCACGCGCTTGACGTCCATGGAGAGCACCACGCACTGGTCGCCGTAACGCTTTGCCGCCCTGCCTATCAGCGAGGGGTCGCGTATGGCGCCGGTGTTGACGCTCACCTTGTCGGCGCCGCACTTGAGCACCCTGTCAAAGTCGTCCAAGGTGTTTATGCCCCCGCCCACGGTGAGCGGGATGAATATGCAGGACGCCACCTGCCTGAGCGTGTCGGCAAACAGCGCGCGCCCGTCGCTGGACGCCGTTATGTCGTAGAACACGAGCTCGTCCGCGCCAGAAAGGTTGTAGCGCTGCGCGAGCGCAACGGGCGATTCCACCTCGCGTATGCCCGTGAAATTTTTTCCCTTTACCACCATGCCGTCCTTTACGTCCAGGCAGGGGATTATCCTTTTAGCGAGCATCTTCACACATCCGCACGGCCCTGCCGAGATCTATCGCGCCGTCGTACACAGCCTTGCCTATCACGGCGCCGCGCACGCCCATGTCCTTGAGCTTTTCCAGCTCGTCGTAATAAGTTATCCCGCCGGAGGCGATGACGCGCAGCCCCTTGATCCCCACCAGCCGTTCGTAGGCGGAAAGGTTGGTGCCGCCAAGGACGCCGTCGCGGGATATGTCCGTGCAAATCACGGTCTTTACACCGTCGTCGCGCAGTTTTTCGCAAAAGCCGTAGGCATCTATATCCGTCACCTTTTTCCAGCCGCCTATCGCCACTTTGCCGCCGAGCGCGTCCACGCCCACGGCAACTTTGTCGCCAAAGAAGCGCACCGCGTCCTTTACAAAGCCTTCGTCCTCCACGGCGGCGGAACCCAGTATGACGCGCGAAGCGCCCGCGGAGAGGTATTCGGATATCCTGTTCACCGAACGGACGCCGCCGCCCACCTGAACAAAGAGCCCGCACTTTTCCACTATCTTTTTGATTATGTCCTTGTTTACGAGCTCGCCTTCGAGCGCGCCGTCAAGATCGACGACGTGCAGGCGGCTCGCGCCCGCCTCTTTGAACTTTAAGGCGACGTCCACGGGATTTATGGAATAGACCTTCTCCCTGGAATAGTCGCCCTGCACGAGCCTTACGGCGTTTCCGCCGCGGATGTCTATGGCAGGGTAGACGTGCATGGCATTCCTCCTTTTTTTTGCCCGCCCGCAGGCGGAAAATTGCAATATTTGCGGCATATATGCCGCCCTTTTTTAATCAACCGTTATAATAATTTACCGTTCAGCCGCCGAGCTCGCCAAAGGCGCGCAGGATTTTAAGCCCCGCCGCGCCGCTCTTTTCCGGATGGAACTGCGTGCCGAACACGTTTCCGCATTCCACCGACGCCGTTATGTCTATGCCGCCGTAGCCGCTTACCGCGGTGGTGCTTTCCGCGCAGCCCGTGCCGTAATACGAGTGGACGAAGTAGACGTATTCGCCCTGCTCAAGGTACTTGTACAGCGGCGACTGCCGCACGAATTTAAGGCTGTTCCAGCCCATATGCGGCACTTTGAGCCGCTCTTTGAGATCGGGTGCGATGGGGCGCACCTCGCCCTTAATGTAGCCGAGCCCCTCATGCTCGCCGTATTCGTAGCTGCGTTCAAACAGCAGCTGCATGCCAAGGCATATGCCGAGCAGCGGCTTGCCCGCCCGCACGTGCCTGTCCAGCACGGGCACAAGCCCCGTGGACACGAGCTTTTCGCGAGCGTCCGCAAAGGCGCCCACACCGGGGAGTATGACGGAATCGGCACGTGATATCACGCGTTCATCCGCGGTGACGACGCTCTCCGCGCCCGTATATTTGAGCGACGCCGCAAGCGAAAAGAGGTTGCCGACGCCGTAGTCTATGACGGCTATCATAGCGTCCCCTTTGTGGTGGGCAGCCTGTCCGCCCGGCGGGGATCTATGCTCACAGCCTGCGCCATCACCTTTGCAAACGCCTTAAAGGCGCATTCGGCAACGTGGTGGTTGTTTTCGCCGTACAGCTTTTTAAAGTGCAGCGCCATGGGGCAGGCGCGCGCGAACGCGAGGAAAAATTCCTTTACGAGCTCGGCGTCCATGTCGCCGAGGCGGTATTCGCCCGGGAAGGCGACGTCAAAGTTTACCGCCGCCCTGCCGCTAATATCCGCGGCGCACAAAACGAGCGCTTCATCCATGGGCAACGCCGCCCATCCGTAGCGGGATATGCCGCGTTTATCGCCCAGCGCCTGCGCAAAAGCCGTGCCGAGCGCGATGCCGCAGTCCTCCACGGTGTGGTGGCAGTCCACTTCGATGTCCCCCCTGCATTCAAGGCGGATGTCGAACCCGCCGTGGCGGGCGAACTGCTGCAGCATGTGGTCAAAAAAGCCGCAGCCCGTGGCTATATCGTAGTTCCCCTCCCCGTCAAGGTCAAGGCGAAGGGTTATGTCCGTTTCATTTGTCTTTCTTTTTACTTGTGCCGCTCTCATTTTATTCCTCCCCCAAAATATCGCGCACGGCGCCGAGGAATCGGTCCATCTGCGCGCGGGTACCTATGCTCACGCGGATAAAATCGGCGATGCGCCCTTCGGCAAAATGGCGCACGAGTATGCCGCGTTCTTTTAGTTTTTCATACAGCTCATGCCCGCCTGTACCCGCCCTTTTTGCCATTAAAAAATTAGCCGAGGAGGGCAGCACTTCAAATCCCATGCCTTTAAGGCGCTCCGCGGTATATCCGCGCACGGATATGACGCTTTGAACGCACTCTTCAAAGTATGCGCGCGCCCCCAGCGCCGCAACGGCGGCATACATGCTCATGCTGTTGACATTATACGGATTGAGCGAACAGCGCACGCGCTCTATGTCCGCGGCGACCTCCGGGCAGGCAAAGCAGAACCCGACGCGCGCACCGGCGAGCGAGCGCGACTTGGACATCGTCTGCACGACGATGAGATTGTCGTATTTTTTTACGAGCGGGGCGCACGACTGCCCGCCGAAATCTATATACGCCTCATCTATTATAACAAGTCTTTGCCGATTTTGCAATACCAGTTTTTCAATATCCCGCAGGGGGAGGCAAATTCCCGTCTGCGCGTTGGGATTGGCAAGGCACACGGGGCAAGTGACCGAAGCATAGTCGGCAACGTCCACGGAAAAGTCCTCCCTTAAAGGCACCACCGTGCGCCGTATGCCGAGCGCCGAGCAAAGCACAGCGTAAAAGCCGTAGGTGACGTCCGGGAACGCCACACCCTTGTCCTTTAAAAAGGCGGCGAATATGTGGGCGAGGTTTTCATCCGACCCGTTGCCCGGGCTCACGCAGCCCTCGTCCAGCCCGTAGAGCGCCGCCGCCGCACTTTTGAGCGCGCGGCAGTCGGGGTCGGAGTACAGGTTGAGCGACTTTTCGCGCCGGGCGACGGCGAGGGCGACCTCTTCCGCGGGCGGAAAGGGGCTTTCGTTGGTGTTGAGCTTTATATACTTTTTGTCCTGCGGCTGTTCGCCGGGGACATACGGCTTTAGCGCCGCAAGCTCTGCGCACAAAAAGCGTGACATACAAATTACCCCCGTACTATGCCTTATTGACGCGGATCTTTACCGATTCTGCGTGCCCGTACAGTCCCTCGCTTTGAGCAAACTTTACAACGCTGTCCGCCGCGCCTTTGAGCGCACCTTCGGGATAGTATATATACTGCGTCTTTTTTACGAAGTCGTCCACCGAGAGCGGGGATGAAAACCTTGCCGAACCGCCCGTGGGAAGGGTGTGATTGGGGCCCGCGAAATAGTCGCCGAGCGCTTCCGGCGTGTACCTGCCGAGGAACACCGAGCCCGCGTTGCGCACGCGCGGCAGCAGGCCGAGCGGGTCGTCCACGCACAGTTCAAGGTGTTCGGGGGCTATAAGATTGGCTATATCCACAGCCCTTTCCATACTTTCGCACACTATTATCTTGCCGTTGTTTTCAACGGAAGCGCGGGCGATATCCTCCCTGGGCATGGCGGCGAGCTGCCTTTCGAGCTCGCCCTGCACGGCGTAAGCAAGCTCGCGGCTTTCGGTGACGAGCACCGCCGAAGCCAACCTGTCGTGCTCCGCCTGGGAGAGAAGGTCTGCCGCCACGAAGGCGGGGTTTGACTTGCCGTCCGCAACGATGAGTATCTCCGAAGGCCCGGCTATCATGTCTATGTTCACGAGCCCGTAAACAAGTTTTTTTGCAAGCGCCACGTAGATGTTGCCGGGGCCGACGATGACGTCCGCCTTGGGTATGCTCTGCGTGCCGTAGGCGAGCGCGGCTATCGCTTGCGCGCCGCCCGTCTTGAATATGCGGTCGGCGCCCGCCACCTTTGCGGCATACAATATCTCAGGCTCCACCTTGCCGCCCGCCTTTACGGGCGTGACCATGACGATCT
>CALVPV010000037.1 GCA_944353935.1 uncultured Clostridia bacterium | reverse complement strand
GACGAAGTGATTGAAGAGCTTGCCGACCGCATTTATGAATTGCAGTTGCGGGAAGATAACACAGCAACTTCTATACAGGCACAGCTCACGGGCGTAGAAACCAAGCTGAACAACCTTGTCGAGGCAATCACGCAGGGCATCTATTCTTCCACGACGAAGAAGGCGCTGGACGAGTTGGAAGAGCGCAAGCGAAACCTTGAAATAGAGCTTTTCGAGGCGCAGACGCGCAACCCGGTGCTGACAAAGGAACAGATACTATTTGCGCTCTATAACTTCCGCAAGATAGACATCTCCACACAGGAAGGAAAGCAGCGGCTGATTGACGTCTTTGTAAACAGTATTTACCTGTATGACGACCATTTCGTCATTACATACAATTACAAGGGGCAGAGCAAGACGGTAACGTTTGAAGAACTGAATAGTTCGCCTTTAACTACAAAGGGGTCACCAAATTGGAACTATCCGAACACCACTATTACTCAGCAGTGGGATCGGGTAGTTTTTTTATTGCCGCAAATATAGCACAGGTAAAATAAGGACGGGCCGATCGACCCGTCCGACTTTATAGAACAATTATTTAAAACGACACCTTTTTTCAGCCTGCAAAACAGACGGCGACGCTTGATACCGCCAAAGGCACGTCGCACTACGGCACGGTTCAGCAGCCCTTTATAAAGCGGAGCACCTCCCCCATCACCGCCTCATCCTCTTCACATATCGCACCGTAGTCCTGCGAAGAAAAGAATTCGGCACGCTCGCCGTCATTCATTTCATTCATGCGCGAAATGCCGTCCTTAAGCCTTTTTAACAGGCCTTCCGCGGCAAAAGTGTTATAGACGTTGTGAGCCTTGCCGCTGCACATCTCCGCCCTTACATTGCCGCCGTTCACGCGGGCGCAGGCGGAGAGTTCAAACGGAACGTCCGCATCCCTATCGCCCTGAAAGACGAGCGCGGGAACGCCGCTCCTTTTGATACAGCGCGACGCGGAAAGATCGGCATACCTGCCGAAACGGAAAAAGGTCACCGCCTTTACAAACGGGCGCATAACGCGTGAAAACCACCCGCTCGTCACCTTTGCGGCAAAGTACGCGACCATAAGCGAGGGTCTTTCCGGGGCGGAAAAAGCCACAACGCCGTCGGGACGGACGAACTTTGTTGCGCAGAGCGCGGAATATGCCCCCATGCTGTGCCCCACAAAGAAAACTTTAACGCCGCTTAAAAGGGGCACCGACCTTGCGTACTCATATGCCGCCACGAGGGAGCGGGTGGAATTTTCCAGCCCGCCGAGCGACTTTCCGCCCGACATCCCGCAGCCGATGCAGTCAAACGCGAGCACGGCACATCCTTCACTGCAAAGACACGCGATCTCGGTGGTGTAGGAACATTGCCCCGGCCCCATCCCGTGCGAAAAAATGACAAGGCGTTCGGCAGAAGAGAGCTCCCCTTTATAGTATATAAAGCCGTTGAGCCTTGTGCCGCCGCACTTTGTTGCCGCGGGGAGCGTCTTCAGCCCGAAGTCTTCCGCGGTAAAATACTTTAAATAGTCCTTCTTTTGAAACCTGCCGCCAAATCCGCGGTGCTGCGCATACACGGCAAAACACAACAAAAAAATACAGCAGAACGCGGCAAGCGAGCACACGGCTGCCGCAGCGATGGCAATAGGCGACATCAATCCCTCCGTTATGTAAAGTTTTATTTATATTTTTACATATAAATATAAAGTTATATATGTATTATTTTGCTATTATGCAAAGTTTTGATATGAAAAGCGGGCGGCTTATGCCGCCCGCTGATAGTTACACATTGTTTTAAACGATGTACTTTGAGTCAAGTTCGGGGGCGGAGTCTATCTCTGCCTTTTTTGCCTCGTACCCGCTTTTGCCGAGAAGGGCGAACGTCGCCTTTTTGCCCGCCTCCACACCCGGCTGGTTGAAGGTGTTTATGTTGAGCATCGCGCCCGCATAAGCCGTCTGCAATTCGAGCATGAACATTATCTGGCCCATCGTGAATGCGTTTACTTCGGGCACGCGGATGGTGTAGTTCATCCTGCCGGCGCGCATGAGGGCGTACGCCGTTGCCTTATTTTCCGCCTGAATGAGCTCCTGCATCGTATGCCCGCCCAAAAAGCCAACGTCGGGGATGTCCTCGCAGCCGTGGGGGATGGGCATCTCGCAGCCGTACTTATCTACGGAGATAAACGTTATGACCTTATCGTAGGGGCCTTCCGTATAGAGCTGCACCTGAGAGTGCTGGTCGGTAACGCCGAGGCTCTTTACGGGGGTAGTGCCGTAATTTACGATGTTGCCTTCATAATCCTCCTGCTTGCCGATGCTCTCCGCCCAGAGCTGGCAATACCAGTCGGAAAGAAGGCGGAGATTGTCGCTGTAAGGCATCATGACGTGTATGTTTTTGCCCTGCTTCATCGTTATGTACATGAGCGCCGCACATGCAAGCGCGGGATTGGACGATATCTGAGGCTTGTTGCAGATGCCGTCCATATAGGCGGCGCCCGCAAGCATGCCCTTTATGTCTATGCCCAGAACGGCAGCGGGAAGAAGGCCTACGGGGCACAGTTCGGAGAACCTGCCGCCTACGCCGTCGGGGAGAACGTACTTCTTTATCTTGCCGCCGAAAGCATCGTCAATCTTTATAAGGTTGCCCTTCTTTGCGTCGGTGGTAAATATGAGATTTTTTGCAAGGTCTACGCCGGCATTTTTAAGTATATCCGAAATGATGAGGTACTGGGTCATGGTTTCGGACGTGGCGCCCGACTTGGATATCACGTTGAAGCAAGTCTTTTCAGGCTCTATCACGTCTAAAAGCGCCTTCATGCGCACCGGATCGACATTGTCCTCCACATAAAATTTGGGCGCGCCGCCGCGGGCCTTTAAGTTGAGCTCGTTGTGGTGAAGATGGCAAAGAGCGTTGAACACCATGGAGGGGCCGAGCGCGCTGCCGCCTATGCCGAGGACTACAAAATATTTAAAGTTTTTGCGCACCTCTTTGGCGGTGGCAATGATGTCGGCAACGATCTCACTCTGGTTGTAGGGAAGTTCCGTCCAACCCATAAAGAGTTCGTCCTTGCCGCGGTTTTCGGCAACATACCTGAACGCCTCTTCCGCCTTGCCCTTCATTGCCCTGAGTTCGGCATCCTTTATTCCCCTGTCGCCGAGGAATTTGGACATCATATTGTTATAATCTACGGTAACGCGCATGGACTTGCGCCACTCTTTGGTCTTGTAACCCATAGTTGTCCTCCGAGAAAATTAGATGAGAGGCGCTCTCTGCGCCCGACAGTTTATATTATAAGTCAAATCGCGCCGGTAGTCAACATCGGCGCGCCCGTTTAGCGGAAAATTTATAAATTATTATAAATTGCGATAAAATGACCTTTTTTTGCAAAAAACACGCATTGCGCGCGCAAATGATGCCTTTTGGGAAAAGTTCCGCCCTCGGCACCAAGCTGACCACAAAAATGCGGATATGCAGCACGCCGCGGCAAAAATCACTTTACAAAACATATGTTTGAGCGGTATAATATATGTATGATTGCAGAGCTGACAGCCGACCAGACGGCGGCGGACAAGTCCATTGCGGATTGGTATAAAAATTCAACGCGGCAGGTATACGTGCTTGCGGGGCTCGCCGGCACGGGAAAGACTACGCTGCTCAGGCATACCGTATGCGAAACGCTCGGGCTGGTACCGGACAAGAGTGCGGCATTCGTGACGCCAACGGGCAAGGCGGCGACCGTGCTGATACGCGGGGGGATACCCGCCACCACCCTTCACAGGCTGATCTACCAGGCGATGACCGAAGAGAGCGAAACGCTTATAAACGGCAAGCCTGTCAAGGTGGAAAGGCTGGTGTTCCGCCGCAGGGAGAGCATCGACAAGGCCATAAAGCTCATCGTGCTGGACGAATTTTCAATGGTCTCGGACGAAGTGCTTTCGGACATACTCCGCTTCGGCGTAAAGATGATAGTGTGCGGCGACAACGCACAGCTCCCGCCCGTAGAGGGAATGAACAGCTTTTTGAGCCAACCGGACATCTGCCTTAAAACGATAGTGCGGCAGCAGGAGGGCAACCCCATAATAAGGCTGGCGCGCGACGCGATGGAGGGCAAATACATACCCTACGGCAACTACGGCGACCGCGCCTTTGTGCTAAGCGCGCGCAGGCTGAAGCCGGAATACAGAAAAAAGTATTTTTTAAAGGCGGAACAGATAATCTGCGGGATAAACAGGACGCGCGCCAAGATCAACGACGAGATGCGCGGATACCTGAACTTTCACGGCCTGCCGCAAAAGGGCGAAAAACTTATATGCACGCTTAACAACTGGGAACAGTTCATAGACGAGGACGCGCGCTACAATATGGTCAACGGCATAATCGGCTACGTGCGCGAAGTGAAGTACGAGGGCGAGAGCATGGGCTTTATGACCTTCCGCGCCGATTTTATGGAGGAGGACTGCCCGGAAATCGTGCCGTTCGATACCGGCATATTTGAAAACGGCGCCTACCGCTACCGCCACGGCGACTACTTTGAAAGATTTGACGAGGACGGCAACGCCACGGGCGCATTCACGCTAAACCGCTTTGAATACGGCTACTGCATATCCTGCCACAAGGCACAGGGATCGGAATTTGACAGCGCCGTGGTGTTTGACGAGAGTTACGCCTTTAAAGAGGACAGGGCGCGCTGGCTGTACACCGCCATAACGCGCGCAAAGAACAAGCTGATAATTTTAAGATGACGGCAAAAAATAGCCGTAATCGATATATACGCGGCAAAAAAACGGCGGTAAAAATTGCCGCCGGGTATTGCCTTATTTGCACAGTTGTGTTAAAATGTAGTGGAAAGGCGTGTTAAAGCGCGGCACACGATATAAGGAGGGAACATATGAACATATGGCACGACATTGCTCCCTATCGCATCAAAAAAGATTACTTTATGGCGTACATAGAGATAACAAAGGGCTCCCGCTCCAAATACGAGCTGGACAAGGAGACGGGCATTTTAAGGCTGGACAGGGTGCTGTACACTTCCACCGTCTATCCCGCAAGCTACGGCTTTATACCGCGCACGCTTGCAGACGACGGCGACCCGCTGGACGTGCTCGTACTGTGCAGCGAGCCCGTACTGCCTGCCTCCATCGTGCGGTGCTACCCGATAGGCGTGATAAACATGTCGGACGAGGGCGAAGACGACTCCAAGATAATAGCCATACCTTTCAAGGAGCCGACATACAACTGCTATACGGAGCTTGAACAGCTGCCCAAACACATCTTTGAAGAGATGAAACACTTTTTCCAGGTGTACAAGCAGCTGGAACACAAGCACACGACCGTCTCCGAGATAATGGGCAAAAAGCGCGCCATAGAGATAGTTGAAGAGAGCATAAATGCCTACAAGAGGGCATTCCCCGAAAAATAACGTTTAAAGCGGCAGCCCCGCGGCGCGATATCGCGCCGCGGGGCTTACTTTTTGAACATTTTTGATAAAAGTTTAAACTTTTCCGTCCTCTTCCTGCGCGGGGCGCTGCGCACCGACGGCGCCGACGCCGACAGTCCTGTCCACGGGGAGGGAAAAGAGTATGCCGCCCGCTTCCGTCTTTAAACCTGCGGACTTTGCCACGGCGTCCATTATAGCGAGTTTGCCCTCCCTTTGGGCAAGGATGAGGAGCACTTCCGATTCCTCCCTTATGGATATGCCCGCAAACTGTTCCGCCTTGGCGTTTTCTATGGAGCGGGCACGTATGACCGTGCCGCCCGCGGCGCCCGCCGAGCGGGCCGCCTCCATCGCCTCTTCCACATAGCCTTCCGCCACTATGGCGACTATAAGGTCGTAATTGCGCTGACTGTCCTGCATTATGTTCCTCCCTTCAACAGTTTTTGCCGCCGCGGCGGCGCATATGCCGTTTGCGACTATCTCAGACACGGCGGAGAGCGGCACGGTGAACGATATCCCGCGGCCGACAAGGTATAGCAGCATCTTGTTGCTTATTTCCTGCAATATCGCAGCCTCGTCGCTTTCGGGAATGAGCGAAAGCATCACGGATTTTTCGCTCGTGCCGATGCCGAGGTAGTTCAATACCGCGCTGCGCGCCGTGCCCATGCCCGGCACGGAGAACGTGAGCGCCACGGAAAAATCGTTGAGTATAGCGGCGATGCGCTCGTCGTCGCCACGGTTTACTATGCTTATAAGAAGTTTAGCCCTGTTTGGCCGCGAGGGTTGCCTTGCGCCGCGCAGCGGACGGGCCGAGGGAAAACGCCCGAGGGTGAGTTTTTCCATGTTTCAGTTCACCTCGTATTCGATTATCCTGTCTTCCACTGTAAGGAAGGTACGCTTTATCTTTGACGTCTTGTGCCTGTACATTATGCCGAACACCTGTATGGTTATAAGCGGCATCAGCGCCACGAAGGACACGCATCCGAACGCGTCCGTCATTATCTCAGCCGCAGCCGCCTCGCCCGCTATCACGCCGCAGGCGCCTATCGCCATCGGCAGGACAAAGGCGGACACCATCGCGCCAGACGCCACGCCGCCGGAGTCGAACGCTATGCCCGTAAACAATTTGGGGGTGAAGAACGTGAGCACCAGCGCCGCCGCATAGCCGGGAACGAGCACGTACATTATGTTTATGTCCGTTATCACGCGGAGCATCGCCAGCCCGAGGGCGCAGCACACCGATATGCTGAGCGCAAGCATCATGGAGCGCGCCTTTATCGCGCCCGCACTCATCCTTTCCACCTGCTTGTTGAGCACGTGCACGGCAGGTTCCGCCGCGACGACGAAGTAGCCTATGAGCATCCCCACGGGGATGAGCAGCCAGCCGCCCGCTACGCCGCCCAGTCCTTCGCCTATGAGCGTGCCCATGGGGGCAAAGCCGACGTTGGCGCCTGTAAGGAACAGCACGAGCCCGAGAAAGGTTATGACTATGCCTACGCTTATGCGCACTATCTGGCGCTTGTGGAAGACGCGCACGGCTATCTGAAAGATGATAAAAAAGGCTATTATGGGGGCAAGCGCTATGCCGACCTCGCCCGCATACTTGCCCATACCGCGCAGAAATTCAAGCAGGGCGGCGTCGGTGTTGCCGACTGCGGGCGAACTTTCGCTCACGGCATATTCGATGCCCTCCGCCCCGCTTATTATGCCGAGCACGAGCACGGCTATGATGGGGCCCACGCTGGAGAGCGCCACGAGACCGAACGAGTCGTCCTTGCCCTCTCTGTCGCTCCTTATGGAAGCCACGCCCACGCCGAGCGACATTATGAACGGAACGGTCATGGGGCCGGTGGTCACGCCGCCCGAATCGAACGCTATAGCCCAGAAACTGGGATCGACAAATAAAAAGGCGAGCGCGAAAGCCACCGCATAAAAGATGATGAGCAGCAGCGAAAGGCGCACCTTGAACACGATGCGCAGCATGGCAGCCGTAAGGAATATGCCTACCCCCGCCGCCACCGTTATTATGAGCACCCAGCTGTCTATCGCCTCCGACACATAGCCCGCGAGTATCTGCAGGTCGGGTTCCGCCATAGTGACGATTATGCCTATAACAAAGGATATCAAAGCTATGAGCCAGACCTTTTTTGAGTGGGTGACGACCGAACCTATCTTTTCGCCTATGACGAGCATGGACATGTCCGCCCCCATGTTGAAGAGCGACAGCCCCAAAACGAGCATGACGGCGCCCAGCAAAAAGAGCACGAACTGGTAGGTGCCGACGCCGAAGACGACGGAGAGCACGAGTATTATTGCCGCTACGGGCAGTATCGACGAGAGCGATTCTTTAAGTTTATCTATAAAAGCCGACTTCATTTATCCGTTCCGCATGCGGGCAAACCCGCCGTTTTTACGGCGGGCAAACGATGCCCGCCCGATGTTAAAATTATAGCACGCGAGGCGCGGCATTGTCAATCCGTGAGGCAAATCACAAAAGCCAAAAAGCCGGCTATTGACATTGCCGCCGTAAAATGTTATTATTTTTGCAGGAAATTTTATTAAAGCGCCAACAATCCGCACTTTTAAATTGTTTATATTATAAAGGATAGTTGCGCGGCGGACAAGATAATGAACGGCACAAAATTGGAACAAAAGGTCGCCGAATATATCGCGGGCGGGCGGAGAGCGTTCGATTACATCTACGAATGCACCAACCGCGCGGTATATTTTGCCGCGCTGTATACCGTGCGCGACAAGGGATATGCGGAGGACGTAATGCAGGAAACTTACCTGCGCGCGCTTGCCGCAATAGAAAATTACACCCCGGGCACTAATTTTACGGCGTGGCTTGTGAGGATAGCAAAAAACCTTGCCATAAACCACGTAAAAAAGAGCCGGCGCGAGAGCAGCACAGACTTTTCCGACGAGCTCGAAGTAAGAAAGTACGGCACGCAGGAGACCACTCTGCCGTACATATTCGACGTTGCCGCAAATATTTTGGACGAAGAGGAATATCAGATAATAATGCTGTGCCAGGTGGCGGGCTACAAGAGGCGGGAAGTCGCCGCATCGCTGAACATGCCCGTCGCCACAGTGACGTGGAAGAACAACAGGGCGCTGCAAAAGCTGAAAGAATATCTTAAAAAGGAGGGCCGGACATGAATATAAAGAAGATGCTGAAAGACGGCGCAAAACAGGTTCTGCCCGATGACAAGATAAAACAAAACATAATGTACGGCGCCGGCATAGACGGATGCGAAGAGGAGACGGACTTGGGCGGCGCAAAGGCAAAGAAGTTTTACGGGCGCAAGACAGCCGCCGTTGCCGCGGCGGGCACGGTGTGCGCCGCGGCGATAGTTTGCGCGTTCATCCCGTTGATGAAAAATAGCACCACTCCCGTCATTCCGCCGGACGGCATATTCGGCGAACTTACGGGCGCGGAGGAAGTTTACGGCTTTTCCGCCGCGAGCGCGGGGATGATGATAACGGGCGCAAAACAGACGGCATACAGCGGCGCGCGCACCCTGTCTTCCGCTCGCGGACGCGTAGAGGATACAGAGACGATAGAACTGATAAACGGCTATATGGGGCTCGTGGAAAGCCTCATCTCCGGCGACGGGTTCACCGTTAAGGGCGGAACAAATTCGGGCGGCGCATACGGCGGTTACAAGTACGTGATGCAGGTCAGCTATACAGACATGTTGGGAAAGACGCGCGGCGGCGGCACAATATATTACAACCGCGAACTCGAACACGAAGAGATCGACGATGACGAGACGGAGAGCGTATACACGCTTGACGGCGTGATGATACTTGACGGGACGGAATACCCGCTGTACGGCACGCACCATTCTGAAAGTGAAGAGGACGAGAGCGAGGACGAATATACGATGCGCGTCACGCTGAGCAGTACGAGCTACATGCTCGTGGAGCAGGAGCACGAAGCCGAAGAGGGCGAGAGCGAAACGGAATACAGCTACACCGTATACGAAGGGAAAAGGGAAATTTCCCGCACCACCTTTTCCTATGAACGGGAAGAGGACGAGACCGAACTTGAAATGGTCTTGGAGGAGAACGGAAAAAAGCAGGCGTTTTACTTTGGCAACGAAGACGGCGAAATAACCATCCGCGTGGACGGTTCGGGCAAGGAAGTGACGTACATCGTGCGCATAGTCCGCGGCGAATACGTATACTTCCGCGACGGCAGCGAAGTAGACCGCGAAGACCGCGACGACGACTGAATATTTACAGCTTTTGGGGGAGGGCGGATGCCCTCCCCCCTTTTTACCCGAAAAAATTTTTAAATTTTACCAACAAAAAGGGCGGCACGGTTGTTATATATGTGAAAGCTCCCGAAAAGGGAAGCCTTTCAAAGGAGAATAACGATGAAAAAATATATGATGATCTTAGCAGGCACAATGGCAACGGCGGCGCTCGCGTTCGGCACGGCGGCACTCGCGGGGTGCGGAGGCAACCAAAACAAACTTTCCGGCACGGACACGGCGGAGGGCGCCTATGCCTTTACCGCCGCCACGGCGGGCATGATAATTTCCGGAATGGAGGGCGGCGGCGCAGCGGCAAAGACGCTTTCCGCAAGCTATATGACGGAAGTTACCGACAAAGAGACGACGGATACGCTCAACGAATACATGATGCTCGTCGAAAGCATGCTCTCCGACGGAGGGTTCGGCATAACGAGCGGCGACAACGACAGCGCCGATTATGCGCAGTACCAGTCCAAAATGAGCATATCTTACCGCGGGCTGGACGGCGAAAGGGCGGAATACACCACCTACTATAACCAAACGTTTTTGGGGAGCCACACCGACGATGACGACGAGCCGTGGGAAACCGAAGTGACCGAATACTACGCCATAGAGGGCGTGATGATAATAGACGGCGCCGAATACCCGCTTGAGGGCAGGTTCGTGAACGAGACCGAGGGCAGAGAGAGCGAGAGCGAACAGATGCTTAAAGTGACCGTAGACAGGGCTGCGGGCGACTACATCACCGTTGTACAGGAGAATGAAAACGAGGACGACGAGAGCGAGACGGAATTCACCTACTCGCTGTACCGCGGCGGCAGGCTGTACGAAGAGACCACGATGGAGTACGAGAGCGAACGCGGCGAGACAGAGATAAAGCTCACGGTGGAAAACCGCGAAACGGGCAAGAGAGAGATGTTTGAATTTGAAAAAGAGCGCGAACACGGCAGGGATATAATAAAGATAAAGACGGAGCAAAACGGCCGCGAACGCGAATACATCGTGCGCATAGAGAGCGACGGCGCGGGCAACACGGGCTACGTTTACTACACAAAGGACGGCGACCGCGTGGGCCGCGGCGACAGACGGGACTTTGACGATTAAATAAAAATATACTATACACTCATACAAAAGGGCGGCACATATGCCGCAACTAAAACATTTTCCGTCAGAAGGGGCGGCGGCACAGACGTGCCGCCGCCCCTGATTTTATATCTGCCGCGAGATATCCTTTCTCAGTTTTCCTATTATCTTTTTTTCCAGGCGGGAAATATAGCTCTGCGATATGCCGAGGGCGTCCGCAACATCTTTTTGCGTCATCTCCTCCCCGCCGTCCAGCCCGAACCGCATGCGCATTATCCGCTGCTCCCTCTGCGGGAGCTTGCACAGCGCGTTCTTTAACAGTTCGCGCTCCACCCCTCCCTCTATATCCGAATACACCGCGTCCGCATCGGTGCCCATCACGTCCGAAAGGAGCAGTTCGTTGCCCTCCCAGTCGGTATTGAGCGGCTCGTCGAAACTTATCTCCTGCTTTATGCGCGACATGCGGCGCAGGTACATGAGTATCTCGTTTTCTATGCAGCGGGAGGCGTATGTAGCCAGTTTTATATTCTTTTCCGAACGGAAGGAATTTATCGCCTTGATGAGCCCTATAGTGCCCACGGAGACGAGGTCGTCGCCGTCTATGCCGGAATTTTCAAACTTTTTTGCTATGTACACCACAAGCCGCAGGTTGTGCTCCACGAGCGCCGCCTTAGCCTTTTCGTCCCCGCTTTCAAGGCGGCTTATCTTGTCGCTCTCCTCCTCCTGCGAAAAGGGCATGGGGAGCGCCTCCGTTCCGCAGATGTAGTCAAGGGAATTGCCCCTGAAAAACAGTGAGAGCAGTTTTTTTAATTTATCGAACATCGCTTTCTTCCTCCGCGAGGTCGGGATGGAGCACGGCGCGCGCAATGTGCCGCGGGCTTATCCCTATTTTTACACAATTTATTGTATGCGCCTCGGCGCCGTTATATATCACCATTTTGTCGGCGATGAAAATTTTCATCCGCTTGCTGCCCGCCACGGTACTGACGCCCACCTGTTCGCGCAGCGCAGGCACGTCCACAAGGGCGCACGCCGCGGCGAGCGGAATGACGCTGACGGGGCAGCCGCCGCTGTATACGCGGTTGCCGCTGTCAAAAAAACCGCCGACGCGCACGCTCTTTTGCCCGACGAAGATCTCGCACTCCACGTCCGCCCTGCACCGACGGGCGGTCACCCTGTTTGCGACGGCTTTTACCGAAAGTGCCAAAACGAGCGAAATAAAGAGCGGTATGCCCACCGGCACGGAGGAGATCAAAAACCCGCCGCCCGAAGAATATTCCCACCCGGCAAGCGAGAAGAGCGCGACCATAGCGCCGCCCGACAAAAAGGATACGGCAAGAAACGCCGCCGCAAATTTAAGGTATTGCTTAAAGCGGGAAAACCTGCCCGCGACGGCAGCCAGCGCAATGCCGGACAGCAGTTTGACCGCCACCGCCTGCGCGCCCTTTAGCCCGAACAGCGGGAACGCCACGGCAAAGCACGCCCCGAGCAGGGAGGCAAACGCTATGCGGCGATAGCCGCACCTGTTTTTACAGATAAACTTAGCGCACGCGAGCAGCGTAAAATCCATACAGAAGTTTTCCGCCAGGGCAAGCTCCACATAGACCTGCATATAACCAAAGTATACATTG
>CALVPV010000036.1 GCA_944353935.1 uncultured Clostridia bacterium | reverse complement strand
GCGCTTACGGGAAATTCCCCCGCGAGCGAGCGCAGCACCGCCGAAAGGCTGCCTTCTTCCAACTCCCCGCGCGCAAGGACGGCGCATCCGTAACGCTGCCCTGCGTCCACATCGTCGGTAATTATTATAAACGGCCTGCCCGCCGCCTCACCGGCGACGTCGCACCCGCCGCATCCGTCAAAGATCGCCGCCGCGCAGTCTGCCGAAAGTTCTTTGACTGTTATGCCGCAGTCAGCGGCGGAAAGGGCAGAAAGAAGCGTGCCGTCCCCGCGCACGCCCACCGCGCCGCCCTTTAAGAGCGCGGCAAGGTCTTTTGCCGTCTGAGTATCCGTCATATCCGTCCTCCGCATTTTTGTATACAATAGTCTATTGCGGAGCGGAAAATTTTAGAACCTTTCACGTTTGCGGCGCCCGTTCATACCAAAAAAAGCAAAGAAAAAGCGCCGCGTTTGCGGCGCCGCGCTCAGATGTCGCGCGTGAGCAGCGCGTCCTTGTAAAAGGCGAGCATATCTTCACGCGTTTTAAAGTTTGCAAGGAAATATGTGTTGCCCATCGCGGGTGCAAGCGCATCGGGTATGCGCCCCACATCCTTGATATTTGCGGCATACATGCGCGCCAATTCGTCATCCGCATATAAGAACGGCTTGCCGTCGCGCCTGCCCGCATACGCGCAGAAGAACTTTTCGCCCGTGTCTACGAGGGTGCTGTCGTAAGCCATCACGTCCGCCCAAATCTTGTACACGTCCGTGGAATTTGCATAGTTCATCATGTCGGGGGAAAATCCGCCGCAGGGGCGCATGTTTACTTCCAGCGCTATCACGTCACCCTTTTTGCCGAGATGCTGATCTTTGGTGAGGCGGAAAAATTCAAAGTGCACAAAGCGGCTCTTTACGCCGAACGCCTTGACCGTGCGCCTGCCGGCGTCGCGCACGTCGGGGGCGAGCTCGTTGACTATATAATATATGCCGTTGCCGCCGGTATTAACCGTCTCCATTATGGATATCGGGGTGACGTTGCCCGTTTCAAACACAGGCTCCCCGCGGCTGTTGATTATGGCGTCGTAGGAATTTATCTCCGCCTCCACGAACTCCTCCATTATATACTGCACGGGAGGCATGCAATTTAAAAATTCCGCGAGCTCTTCATCCGAAGAGAGTTTGAACGTGTCGTTTGCGCCCACGCCGTTGTCAGGCTTGACGATAACGGGATAGCCGACCTCGCCTATAAATTTGCGGCAGGCTTCTTCAGAGGTGACCATGCAGTAGCGCGCCGTGACCACCCCCGCCTTTTTGTAATATTCCTTCATGCGGGATTTGCACTTTACTTTGGGCATATCCTCCGACTTGAAGCCGCTGCACACGTTGAAGTCTGTGCGCAGGCGGGCGTCGAGCTCCAGCCAATATTCGTTGTTGCTCTCTATAAAATCTATCCTGCCGTAGCGGAAGGCGTAGTATGCCGCCGCGCGGTAAACTTCTTCATAGTTCTTTAAAGAATAGACCCTGTAATATTCCGCAAGGTTGTCCCTCACTTCGCTCGCGAGCGCCTCGTACGGGCAGTCGCCTATGCCCAGGACGTTGAAGCCGTTGCGCCTGAGCTCGCGGCAGAACCTGTAATAGTTAGTGGGAAAGTTAGGTGAAATAAATATAAAATTTTTCATTCAGGGTACCCCCAAAACACGGGCGGCGATGCGCCGCGCCTTTTTTATGATCGCGGCATATGTGCCGCTCTTTTTAAATTTTTACCATGCGAATGCGATGTTCAATCGCCCAATATTATGGGCAAAAAATACGCCGCCTGGACAAACCACCAGTTCCAGTCGTGGCAGACGTCCGTCCCCCAGAAGTCCACCCACGCGTTTATGCCCTTGCTCTTTAATATCCCGGCAAAGGCAGAGGTGCTTTCAAGCGTTTCGTTCTCCCACGGGCCGCGGCCGACGCACAGCACTATTCGGCCGTTGTTGTATTTTTCTATATAGGGATGATCGTCCGGCATGCCGGCTATGAACTGCTGCGGCGAATTGATATAGGTGAGGTCGTCGTGGTATCCTCCAAAGCAGTATTCGTTGGTATACAGCCCGCTCAGGCACAACAGGGCGTCGAACACGTCCGGGAAGCGGAAAAAGAGCGTGGCGGCGTGAAGGGCGCCCAGGCTGAGCCCTTCCGCCATAAAGCGTATCTCCCAGCCGTTTGCGCGCGTATTGATGTCCGAAAAGAGCGGCACCGCCTCCTGCATTATAAAGTTTATCCACTTTTCGTGCAGCTCCGTGCGGGCGCGCGGTTCGCCGCTGCCGAAGAGCGTCTGGTTATCCAGGCTGTCTATCGTAAAGACCTGTATGCGCCCCTGCTCTATATAAGGGGCGTAGACGTCCAGCATGTGCAGGTCTTCAAATTCGTAAAACCTGCCTCCCTGGCAGGGCAGCGCGAGCACGGGCTTGCCGCGCGTGCCGTAGACCTTGTATTCCATTTGCCTGCCGAGGTTTCGGCTGTATAACTTTCCGTATGATATCTGCATGGCGATAGTTCCGTATTGTGTTTATTCTGGTTCGTAGCCGAGGGCTGCCATAAAGACAGGAATCCGGCTCTGCCAGGACGCCTCGCTGTGGGTGCCGCCCGGCACTATGCGCGATGTGACGCATACCCCCTTTTGGATGAGTTCCGACGTGACGTCGGCAAACAATTTGCGCTGGCCTTCGTGATTTTTAAATTCGCGGCTGCCGTAGTCCATATATATCTGAGTGGCCCTGCCGAACTTTGCGCGCGAAAGGAACGCGGGCGTGCCGCCTCCCACCCAGAGGCTGGGCGAAAGCGCCGCCCCGCGTGAAAACCAGCGCCCGTACACGCTGAGCCCGTACAGCGTCATCAGCCCGCCCATGGAGCTGCCGCCGAGGGAGGTGTTTTCCCTGTCGGGCAGGGTGAGGAAATTTTCGTCTATGAACGGTTTGAACTCCCCCACCAGCCAGTCCATGTACTTGCGGCCGCAGCCGCGTATGAACGTGCCGTCCGGCAATGTAAAATTAAGGGGCGAATATTCTTCCAGCCTGCCGCAGCCCACGCTGTTGCATTCCACGGCGGCAACGATAAGTTTTGTGTTTGTGTAGTCAAGGTATTCTCCCAGCCCCCAGCTCTTGCCGAAGGTCGCCTCTTCGTCAAAAAAGAGGTTGTGCCCGTCGAACATATACATCACGGGGTAGCGGCGCCCCTCCTCCTCGCCGTAGCCGACGGGGAGATAGACATACGCCCTGCGGGTGCGCCCGCCCGTAAGCGAAGGAATAGTTATATCCCATTCTTTGACCATATTTTAAGCCTCGAGTAAGATTGTAGAACGATGTGCGCAGCCAAAATATCTGAAGGCGCCGCTTTGGCTGCTATTTTGCGGCGTTGGCGGCATCCGTAAGAAAGGCGAGCACGTCGCTGCACGCCTGCCGGCTGCACGTATCGTTTAAAATTTCGTGACGGGCGCCCGGGTACAGCTTTAGCCTTACGTCCTTCACGCCTGCCTTTTTATACTTTTTGTATACCTTTTTTACGCCCTTGCCGTAGTCGCCGACGGGGTCGTCCTCGCCCGAAACGATAAACAGGGGCAATCCCTTGGGCGCCTGTTCAAAGGCGCGCGCGGAGCACGCCTTGCCTATTATGCCGAACAGCCCCGCAAAGCCGCCGCACGTAAAGCCGAAGCCGCAGAGCTCGTCCGCGATGTATGCATCCACGTTTCGGCTGTCCGCCGACAGCCAGTCATAGGCGGTGCGGGCGGGCGAAAAGCGCCTGTTGTAAGCGCCGAACGCAAGCTTTGATATAAATTTGCTCTTGTGCTCCCGTCCGGCGATGCCGCCGACGAGCGAAACCAGCGCCCGCGCAAAAAAGAGCGTGACGCCGTCCTTAAAGCCCGTACCCATGATGACCGCGCCGGCAAGGTCGCCGCCGAAGCGCGCGATGTATTCGCGGCAGAAAAACGAGCCCATGCTGTGGCCGAGCACGAACACCGGCACGCCGGGCACCGCCTCCTGCGCGCGCAGGGTGAGCGAACGGATGTCCTTTAAAATCACCTCTTCCCCGTGCCGGGGGAAATGCCCGCGCTCCTCTTTTTTTGCCGTGCCGCCGTGGCCGAGGTGGTCTTCTGCACACACGAAAAAACCGAGCTCCGCCGCCTTTAAAGCAAACGGCGCGTAGCGGGCGGCGTACTCCTCCATTCCGTGGATTATCTGCAAAACGGCGCGCGGCTTGCCCTGCGGCAGCCAATATACGGCATGGACGGTATGGACGCCGTCCGCCGAAGGATAGAACAATTCCTCCATCTGTATCCCCTTATCTTTTCCCGCCGAAGGCGGTTTTTAAATAATTATATCACCGCAGCCGCACATTTGCAACAACTATACGATGCCGCGGAACACTTTTAAATTGTCCGCACAGATCCGCCGTTCGCCGCGCTCTATGCCGTGCACTATGTCCACCACCGCGCGGTTCAAAGGGCAGTCCGCCCCGTGCGCCGCCGCGTAGTCCGCCGCCGCGCCGTTTATAAAGTCGATTTCGCACTTTTTCCCCGCGGCGAGGTCGTAGTACATCCCCGAAACTATGTCCCTGTGCTTTTTCATCGCCACGGGGATGAGCATATAGGAGATGAACTTTTTTATGCGGCCGTTGTAGCCGAGCAGTTTTTTTAAATCATGCCCCTGCACGTCGGCGGGGACGATGCCGCACTTTTCGGCGGCGTCGAAGCACTCCTTTAAAATTGCCTGCGCCGCCCTGCGGGCAAACCTGTCGTCGCATATCTGCCCGAACGTCATCCCCGTCATGGCGGATATTCCCGAAAAGGCGCAGTTTATGGCGAGTTTTGACCACCTTGCGCCCATAAAATTTTCCTCTATGGTGACCTTGCCCATAAGGCCGAGGATATCGCTCACCCGCCCGAGCTTTTGCCCGTTTTCAAATACCGTGCCCAGGGCAAACTGAAGCGCATCCGTGCGGGTAGTGAGCCTTACACACCCCCTGCCGACAAACGTCGCTCCCCAGGAGACCGCGCAGCCGCAGCAGCGCTCCCTGCCGACCACCTCCGCGACGGAGAGTTCGGGCAGCCCGTTCTGCATGGTGCAGACGATGCCGTCCTCTGCAAGATAGGGCAAAACAAAGCGCAGTATGTTGCGGTTATCGCGCTGTTTGGTCATGAGGAAGACGACGTCGTATTTGCCCGTCATCTCCTGAGGCAGGAGCGCGCTGACGGCGACGGTAAAGTCGGCTTCGCCGGCTATGTGCGCGCCCTCCGCCTTGAGCGCCGCCGCATGTTCGGCATTGCGCGTTATAAGGTCTATCTTTCCGCCGTTTTTTGTGACGTACGCGCCGAGCACGGTGCCCATGGCGCCCGCCCCGTAGATGGCGGCCCTCACTTTTTGCCCTCCTTGCCCGTGACGAGTTTTTTGAGCCCCTTAAAAAACGAGCCGTTGCATATGTCTATAAAACCGTGCGTCCTTGCAAGGTTGAATCCCGCATACTGCATCGCCGAACGCACGCTCATATACCTGAACGTCAAAAGCGTCTTGTCCTTTTTGCGCGTGCACCAGAGGTCGGCTATCCTGTATATCAGCCTGCCGAACAGCCCCTTTGCGCGCTTTAAGTCTATTATGGGGCTGTACATGTCTATGACAGCCGTTCCCGAAGGCTGCTCCGCGAGGCGCACGTCCCTGCCCTTTGCCATGACGCCGGCGATGAGCCGTTCGCGCGCAGCCCTGCCTTCCCCGCCGCCCGGCGCCTGTACGCCGTTTACGTTGACGGGGGCAAACAGGCGCACATCGCGTGAAGAAGCCCCCACGCCTATGCCGTATTCGCCCGCATATATCACGTAACTATTGGTATTTTCATCATATACGCGCAGTATATTTTTATCAAACGGTATAAACACGACGCACTCCTCCCCGGGGCGCAGGAACACCTTTTCATACCCGAAGAGTTTTTTTACGGGATACGCCGCCCCGCAGTCTGGAGGGTACACGTATACCTGCGCCACCTCCGCGCCCGGGCAGCTGCCCGTGTTCCTCACCCTGAAGGCGATGCCGCTCTCCGTTGCGGAGAGGCGGGAATATTCGAACGAGGTATAAGAGAGCCCGTGTCCGAACGGATACTTTACGGCGACTTCCGCGGCGTCGTACCACCTGTATCCGACTAAAATATCGTCTTCGTAGCCGTATATGTAGGGGGATCTTGCATATTCCGCGCCGCAGGGCACGTCGCCGTAAGAGAGCGGGAAAGTCTGCGCGAGCTTGCCGCAGGGGTTGATCTCGCCGCACAGCAGCCCGCCAAGGGCGCCGCCCGTCCCCGCGCCCGTGAGAGGCAGATAGAGCACCGCCGAGCATCTGTCGTCCCACGAGGTATCCACGGCGGAACCGGCGCACAGCACCACGACGGGGCGGATTCCCTCCCTTTCGAGCGCATATAAAAGCTCCGTCTGGCAGGCGGGCAGGAGCATGTCTTCCCTGTCGCCGCCCTCGGCGTCGTCCTGGCCGCAAAGCCCCATAAAGAGTATGACGTTTTCCGCGGTCTTTGCAAGCGAAAGCGCCTCGGAAATAAGCTTTTTGCTGCGCGCGCCGCTCCTTTCATAGCCGCGGGCAAAGCCCGTTACTACAAACTTCTGCCGTATGCAGGCAAGGACGTCGTCCGCGGAAGAGGCATTGACCTTTGCCGAACCGCTGCCCTGTATGGGAAGATCCTCCGCAATGCCGCCTATCACCGCCACGGACGAACCCTTTTTAAAGGGGAGCGCGCCCTGGTTTTTGAGCAGCACGGCGCACTGCCCCGCCGCCTCCCGCGCGAGCGAAAGGTGCCCTTCCGCATCGAACATGCCTGACGCGGGGCGGGAAAAACGCCGTGCAAACGCGGCGATGCGGTCTACGCAGCAATCTATATCCCGTTCGTCGAGGGAGCCGCAAAGCACCGCCGCCTTGAGCTGTTCGGGGGTAAAGGCGCAGCGGGGCATCTCTACATCCATGCCCGCCTTTACGCCCTCCACGCGGTCGCTCGTGCCCGTCCAGTCGGAAATCACTATGCCGTCAAAGCCCCATTCGCCGCGGAGTATATCCGAAATAAGCCACTTGTTTTGAGAGCAGTACGTGCCGTTGAGTTTGTTGTAAGCCGTCATCACAGCGGCGGCTCCGCCCTCCCTTACCGCCATTTCAAAGGGTACGAGGTAAACTTCGCGCAGGGCGCGTTCGGAGACTTCGGAAGAGTACGCGGTGCGGGCAAATTCGCGGTTGTTTGCGGCAAAATGCTTTACGCATGCCGCCACGCCGGTGCTCTGCACCCCGCGTATGTACTGCGCCGCCAGGCTGCCGGCAAGATATTCGTCCTCGGAATAATATTCAAAATTCCTGCCGCAGAGCGGATTGCGCTTTATGTTGACGCCCGGGCCGAGCAGCACGTTGACGCCGCTTGCGGCGGCTTCTTCGCCGAGGGCTGTGCCCACCGCGTTCAAAAGGCGCCTGTCCCAGGAGCTTGCGAGCGCCGCAAGCGAGGGGAAGCACGTTGCGGGCAGAGTATTGCCCATTTCCGAACGGGTGCCGTCGCCCGCCTCTATCCTCAGCCCGCTGGGGCCGTCCGCAAAGCGCAGCGAAGGCACCCCGCGGGAGGAATAGTCCTGCGTAGTCCAAAAGTCGCGCCCCGTCAAAAGGTCGGTCTTTTCACTTAAATTTAAACGGGCGGAGGCCGGTACGCCGCCCTGCATCTGATTGATATCCATGGTAAAATTTTAACACAAACGCGCGCCGAATGCAACATGAGGCGCGCTATTTATTTTTTTGCCCGCAAAAGCCGCCCGCACCGCAATACAAACGCGCAAGCCGTGCCGACCAACGGGCGCGGCGCGCCCAAAAAGGCGCGCCGCACTGCATTTAAAGAGTTTAAATTTTTATTGTGCCGCCAGCACCGTACTTTGCGCGCAGGGCGTCTTCGCTGTCGGCAGTCACCTTTAAAAGCGCCGTAAGGGCGGAGATGTTGTCTTCGCCGAGCACGTCCACGTACTTATCGAAGTAATCTTCCAAAAAGGCGTGCTTGCCGGCGAGGTAACTCATGCCCTCCGCGGTGGCGGTGACGTTCATGCGGCGCCTGTCTTCGCTGTCCATCTCCATGGCGACATACCCCTTTTCACGCAGAGTGCGCAAAATGTTTGCCGTGCGGGCGCGGCTGAGGTGCGCGTCCTCGCTTATTTCCGTGGGCGTGACCGCCCCGCTGCGCGAACAGATGTATTCCAAAATTGCCGTTTCGCCCACGAGAAATTCACGCAGGTACAGCATTATATCCATCTTATACATGCGCCACAGCTGCGCCATGAGCGCATCGCGAATTTGAACTTTATCCATGATTACTCTCCCGTAAGCGCGGCGACCCTGCCGCCGCGGCATAGATCATTCGTTGGATTTTAGCGATTCCGCCATATCTATCTTGTAGAGCTTTATGAGCATGAACGCATATACGACCACGGCAAACCCTATGGTTATAAGGAACGCCCACAGATAGCTGAGCGGCGATATCGCCTTTACGAACATCATCATAACGCTGTTCACCCTGCCCACTATGAACATATGGAGCAGCCAGCCGCCCAATAGGCCGAACAGCGCGCCCACTATCGTAAGGATGGAGCTTTCGCGGTAGATGTAGCCGGCGACCTCCCACTTTGTATAGCCGAGCACGCGCAGCGTAGCTATCTCCTTGCGGCGCTCGTCTATGTTTATGTTGGTAAGGTTATACAATACTATCGCCGCAAGTGCGCCCGCCGAGACGACAAGGATTAGTATGACGAAGCTCATCGTCTCGTTCAGCGCATCAAACGAGCGGATCGTAGTATAGGTGAACTCCACGCCCGTGACCACGGCATCGGACAGCAGCTTCTCCGCGTCGGCGTTCATGGCGTCTTCGTTGCTGCCGTACCCGTACTTTATAAGCAGGGTATTGGCGTCCGTTTGCACCGTTTCCCCCGCGGCTTCGACAGCCGCGCGGAAATTTGCCCCGCCCATATATACCTGCGAGCCCGTATAATTTTCGCACACGGCGGAAATTTCAAGCTCCAGGGTGACCCTGTCGGCAGTCACGTAGCGGATACTGTCCCCGGCTGAAAGATCATAGACGACGGCTATGTTTTCCGGGATTATTATGCCGTTTGCAGAGGCGTCTATCGCCTTGCCCGACGTGCGGTAATGCAGGCTGACAAAGCCGTCAAAGCCGTCGTCCTCTACAAGGTACAGATCGACGCTCTCGCGCGAGGTGGCGCCGTCGCCATCTATTTCGAGCTGGCCGCTTTCGCTGTACACGTCCAGATAGCTGCCATCTTCAAGCGAAGCGAGGTATCTGTCCAACTCACCCTCGCCGTCGGCGTCATACACATAGGCGCTGTCGTGGTTGACGATGGTATCGTAGAATATCACGTCGTCATACTGTTTGACCGCCACCTGCTCCACGCTGTCGCCCAGGCCGAAGCCCGTTAAGATGAGCGCCGTACAGCCGAGCACGGAGATTATGGTGAGCACCATATTCTTTTTATAGCGGAATATATTGCGTATAGTAGCCTTCCATTTGAACTTTATGCGCTTCCACACGGGGGTGCAGCGCTCCAAAAGTATGCGCTTGCCGGGCTTGGGAGCCTTGGGCTGCATAAGGACGGAGGGCTTTTCCTTGGTGGTCGTGCGGCAGGCAAATACCGTTACTAAAACGGTGAGCGCGAGCGAGCCGAACACTACCGCAAGCGCCAGCCACCACGAAAAGCCGAGGTACAGTTTTGGCAGGTAGTACATCGTTTCGTAGGCGTTCCAGAATATCGTAGGCATTATGGAAAAGCCGAGCAATATGCCCACCACCACGCCTATTATGCAGGCGAGCGAACAGTAGATGAGGTACTTGGACATTATGGTGCCTTCGTTATACCCCAGCGCCTTTAACGTGCCTATCTGCATCCTGTCCTCTTCCACCATCTTTGTCATGGAAGTGAGCGCCACGAGCGCGGCGACTACGATGAAGAATATGGGGAATATGCCCGCGATGTCCTCCACCTTTTCCACGTTCATGTCAAAGCTGACGTAGCTGACGTTGGTGCTTGCGCGGTCTAAAACGTACCAGCTTGCAGAGGCGGGCAGGCTACCTGCGAGCATGCTGTCCTCTATGGCGGCGTTGACCGCGGCATTTATTACGTCACCGACTTCCGCCACGGCGTCGGCGCCCTCCGACACATAGTCCTTATAGTCGGCATAAAAACATTCGTAGTCCTCCGCGCCCTCTATCCGCAGCCACAGGTCGGTATACACTATCTTCTCTTCCCGCACGGGCGTAAGCGGTATTTCGATTGCGCCCAGCGAATAACTGTCCATATTTAAATAATGGAACACGCTGCCGTCCTTTGAAAGGTCGTATACGCTGTTCTCCGCGTCGCCGGGCACATAGTTGCCGTACATGACGAGGCTGACGACGCCCGTGCCCACGGTGGTTATCTCGCGCGCGTCCACATAGTAGTAGTCGGGCGAGGACACCACGCCCACCACGGTGAACTGCTTTTGCGCGTAGATGTCGCCGTAGGTGCTGTTGGCGGTGTCGAGCTCATCGGCTATCACTATCTCGTCGCCCGGTTTAACTTCCACAAAATAGTTGTTGGGGCGCTCCACGACGACCTGCTGCGAAAGGGGCACTTCGTTGCCGTCGGCGTCCTTGTACCCCTCTTTGGGGTACTGCCCGGAGAGCAGCTCCATGTGATTGAGGTAATTTTCATCCTCTTCGGCGTCCGCCGCGGTGACCACGGAAAAATCCATGCCTATCAGGTTGACCGCGGACTGCTTTGCGCCGTCCACGCTCGCCATCACCGAACTTGACACGACGGGCATATAGGAAGAGACGACCTCTTCCCCGTCCTCGTCCTTGGCGGCGGAGATCTCTTCTATGTCGGACAGAGTCAGGCCGTAAGTCGCCTTTACGTCCACGTCGTAGGCGGCGTTTTCACGCAGGTAGTCGGACATGGAAGTCTTCATGTCCGGCGTGGACTGCGACACGCCTATCAAAAAGCCGACGCCGAGCGCGATTATCGCCATTATGGCGAGAAAGCGGCCGAAGCTCTTTTTAAATTCTTTTACTACGTTTTTTGTAAACTTTTTCATGATGACCCCTTAAAAAGGCAATATGCACATCAAAAAAGGCTCGATCTTACAGGCCTCTCCCGTCCCGGTGCACGGCACGCGCCGGAACTTGCAAAAACTTTTACCACTCTATGAGCGATACGTCCATGGGTGCGGGGTTGACCTCTTCGCTGACCACGGTGCCGTTCTTTATGTGGATGACGCGGTCTGCCATTTGGGTTATCGCCGAGTTATGCGTTATGACTATGACCGTCTTGTGATTGTTGCGGCAGACGTCGTGCAGCAGTTTTAAGATGTTTTTACCCGTCTCATAGTCGAGCGCGCCCGTAGGCTCGTCGCAGAGGAGAAGTTTGGGGTTCTTTGCTATCGCGCGCGCTATGGACACCCTCTGCTGTTCGCCGCCCGAAAGCTGCGCGGGGAAGTTCTTCATCCTGTCTTCCAGCCCGACGCCCCTGAGCGTTTCCTCCGCGTCCAGCGGATCCTTGCATATTTCGGAAGCGATCTCCACGTTTTCAAGCGCGGTGAGGTTTTGGATGAGGTTGTAAAACTGGAACACGAACCCCACGTCGTAGCGGCGGTATTCGGTGAGCTGCCTCTCCTTAAAGTCGCTGACGCGCACGCCGTCCACGAGTATTTCGCCCGAAGTGACGCTGTCCATGCCGCCGAGCATGTTCAAAACGGTGGTCTTGCCCGCGCCGGAGGGGCCGACTATGACGCAGAATTCCCCCTCGTTTATGGAAAAATTGACGCCGTTTGCCGCCTTTATTACGTTGTCGCCCATGTGATAGTACTTGCACACGTCGGTGAAGCGGACAAAACCCTCTTCACTCTTTGCCGGGCGCGCGCCGCCCGTTACGGGATCGTTTTGCACCCTTACGAACTTTGTATAAGCCATAGCTGCCTCCGATACAAAAATGTAATATAAAAATATGACAATGCTGTTAATTGTTTTTACCGTTTACATATTTTCAAGTTAATTATAACCGCTTGCGGGCGCCCTGTCAATAGGGTACGCGTTAAAATTATGTGAAAAATTATATTTTTGCCCGAAGGGAGCGCACATCGCGTCTTTGACCGCAACAGTTCATTTTATGCCGCGGGCGCGCTTTGTGCCGCGGGCGAACGCCCTCATTTTATCAAACGGCACAAAATCGGGCGCCGCGGCATATTTTGCCGCGGCGCCCCGCTAATTTATGTGTTGAATTTTTCAGCCGTTTATTAGCGCCGAACGCTCTTCCATCAGCCCGTAGATGTCCTCTATGCAGCGGGCGGCATCCTCTTTGCCTGATTCGGCGAGCGCCGATTTAAGGCGGACGATCGCGCACTTTATCTTTTCGTCCGCGACGGCTGCCTCTTCCTCTGCAGACGGAGGAAGCGAAAGGAGCGCCGCATGCAGGCCGTCAAGCGCGGCACAGAG
>CALVPV010000035.1 GCA_944353935.1 uncultured Clostridia bacterium | reverse complement strand
CGAATGGATGCGCTTTTTACCCGCGGAAAATTCCGCCGTGGCGGAACTTTTGTCGCTCACGGAAGAGGCGTGCAGGGGCGTGCGCAGGCTCAAGGACGCGGGCGGGTTGTCTTCCCTTACGGAAAATGCCCGCTATTGGTCGCCCGCGCTTTCCGTCACGGTAAATTTTGCCGGCAGGGAGATAAAGATCGCCTGCGCCGCCAGGGACGGCATATTCTTTGACATGCTGTCGGAGATCGCTGGCGACAAGATAGACGGCGAATGTTCGCTCATGCGCTACGTGCGCTACGCTGCCGAGGCGCAGAGGGGGTATTTCAAGGTGCGCGACGCGCTCGAATGCGCCCGCGTCAACGGCTACGGCATAGTCAGCCCCGCCGGGGAAGATCTGAGTTACGAACAGCCCCGCGTGGTGCGGCAAGGCTCTTCCGTGGGCATAAAGCTGCGCGCGTCCGCGCCCACATATCACGTGATAAGGGTGGACGTTTCCGGCGAAGTGTGCCCCATTATGGGCGAGGCGAGCCAGAGCGAGAGCCTGGTAAAGAGCATGATGGCGGGCTTTGAATCCGACCCCGAAAGCACGTGGAATACGGACGTGTTCGGCAGGTCGCTGCGCACTATGGTGCAGGAGGGGCTCGGCGCCAAGGTGGGCGCCCTGGGCGAAGATACGCGCGGCAAGCTGCGCAAGGCGGTGACCAGGATGGTCAACGAAGGCAAGGGCGGCGTCATCTGTATAATCCTTTAAATAATTTAAAGGTCCCGCGTTCTTTTACTGCGCGGGATTTTTTGTATAATGAAAACCCCGGATAGTCCGGGGGTTCAGTAATAGGCTTTTGCTGATGCGTAAAAAAAGTTTTATGAGCAATGAACGGACAAGTCCTATTTGCGTAAAGGGGATACCCCACACCGTGCCCCCCTTGTGTAAAGGGGATACCCCACACCGTGCCCCCCTTGTGTAAAGGGGGGAATTAAAGGGGGGATTGTAAGAATTGCGGATGTCAGCGGTGCGTTCAGAATTACGGGTTGCTTTGATAGCGCAAACAATCCCTCAGTCAGTTTCACTGCCAGCTCCCTTTACACAAGGGAGCCTGTGATGCGGAAATAAAGCCCGTAAGGCGGGCAGCAAGGAATAAGCGCAGCGACTGGCAGGTCGACAAATGAGCGCGTGGCGCTCGGACTAGTAAACTAGGGCTACGCCCGAAAATGAAGAACCACCCGCTTAGCGGGTGGGTTACTTTTTTTATGCGCCTCGCCGCTTTTTAAGTCTATGGCGTGCGGAGGGAGGGTGAAAACCGCGCGCAAAATGCGTGCAAAAACAACAACGTACAGCTCAAAATCTGCCGTTCGTGCCGTTTTTTGTTCGTTTCGTGTAAAATGTTGTGAAGTTTGTGCACCCTGTGAGTGGTTGGTCACACACATCTTGAAATTGCCTTTCACCGCTGTTAGAATGTTCACGTATGAAAGCGCAAAGGGCTTTTTGTGCGCGCAAAAGGGTTCCTTTGGCTTTGCCTGGCGGCCGCGTATTCCGCAAAACGGCTATCCTTTCAAGGAATGTACGGCAGCAAGGAGCAATTTAAACGGACAGGCGCCGTCCGCTTATGCGGGCTGCGTGTTTGTCGGCGGCGCGTTTGCCGCTCGGGCGGAGCTTACAAGCCGCCCGCAGGTGTGTGTTCTGCTTTGCGGCTGCAGTCTAAACAGGGCACGCCCCGTGCGGGGACGGCGCTCCCCGCGCCCAAACGCGGCGTTACATCGCCTCCCTTGCGGGACAAGGCCCGTTCCGGCGGCGGCGCGCGTAAAAACAATCTATTAAGGAGGATGTGATTTTTAATGAAAAAAGCAAAGATTTTGTTATCCCTGCTTTTGGGTGTGGCTCTCATCGGTTCCGCATTCGGCATCGCCGCATGCAACAACAAAGATCCCGAACCCGACCCTAAACCCGGAACAAGCGATCTGACGTTTGAATCTTCGTCTGCCGCGTCCATTGACGAAAAGGCGTTTGAACTGTCCCTTGTAATGAAGGCGGATAAGACGCTCGCGCTCACCGCGGAATGCACCGGCGAAGCTCAACAGGGCGGCGGCCCCGGCGGTAAGGGTGACAAGGGTGACAAGGGTGATAAAGGCGAAGAAGGCGGCAAGGATGAAGGCGGCGAGCAGCCCGGCGGCCCCGAACAGGGCGGCGAGCAACCCGGCGGCCCCGAACAGGGCGGCGAACAGGGCGGACAGCAACCCGGCGGCCCCGAACAGGGCGGTCAGCCCGCGATGCTTGCGGACGAAGCTCCTTCCGAAGGCGAGGACGAAGAGGAAGAGGAGATCGATTACAGCAAGTACAACTACACCAAGAGCGGCACCTGGAGCGAGGAAGAGGGATACGGCTACATCTTTGTTCTTGACGGCGAGACCATCCACGTCAACTACGACGTATACCAGTCGGCGCACTATTTTTACTATGCTCCCACCGCAACGATAGACGGGAAAGAGGTAAAGGCGGCTTCCGCGGTAAGGATGTCCGCAATGGACGTCAGCTATCAGCAGAAGCTGGCAGCCGACTATGAGATATATGAAGCAAGGACTTGCACATATCACTTCTATGGCGGTGCCGACAGCGTTGGCGGCAACCTCAACGTCACCGACCTGTACCTGCTGCCCGGCGGCGTTGCCGTGGATATGACGGGACGCGACTCCATCTCCTATTCGCAGGGCACCTGGTCTGAAGCAAACGGCGTGATAACCGTCAAATTCGGCGAGGGAGAGGACGAAGAGACGTATACTTCGGAAAAATCCATTGCCGGCGACGGCTATCGCATCGACTTTGGCAGCTACTTTATATATACCGCCGATAAGGACGGCAACTTCCTTGGCGAAGACGACTTTGCCGCATAAGGAAACGGATAGCTTATGAATAACGATACAACGCAAACCACTGAAAATCAAGTGCCGCAGAAAAAGCTGGCGACGATGAAAAAGATAGGCAAGATATCGCGCATAGTCACGCTGGTAACTTCCATTGTAGCGTCGCTCCTTTTGATGCTTTTTCTGCTTATGCCCGCCACCAATCTGCAGCTCAGTGCGGGAAAGTACATAGAAGGTTATAACTACTACGGTTGGCAGCTCGCCATATTCGGCTGCGGGTATCCGCCCGTTCCCATCCTGGCGATGTTTGAAGACGCCGGTTCGCTGGCGGGCGACTTTGTGCCCACCACGCACGACTTCGACACCAACTTCCTGCTCATCCTTGCGATAATACTGCCGATAATTGCTTTCGTAGCGGGCGGCATCGTATCTAAAAGGATGAAGAACAGGGGCAAGGCGGTATGTGAATTCGTATCTGCGGGATGCCTCCTTCTGGGCGCCATCCTGCTCATAAACTGCGCCGCACTGTCGGTGCTCACCGCAACAAATTCCGGCACGACGCTCTTTAAGAGCACCTTCCTCGATCCGGCGATAGAAGCGGGCACGTATACCACCAACGCCTATCCCATAATCCTTTTTGTGGTGCTCCTGTTCATAGCCGTGTTCAAAGCGCTGCGCGGCGCGTTCCTTCTCTATCAAAGGAACTACGCCAAAAAGGTTGCTGCGGCAAAGTGAGCCGCGGCGGGCAAATGCCGTAAAAGGCATACAGATCAAGCAACAAAAAAATTAAGATAAGGAGTCAACACATTCAATGAACAAAGCAAAAGTTAAATTTATTGCTATTATATCGTCCATTGCCGTGATCCTGCTTGTCATCATGCTCGTTCTTCAGATAGTTATGTATCAGAACAAGGGCATAATGGACTCGTTCTTCGGTATGGGCGAGCGTGTAGACGTATCTGCCGGCGACGACCTCACGGCGGACTACATCGACTTCAAGTATGACAACCTTACGGACGCTGCGGAGTATGCGCAGGACGTTACCCGTCAGGTTGCGGAAGAGGGCATGGTGCTTTTAAAGAACGACGATGCTCTTCCCCTTGCAAAGGGCACCAAAGTTTCCCTGCTCGACTATGTGGGCTGGCACAACAACATGGCAGGCGGTGAAGACCCCGCCACGACCCGCGGCGCCGTTTCGCTCTACCGCGGCATCTGGGAAGATGAAGACCTTGTTGTAAACGAAGCCAACCTCAAGGACGCTACTTCCAAGAGCCTTGAAAACGACGCCATCCCCTCCAAGGACAGTGCCGCGCTCGGCTCAAGGCTCACCTACGGCAGCGTTGCTTCTACCCTTGACGGCGCGCTTGCGGCAAGCAAGGAAGAATACAACACCGCCATCGTGACCATAAAGAGGAACTCGGGCGAAGGCAACGACCAGTCCAAGTACATCACCACCTCCGGTGAAAACTATCGTACCGGCCTTACGCTCACCAGGGCGGAGATGGAGCTCATAGACTACGCGAACAAGAACTTCGATCAGGTCATCCTGCTCATCAACTCCGTTAACACGATGGAACTCGGCTTCCTCGACGAAAACGACCCCAACATGAAGGACGGCATCTACACCGACCCTTGGGGCACGGGCGTAACCATGGATTGCCGCAATATAGGCGCGGCGATATGGGTAGGCGGCTGCGGTTCGCAGGCGGGCTATGCCATAGCCAACATCCTCACCGGCGACGTCAATCCCTCCGGTCACCTTTCAGACCTGTATGCACGCGACCTGACTGCAGACCCCACGTTCAACAACATGTCTTCGCAGAACGGTTCGGGCGATAACGTTGTTATACATAAGTATTCCAACAGCGCAAACCTCAACTCCTATGCGGCAAGCACGTTCTTCTCCGAATATGAAGAAGGCATCTACATCGGCTACCGCTATCACGAGACTGCCGCTTATGAAGCATCCAAGGGCAACTACGACGGCTACGACTATGACGAAGCGGTTGTGTATCCCTTCGGCTACGGCCTCTCTTACACCACGTTCAGCCACGAATTTGCCGAACCTTACACCTATGACGAAGCAACCGAGACCTTCACCTTCAAGGTAAAGGTCACCAACACCGGCGACGTTGCCGGCAAGGGCGTTGCTCAGATATACGTAAGCGCTCCTTGGGAAAAGGGCCAGGTTGAAAAGGCTCACGTCGTTCTCGGCGGATTTGCCAAGACCGGTATGCTTGAAAAAGGTGCATCCGAAACCGTCACCATAGAGATAAAGAAGGACTATTTCAGCTCTTACGACTATGTGACAGAAAAGGCTTACCTTCTTGACGAAGGCGAATACAAGTTCTACCTTGCATCCGACGAACTCGGCAGCCACAGCTGGGCGGCGATCGATGAAATGACCGGCGACGAGCAGGAAAAAGTTCTTCAGACGTACGACCAGTCGAGCAAGGTGGTCTACAATGCGGCACACGGCAAGCGCGTGACCGATAAGGTAGTTGCCACCAACGTGATGGACGACGAACTCAACAGCAAGTTCAAGTCCTACAAGGAAGGCTCCACAGGCGACGGTTACATCCACAACTTCAGCCGTGAAGACTTCAAGGCTTCCTTCCCCACCGCGCCTCAGGGCAACGACTTTGTCCTCACGGGCGACTACAACCTCAAGTACGTTGCAAAGTATAACGTATGGCAGGATAAGGACAACAACGTGGACGAGGACGGCAAGCCCATCGATCAGGACGAGATCCCCGTTACCGAATCGGACGATACCAACTATCAGCTTTCGGAAATGCGCGGCGTTGACCTTGACGACCCCAAGTGGGACGAGTACATCGACCAGTTCTCCGTATACTCCATGGAAAACATGTTCGGTAACGGCGGCTGGGGCCAGCCCGGCGACGAAGAGAACGGCGTTCCCGCAACGCTCGACCTCGACTCTCCTTACGGCTACTACAGCATGCGCGACGGCATAGGCAGCGGCAGCGGCCAGAACACCTGGTATTGCTCCGCACCCATGCTTGCGGCTACCTTCAACACCGAACTTGCAAAGCAGGTCGGCGATGCGTTCGGCGAAGAAGCATATCAGCTCCGCTCTACCTCCGGCCTCTACGGCAACGGCCTCTATGGCTTTGGTATGAACCAGCACCGCAGCGCGTTTGGCGGACGTAACTATGAATATTATTCCGAAGATCCCGTACTGTGCGGCAAGATGGGCGCGGCTGAAGCCGAAGGCGCCAACGAAAAGGGCCTGCTCACCTATATGAAGCACTATGTACTCAACGATCAGGAAGCATACAGGCAGGCAAACGGCTACTGCGCATGGGTAAACGAACAGGCATTCCGCGAAGTTTACCTGCGCGCATGGGAGATCTACATGAAGGAAGCTACCGCGACCATCAAGTACTACGCCATCAATACCGAGATCAACGAATATGAATTGGCTGAAAAAGAGATCTCTGCCGCAACCGGTATAATGACCTGCTACAACCGTATAGGCACCACGTTCGGCGGCGCGTCCGTTTCCATCAACGGCATACTCAGAAAGGAATTCGGCTTCACCGGTACCGTCCTCACCGACGCAGGCGGACAGAAGTCGACCTACATGACCACCGACCTTGCACTCCGCAGGGGCCAGAACCTTTGCCTTACCGATAACGGCAGCAACCCCAACGACTCGCTGTACGATACCCAGAGCGCTACCGCCATCTACTGGCTGAAGAACTCCACCAAGTACCTGCTCTACAATATCGCAAACAGCAACGCAATGCAGGGCCAGGCGCCCGGCGACACCTTCTATTACCTCGCTTCTCCTTGGGAGACGGGCCTTGTAGTAGGCTGGGTGATCGTAGGTATCCTTGCCGCTGCGGCGGTAGTGGTAGACATACTTGTAGCTAAGGATGTCATCAAACTCAGGGAAAAACAGAAGAAGGAAAAATCCACTTCTGAATACGACGAATATTGAGTCTCTCCTTATAATAATGCAGGGGGCCGTCCTTGTGACGGCCCTTTTGCCATACTGTAAGGGAATAAAACGAACCAGCCTTTAAATGCGCCTTTTAAAACCCTGGCGCCGCGGCAAGGGCGGTATAATAAGGCAATATTGCCGCATGAATGCCTTAAAACGGGTGTCCGTTCGGCGGGCGTTCATGCCGTCTTTTTTGCGGCAATGCTGTCGTTTGTCATTACTATTTGTATTTTGTCACGGCATATTGAAAAACAGCTCTACGTATGGTATAATAAACTGCGACAGGAGCGCGTATGGTAGCAGAAATCATAGAGATATTTTTTACCCGTGTGTTCGACCTCTCGCTGGCGGTGCAGCTTTTGTGCGTAGCGGTATCCACGGTTTTACTGCTCGGAGTGCCGTCGGGGACAAAGTTTAATCCGCTGAAATTTGCGGCGGAAGTTGTTTGCCTGGCGGCAATTTTTCTTGTGCTCAATCTTACTATAACGGTCATCGCCGGGGTGGCAAGGCTGTTCGTCGGCTCGTATTGGAACTATCTCATCGGCATCGTTCTGTATGCGTTCGTGCGCAGCAAGCACTCGATCGCCGCGCGCGTCACAATGGCGATCGTGGTGTTTTCCGTGATAGTGCTCATGGCGGCGTTCGGCACGATCGTCGGCAACATGCTGGAAAACCATATCGGCAAGTTCGATATTGCCATAACAAAGAACATATCGTCGCTGCTCATGGTGGCGTGCTCGGTCGTATTCTACCTGTATCCCGTATACCGTTACGAGATGAACGCCTCCAGCGTGGCGCTCAACGCCACGTGCAACCTGCTTTCGGCTATGCTGTTCATAGTGTACGAACTTCTCCGCGCCCAGAATTTTAGCATAGAATATGCCGCCCGCATGTTTTCGGGGTATATTTCCATTGTAATAGTGGCTATGCTCGTGATAAACATGGTCACGTACTTCATGACATATTCCACCTGCCGCGAAAGGGAGAGGGTGCTCTTTTATCAGGCGGAGCGGCAAAAGAGCCGCTCGCTCGAAGAGCTGTTGTCGCTCTCCGAATCGCGCCTCGCGGAGCTGCGCGAAGTCAGGCACGACGTAAAAAACCAGTACGCATATATGCAGACCATGATAGAAGAGGGCAGGTACGACGACCTTAAAAAGTACTTTGAAGAACTTGTGGGGACGTTTTCGCGCCCGCTCGGGGAGATGATAGAGAGCGGCAACCTGTTCATCGATTCGGCGCTCAACCTTGAACTGTCCAAGGCGCGTGCCGTGGGAATAAAGCTCGATGTGCGCGTGTCTGTCCCGCACGAGCTGCCCTTTTCGCAGAACGGCATACTTGCGCTGTTCACCAACGTCATAGATAACGCCATAGAGGCGTGCGTGCGTGAAAAAGTTGCGGACGCGCAGATAGACGTCGTTGTGGAGATGAGGGGCGACTATCTGTTTCTGTGCGTCACAAACCCCACAAAAAAGACGAGCGTGGGCGAGGAAGGGCAGACGAGCAAAAGGGATAAGAGGCTGCACGGCTACGGCATGCGCATAATAAGAAAGGTCGTAAAAAAATACAACGGCTATTACCGTTGCTTTGTGAAGGACGGCTACTTTGTATCGGAAGCACTTCTCGATACGCATTACGATGGTAAGCCCGTGAAACATGTTACACGGGGAGGGGTATGATGGATAAGATTCTCAACGTTGCCGTATGCGACGACGAGTCGGTGGCGCTGGATATAATCACGGCGGCAGTGAAAAAGGTGTTCCTTTCGCACGAGGTAGAGGCGAGGGTGGAAAGTTTTTCCCGCCCGGCAGACCTGTTGGCAGCTTTAAGGGGAACCACGTACAGCCTGATCTTTTTGGATATAAACATGTCGGGCATAGACGGCATCAGCCTGGGCAAAAAGCTCATGGGCCAGGGTGCGGAGATGGATATAGTGTTCGTTTCAAGCAATACCGACAGGGTGTTTGAAACGTTTGACGTAAATGCGTTCGGCTTTGTGCGCAAGGACAATTTCATAAAGGATATATCGGGGGTAATTGACCGCTACGTCAAACAAAAGATGTCCAAATCGGACTCCGTCCTTCGCTTTGAACTGCGCAACCGCGGCGGGCTGGTCACGGTGAACGTCTCTCTGTTGAAGTATGTAGAGTGCCTGCGCAACGAACAGGTGTTCCATATGGACGGAAAGGAAAATTATTCGGTCTTTTTGCGCATGAAGACGCTGGAAGAGCAGCTCACGCCGTTCGGCTTTATACGCATCCACAAGGGGTATCTTGTAAATTGCCGCTATATCACGCGGTTCGATAACAGTTTTGTCACGCTCTCCACGGGGGAAGAACTGCCCGTGGGCCGCTCAAAACATTCCGCCGCGCTCGACCAGTACCTTGACTTTATACATAAAAGCGGCATATCAATAATAGGTTAAAATTGCATTAAACGGCATATAGTATGCGTTCAATTCTGTCCGTGTCGCCACGGACGGCGCGCTTAAATAAAAACATACAGCCATGTAACGGCTCCGCAAGTTGATTGCGGGGCTTTTTTTATGTAAATTTTTTTGATTGCCGCGTGCATTGCGTGCGGATTAAATTTAATGTTTGCGCGGCGTGCAAATTTTGCCTGCAAATCATACATACTTTAAATGGAGCACGGCGGTGCCGCGGCTGTTAAAATGACTGACGGATTAAAATTTTTTGTTGTGATGCCCGTGTACAACGCCGCGGGATGGCTCAAGGACACGCTTTACCATCTTTCGCGCCTGGAAGAGGGCGCGTTTGAAGTGTGTTTTGTGGACGACGGTTCCTCGGACGGGAGCGGCGCGATTTTAAAGGAGTACTGTTCATCCCACCGCAATGCCCTGTGTATATGTACGGAGCACGGCGGGGTATCTGCCGCCCGCAACATAGGTATTGCGGCGGCGCGCGGCGACTATGTGCTGTTCCTTGATTCGGACGACAGGTTTTCGCCGAATATATTTGCCGTGCTGGGCGACTGCCTTGCGGAGAGCCGTGCGGATATAGCGGTGTTCGGCGCAAGGGTAATAAATTACGACAGCCGCCATACGCTGCCCGATATACAGCCGCGGGACATTTTTTACAGGGGCTTCAGTCCGCATGCGCTGTTCAAGGAGCAGGGCGCGCGGCCGTATGTGTGGAACTGTGCATACGGCACGCAATTTTTGCACGCCAACGGGCTTATGTTTGACGAGGGCGTGTCGCTCGGCGAAGACCAGCTCTTTCAGTTTGCGGCATTCCCCAAGGCGTCCGCGATACGCTTCATATCGGATAAGCTGTACTGCTACAACTACCTTAAATTCCGTTCCGCCATGGGCTGCTTCCTCGCGGACGGGGAAGAGAGGCTGCGCCGCCACCTCCTGCTGGTGCAAAAGGCGCTGCGTGTGTGGGCGGGCTACGGCATCGCAAAGGAGAACAAGCCCCTTTTCGCCGACTGGATCTACCATTTTTTATACGACGATTTTACAAACATAAAGGGCAGGCGTGCCCGCGAATATTCACGTTATTTAAAAAATATTTTATCAGAATATGATATTTCGGCAGCGGATATGCGCGCGGGAATAGGAAAAAAACTGCGGTTCTGTTCCCTTACGCGCCCCTTTGTAAACAGACTGTTGAACATGCTGCCGTAAAGGAGGGACATACATGCAGACCGACCCCGTCGCGCCCGCGTTTGAAAACGATAATATTCCCGTCATCCTGGCGGCGGACAACAACTACGTGCCGTTCGTGTCCACGCTGCTCCTGTCGTTGCAGGCGCACTGCCGCAGGGGCAACTACGACGTCATCGTCATCACCAAGGACATATCCCAAGGCAACAGGCAGAGGCTGATAAATCAGGTGAAGGCAAATAAGAATTTTTCCCTGCGCTTTATTGACCTTTCTTCCTATATCGGCGGGATAGATCTGCGCGTCTTTTCATACTATTCCGAAGCCATCTATTTCAGGCTGTTTGCGCCGCACATAATGGTCAATTACGACAAGGTCATATACCTTGACTGCGACCTTGTGGCGGAGCGCGACCTGTACTTTCTTTGGGCGGAGGACATCGGCGACAACTACGTGGCGGCGGTGCGCGATATAGGCGTGCTGCTGCACTATTACACCAGGGACAGGCGCCAGCTGCCTGAGGAGTATTTCACCGAACAGCTCGAAGGCATTGACCCGGACGGGTATTTCAATTCGGGCGTGCTCATAATGAATTTCAGGGCGCTGCGCAGGGATTTTACCAAGGAACAGATAGCGGAGACGGTCTCCCGCAAAAAGTGGAATTTCCCCGACCAGGACATACTCAACGTCATATGCCATAAAAGGACGCACTATCTGGATATGGCGTGGAACACCGTTCCGGAAAACACCGGCAACAGGAGGATAGCAAACATCCTGAGGGACGTGCCGCAGGCATATTCGGACGAATACATGAGGGCGCGCCGCCGCCCGTATATAGTGCACTACGCCATGCGCGAAAAGCCGTGGCTGTACCCTTCGGACGTGGACGCCGAACTCAGCGTGTATTTTTGGAAGTACGCCCTGCGCTCCACGTACGTACAGGATATTTTAAATATAAAGCGGCGCAACTGTTCCCCCGCGGAACTTGCATATATTTTTAAGGACAGGCTGGGGCTCTGCACCGCGGCGTCGCGCTCCGCCGACGACATCTACTATACCGCGGGGAAGTTCTTTGTGGGCAGGCTCTCTCAGGTGCTCGCGCGGTATGAATTTTTTTCGCTCAAAGGCGGCGTCCTGCGCGTGGAGGGGTGCACGTGGACGGTGCTCCCGGAAGAGGAGGAAAAGTTTAAAGTTGCGCTCAACGTCAACGGCAGGTGGCATGGCTGCGAACTGTTCGGCAGGTTTGCCGACGAGATGGCGGGGGAGGTCACCGTGGCGCGCTCGGTGGGGTTCAGGGCGGACGTCCCGCTCGATAAAAACGTGGATGAATACGCCATATCCCTGTACGTAATAGTGGACGGAGTGTGCGTGCGCAAGCAAAAAATAAATTACGGCCAGTTCTTTCCCGTAGACAGGGTCATACCCGGCCAGTACTGTTTTTGCGGCGGATATGCCCTTTCGGTGGAAAACGGCACGCTCATAAAGTTAAAAAGGTGCGGCGCGTTCGGCAGGGCGCGGCGCGAGCTCTCCTTTTTGCGCTCGCTTTGGCGGTGCGGGGAAGACGGAGCTAAAAAGGCGGTATTCGCACGCATATATACGTGGTTGAACAGGGCGATGAGCAAAAAGAGCATCCTTATAATAGAGGATAATTTTCTTGCGGACGACAACGGCGCCGCCCTCTTTTCGCACATCAGGCGGAACTATCCGGAAAGGAAGGTGTATTTTGCCATGGAGAGGGGCAACGAAAATTACCGCAGGATGAAAAAGATCGGCAAGGTGGTGTTTATAGAGAGCCGCAAGTTCAAACTTCTGCTGTTGCGCAGCAGGTATTCGGCGACGAGCATAGAGGATATCCGCCTCGTCAACCCGTTCAGGCAAAATTACAGGTATTACAGGGATATACTGTGCAGGCGCAAGTATATATTTTTGCAACACGGCGTGACCAAGGACGACATTTCCAAGGAGCACAACAAGCGCATATACAACACGCAGGGCTTTGTTACGTCATCCGTGCGCGAATACCGCTCCCTGCTGCAGCCGCAGTATTTTTTCGACGGGAGCGAAGTGTGGCTCACGGGGATGCCCAGGTTCGACCTTTTATATCGCGACGAAAAGCGTTGCGTGTGCATAATGCCTACGTGGAGAAAGCAGCTCAAGGCGCTGCTCGACAGCGGCGGCGAGCAGTCTTTGGA
>CALVPV010000034.1 GCA_944353935.1 uncultured Clostridia bacterium | reverse complement strand
AGAGCCGCACACCGTGCCGTGCGGGCGAAGGGGGATATATGAAAAAGCCTGCTACGTTTGATTTTGCTTTAAAACCCAAAAAGCCCAACGGGCTGTTCATGGCTATACTCAAGGCGTTTGCCGCCTATCCGGAGATGAAAAAGCGCGATTTTAAGTGCGAGTACGTAAATATGGACGGCATAGAACCGCCCTACTTTTTGCTTGCCAATCACGCCAGCGAAATGGACTTCCGCATTCTGTATGCGGCGATACGCCCGCTCAACATGAACTATGTCGTGGCGATAGACGCCATGCACGACAACGGCATAGGGCTCATGCGCTTTGCCGGCGGCATATGCAAGCGCAAATTCATCCAGGATATGCACCTTATACGCAATATGAAGTATTGCGTGGAGCACTATAAAAATCCCATCTGCATATACCCTGAGGCGCGCTACACCTTTGACGGCACGCAGAGCTACATACCGCCCTCCGTGGGCAAGATGGCAAAACTTTTAAAGGTGCCCGTAGTGCTGTTGATGGCGGAGGGCAACTTTATTTGCTGCCCGCAGTGGAACAAGGATAAGTATTCAAAGCGCGTGGCGCCCTGCCGCGCAAAACTTGTGTGCGTTGCAAACAGGGAGGAGGTGGAGAGCCTGCCCGCGGAGGAGATAAACCGCCGCATAAAGGAAGTGTTCGTTTACGACGATTTTGCCTATCAGTATGAAAATAAGATAGCGCTCGACTTTAAAGAGCGTGCGCGCGGGCTGCACCACATACTTTATCAGTGCTGCGAATGCGGCACGGAATTTGAAATGCACTCTTCCGGCAGCATCCTCGAATGCCGCCGCTGCGGCCGCAAGTGGGAGATGACGCGCTACGGCAGGCTGGAGAGCAAAGACGGGCATACGCGCTTTGAGCACATCCCCGACTGGTTCCGTTGGGAGCGCGAAAACGTGCGCAGGGAGGTGGAGGCGGGCACCTACTGCATAGAGGACGAAGTGACAGTACATACCCTGCCAAAAAACAAGTACTATGACCAGGGCAGGGGCAGGTTCCGCCAGGACGGGACGGGCACCCACTTTTGGTGCAGCCTCTACGGAGAGCCGTTTGAAATGCACCTTGCGCCCAATCAGCTTGAAAGCGTGCATATAGAGTTCGACTACCGCGACAGGAAGAGGAACGAACTGTTCGGCGACTGCCTGGACATATCCAAGCACGACGACAGCTTTTGGCTGCATCCCGTAAACATACGCGACTGCATTATGAAGATATCCTTTGCCACGGAAGAGCTCTATCAGCTCGAACACAGAAGGCTGAAAAAATCAAGGGAGGGCAAGCATTGATAGCCGCATGACCAAAGATATTATTTAAACGGGGCGCGGGCGATATTCATATCGCCCGCGCCCTTCGATCTTTTGCATTATTTTCTTACAGCATAACGCGCTCGTCATAGACGCGGATCTCTATACTGCCGCCGTCCCTTTGGAATGTCAGTACGTTTTGCTCATGGTCGTACGAGCCGCCCGTGCCGTTGATGTTGTCGCCGAGCACGAGGCTGTCGCCCGAACCCTCTATGCCGACGTATACGGCGTATTCGTGCCCCTCCACATATTCGGCTTCTACCGTCACCTTGCCGTCCGTCACCGTGCAGTCGCGCATGTAAAACGTCTGATACTCCTTTGACTGCATGTCGGAAGAGTAGTCCTTATCCACGAGCTGAAAGTATAGTTTATCGGCGTCGAACAGGTCGGAGCCGAGCACGTCGGATATGTCGAACGTCACGCTCTCCGTCCATTTTACTATATCCGCCGCCGTGCCCTCTTTGGTCACTTCCAGCTTGACGTAAAGGGTGCCGCGGTTGGATGAGGTGTTGTTGCTCTGTATAAAAGGGCCTCGCCCAGGCGGGCCGGGGGGAAGTTTGCGCGTGTGTAGGAGTAGCGCCGCGCTCGTAAAGCACGCGCTGCTGCCCTTGTCGCCCCCTTCTATCGTGAATGCGTCGTCCGGCGCCACGGACTTGTTTGAAGACGTTACGGACGAGCGGTCGCTAAGTGCCGCGGTATACAGCCAGCTGAGGCCTACGTTCCACGACCATATCTCATCCACCCATTCGTTGCCCTGCCATGCTCCGCCGTTGCCGCCGTTCACGGGGACGGACGTCCTGTTGGAAGAAGAAAAGGTCACGCCGCCGTCGGAATACACCTCTTCATACGCGGCAAGTTCCACCTTTACCGTCGTGTCGCCGGTTACGGTGTACGTATAGCTGCCGTCGCCGGAAACTTCGGTATCGTTGAAGTACACGCCCTCTATGTACATGTCGGGGTCGGTAACGGTGACGGTGACGGTCACGCTTTCGCCGAATTCCGCCTGCTTTTTATCGGCTTGGGCGGTGCACCCCTCGTCCGCCTGCACGGTCACGGGGTATTTTTTCTCTTCGGGCGGAGGTTCGTCGTTGCCTCCGCATGCGGCAAGCGTTGCCGATGCCGCCGCGGCGGCAAAAACGGAGGCTAAAAGTACAAATATCTTTCTGTTCATGGGTATCCTCCTTATCGGCGGTCATTCCGCCTTTGTACCTTAATTATAACATCGCATCGCAAAAAATTCAATACCTGTTATGAATATTTATATAACTTTACCGCCCCGTGCATGAGCGCGGGGCGGTAAATGTGAAAATATGAGGTTTAGGAATGAGCTTTTTGAATGCGGCGGCTTATGCCACGGATTTCAGCAGTTTTTCCATTGCGGTCTGCATCTCGGCAAGCGCCTCTTCGGCGTCCGCCTTGGTGTTTGCCTTGACGGAATAGTAAATTTTGAGCTTGGGTTCCGTGCCCGAAGGGCGCACGCAGATAAAGCTGCCGTTGCTGAGTTCGTAATACACGCAGTTGGTGGTGGGGGAGCCTATTTCCGAAGTCTCCCCCGTGGCGACTTCCTTTTTGATGTTCTTTGAATAGTCCCTTATGTATGCCACGGTATATATGCCGAATTTTTCAACGGGCTTTGTTTTGAGCGCGTCCACGACGGCGTTCATGTCCTTCATTGCGTTAAGGCCGCGGTACTGTATGGACACGTTTTTGTCCAGTACGTAGCCGTATTCCTTGTAGATCTCTTCCAGCCTTTCGGATACCGTCTTGCCCTTATAGTCGTAGTAGCACACCATCTCGGCGCACAGCATGGAGGCTACGACGGCGTCCTTGTCCCTTGCGTGCGTGCCGCGCAGGTAGCCGCAGCTCTCTTCAAAGCCGAACACAAAGGTGTACTTGCCGTCCTTTTCCCACTGTTTTATCTTGTCGCCTATGAATTTGAACCCTACGGGCACTTCAAACAGCGTCACGCCGAACTTGTTGCATATCGCGCGCGCCATGCCCGTCGTTACAAAGGACTTTACCACCGCCGCGTTTGCGGGCAGTTTGCCGTCCTCTTTGAGCCTGGTGAGTATGTAGTCGAGCAAAAGTATGCCCACCTGGTTGCCGGAGAGCGCTTCAAAATCGCCGCCCTTTGTCCTTACGGCAACGCCCAGGCGGTCGCTGTCGGGGTCGGTGCCGAATACCACGGTGGCGCCTATCTTTTCCGCGAGCGCTATGCCCATGGAGAGCGTCTCTTTAAATTCGGGGTTGGGTACTTCCACGGTGGAAAATTCGGGGTCTTTTTTGGTCTGTTCGGGCACCACGGTGGCGTTTATGCCTATCTTTTTGAGTATAGTGGTGACGGGTATGTAGCCCGACCCGTGTACGGGGGTGTATACCAGCTTGAGGTTTTTGCCGCACTTTTTGACCGCCTCTTTGGAGAGCGTGAGTTTTTTGAGCGCCCTGTAATACTTTCTGTCCACAGACGCAGGCACCGGCTTTATGAACTTTGCCGCCTGTTCCGCGGTGGCCTTGGGCGCGCCGAGGTAGTCGGTCTGTTTTTCTATAAAGCCGAGCACGGTGGCGGTGTCCTCCGGGTTCATCTGCGCGCCGTCTGCGCCGTATACCTTGTAGCCGTTGTACTGCTTGGGGTTGTGCGACGCCGTTATCATTATGCCGGCTACCGTTTTAAGGCAGCGCACGGCAAAGGAGAGCATGGGCACGGGGTGCACGTCGGAAAAGACGTACGCCTTTATGCCGTTGGCGGCGAGCACGTCTGCGGCGGCGCGGGCAAATTCGCCCGATTTAAGGCGCGTGTCGTACGATATGACCACGCCGCGCTTTTTTGCCTCTTCGCCGAGTGTGTCTATAAACATGGCAAGCCCCTGCGTGGCGCGCTTTACCGTGTATATGTTCATCATGTTGGTGCCGTAGCCTATTATGCCGCGCAGCCCCGCCGTGCCGAACTGCAGTTCGGCGCCGAACCTGTATTCGATCTCTTCTTTATTGTCGCTTATGGCTTCGAGCTCCGCTTTGCCCTCCGGGCAGAGGCGGGGGTCGGAGAGCCACTGCTCGTAAGTTTCGCTGTAACCCATAAATTCCTCCCGAAAAAATAATGCGCTTTGCGCACCTGTATTGTTGATTGTGCGGCGGGCGGCATGTTTGCGCGCGTACGTGCGCGTAAAATACCTTCCGTCTATTTAATTATATAAAAAAAAATGTTTTTTGTAAAGGGGGTATATGAAATTTATGAGCGAAAAATGCAAATTTTTTTAAATAAATGTCATATAAAATTTCTTATTTTTAAAAATCGCGGCAAAATGTTAGGCGCCGCGGCATATCCCGCAGCGCGTGCGGAGGCAAAAAAATATGCGGAAGCTCGCGCAAAACGGAGCCTCCGCATCTGTTTAAAATTTAAATTGAACGCGTAGTATGCCTCAAACAACGCATTATTCGCCGCGCAGGAACTGTTCGCGGGATGCCTCTTTTTCGTGTTCGGGTTTTACTATCGTGCGCTTATCGGTAAAGTACTTGATCTCTTTATTGTCGCAATAGTTTACGAACTGGTAGCAGAGCAGGTACAAAAAGCTGAGCGGCACGGTTATGAACAGCGCCGCGCCGAACGTGCTTATCGCGCCCAGCACGTTGACCGAAAGTATGAGCACGCAGGAGGAGGCGTAGAAAGAGAAGGTGGAAAACGACCTGCCGCCTTCAAGCGAAAACGAATAGGCGAATGCCTGCGCCACCTTTTGCTTTCCGCATATTATCGCGGGCAGCCAGTCGGATATGAACATCATCTTTACGCCCACGAGCAGCATCATGAACAGCACGAACAGCAGCAGCTGTATCAGCAGCCACACACCGTTCAGCGCCACGAACAGTATCAGGTACAGCACCAAAAAGCATACCGTTGTGTACACAAAGGAGATGGACACGTATATCACGGAATAGAGCGCCGCTTTGCCGAGGTTCTTTATAAGGGTGGCAAGGAAGGGGGAGTTGGCGTGCATTGCCATCTTGTCGTTTATCACGGTGCCCGCCGCATAGTTGCCCAGGCCTATAAAGAAGTCGCTAACGAGCATGGTCAGCGCCAGCCCCGCCGCGCTCAGCGCAAGGTCTGTGGGGTGCTCGCCGAGGTAAGACATCAGGTCGGTAAAGCTCGTCCTTATCTGTTCAAAGTACTCCGAAAGGTTTAAAAAGTTGCCGCTGAGTATCTCTTTGAACATCTCGTCAAAGGCACCGGTGAGCGCTTCGTACGCCGCCACCCCGGAGAGCCTGTGCAAAAACGGGATGATTATCGCCGCGGAGATGCCCGCCGTTATGGCGAATACCACAAGTATATATACGAGCAGTTTGTATGTCACCCTGAAATTGTCTATCAAAACGTGTATGGTATGCTTGAATCTCATATCTGCCTCTTTTTTTGCCGCTGCCGCCTGCTTTAAATCGGGGGCAGTTCGACTATTTTTTCCACGGCGGTGCCGTTGTGCACGGCGAGGTAGCAGTAGCTGTTTGAGCCGTAGCGCGAAAGGTTGCCGGGATTTATAAGTTTTACGCCGTCTATATCGTCCACGCGCGCTTCGTGCGTGTGCCCGTACAGCGCTATGCCGCAGCCGAGCTCCTTTGCCCTCTCCGCAAGCCGGGTAAGCGTCTGCTTTACGGAGTACATGTGCCCGTGGCACATGAATATCTTTACGCCCTCCGCTTCGATCACGCGTTCGTTGTCGCCGAGCTTGTCAAAGTCGCAGTTGCCGTTTATGACTATCGTCTTTTCCGGGTACTTTTCGCGCACGTAGCCGCCGTCGGAGGACATATCGCCGAGGTGTATTATGCAGTCGCATTCGGCAAAGACGGCGTCGAGCCTGTTCAAAGCCGCGCGGTTGCGGTGACTGTCCGAAACTATTATAAATGATTTCATCTGCGGTCAGGGCGCCGTATGAGCCCGCCCCTTTGCTTTAATGTATTTTCCGCCGCGTACGGGCGTAAACAGCCGCGTTATTTAATAAGCGCCATTCTCTCTTTAAGGTCTTTTAGCGCCCTTGCGCGGTGCGAAACTCTGTTCTTTTCGCGCGCGAGGGCTTCGCCGAAGCTCTTTTTAAGGTCGTCGGAATAGAACAGGCTGTCGTACCCGAAGCCGCGCCTGCCGCGCTCCTCTTCAAGTATGTGCCCGTCCGTCCTGCCCACGCCGAATATCATCCTTCCGTCGGGGAAGTACAGGCACACGGCGCATTCAAAGTGGGCGCGCCTGTCGGTTGCGTCCTTCATCCTGTGCAGCAGCAGTTCGCGGTTGGCTTTTTCGCCTTCGCCGGAAAAGCGTGCGGAATATATCCCGGGCGCGCCGCCCAAAAAGTCCACGCACAACCCCGAATCGTCCGCAAGCGCGGGCCTGCCCAGGCTGCGGCTCACCGCCTTTGCCTTTATCAGGGCGTTTTCCCTGAAGGAAGAGCCCGTCTCTTCGATCTCTTCTTCAAAGCCTGCTTCGCGCATGGGGATTATGCGCACGCCCTTGAACAGTTTTTCTATTTCCCTGATCTTCCCTTCGTTGCCGCTTGCGACTACAAGTTCGCCTATTTCCATAAACAATCCTCGCTTGATGCGCCCGCGACGGGCGCAGAGGGGGTTAGCCTCGCTCGCGGTGCGGCACGCTGCCGCCCTTATCATATTGCCGCGGCAGCACGGCTGCCGTTTTTTAAGGCCGCATGCGACCTTAAAACAATTATACACTATCCGCGGCAAAAAGTAAAGAGCAATTTAAAGATTGCGCGGGCGGCGGGCGTTTTATTTTTGTATATTTCCGCCTTTTGCCTCCTCCCAGCTGTGGCGGTGCAGGTTGCCCGCGCTCTCCAGCCCGTCAAAGCCCGTCTGCCTGAGCGCCTCGTATACGGCTACAGCCGCCGCGTTGGAAAGGTTCAAGCTCCTCGCCTCGCCTATCATGGGTATGCGCACGCACTCGTCCGGGTGTGCGAGCAGCAGCTCTTCGTCCAGCCCGCGAGTCTCTCTTCCGAATACGAGAAAGTCGCCCTCCCTGTAATCGGCGTCTGTGTGCCTTTTGCGTGCCTTCGTGGTGTAAAAACGGAAGCGTGCGCCCGGGTGCTTTTGGCAGAGCTCTTCAAAATTTTCGTAAATTTTTACGTCCACCAGGTGCCAGTAGTCCAGCCCGGCGCGCTTTAAGTACCTGTCGGATATTTCAAAGCCGAGCGGCTTTACAAGGTGCAGGGTGCAGCCCGTTGCCGCGCACGTGCGTGCGATGTTGCCCGTGTTTTGCGGTATTTCGGGCTCTATCAAAACTATGTTGAACATATGATCCGCCTTTCGTGTAAGTCGGCACTCACCCGTGTGGGGGGCGCGCGTGCCGCATCGTGTATATTTTAAGCCTTTTTTTGTGCGTTTGCAAGGGATTTTTCCGCCTTTTCCCGCTTTGCGGGCAAACTGCGGCAAAGGCTTGACATTCGCAGGGTTGCGTGTTATAATAATGATAATCAATACTAATATATTGTCCGTATACGGCAGCAAGCGCCGTTAAAAAGCGGCGAGGGAGCCGGGACAACAATATGAAAAAACAGAGGAATACGGTACAAAAGAGAATAATATTCGGCGCCCTGGAGCGCGCCGACCACCCGACCGCCACGGAACTCTACGACGGGCTGCACGCGGAAAACCCGCGCATAAGCAGGGCGACGGTGTTCAGGGTGCTTTCGCAGTATGCGGAAAACGGCGAGATACGCCGCATACACCTTCAGGGCACGGACGAGCGGTACGACGCCACTATGTCCCCGCACGCGCACATGCGCTGCGTGGTTTGCGGAAGGATATCGGACGTGTTTTTGCCCGGGCTGGAGGACATACTTTGCGCAAAACGTGTGGACGGGTGTGAGGTGTATTCCGCCGAAGTCGACTTTACGGGTATGTGCAAAGAGTGCGTCGCGCTGAGATATAAAGGCGTGCAAAAAGCTGCCGCCGCGGACGCAAAAAATGCCGATTGACAAGGGGATATGCCGCGATCAGTTGCGACACTCCTTTATATAAAAAATTAAACGGAGGATCTTTATGAAAGAACTTAAGGGCACAAAGACAGAACAGAACCTGCACGCGGCATTTTCCGGCGAAAGCCAGGCGCGCAACAAGTATACCTACTTTGCTTCCGTGGCAAAAAAAGAGGGGTATAACCAGATAGCCGCCATATTTGAAGAGACCGCCAACAACGAAAAGGAGCACGCCAAGATGTGGTTTAAGCTGCTCAAGGGCATAGGCGACACAAAGGCCAACCTTGAAGCGGCTGCAAACGGCGAAAATTATGAATGGACGGACATGTACCCCGAATTTGCCCGCGTGGCAAGGGAGGAGGGCTTTGACGCGATAGCCGGCATGTTCGAACGCGTTGCCGAGGTGGAAAAGGAGCATGAGGAGCGTTACAAAAAGCTGCTTGCAAACGTGGAGGGCGGCAAGGTGTTCATACGCGAAGACGTCGTTATGTGGCAGTGCACCAACTGCGGCGCCATCGTCATCGGCAAGGAGGCGCCCGAAGTCTGCCCCGTGTGCGCGCATCCCAAGGCTTACTTCCAGCTCAAGCCTGAAAATTATTGATAGAAATGCGTTATTTTGCGCATATATGCGCATCTATTGATGTCGTTTAGAACTGCCGCGGCCGTTTGGCGCGGCATTTTCTATATGCTTTTTGTGCCGCCGGGGAAAAAAATTTTTTATAATTTATAATTAAATTATAACGGCACGGCTGTACGGGTGGCGGTGCTTTTTTTAATACTTTTCTGTTGATTTTTAGTAAAAGACGGGTTAAAATTAAGTAAAAACGGCAAAGGGCAGCTCGGACATGACGGATGCTGAATTCATCAAAAACTTAATAAAGGTGAAGGAGCGCGACATGGCTGCCCTCGGGCGGATCTACGAGGCGTACTTTAAAAAGCTGTTCGGCACCGCGCTGAGCGTGCTCGGCGACAGGGAAGAGGCGTACGACGCCGCGACGGAGGTCATCTTAAAGCTGTGCGACTACCCCGGCGATCCATCGCGCATAAAAAATCATGCCTCGCTGCTGTACACGATGGCGCGCAACCGCGCGCTCGACCATGTGCGCAAAAATGCACACACCGCCGCCCTGCCCGAAGAGCCGATGCCCTCTTTTCGGCCGTTCGGCGACAGCCTGTGGCTGGACGACATAATGGCTGTGCTCGACGAACGCGAGCGGGAGATATTTTTGCGGCACGCGCTCTGGGACCAGACGTTGAAGCAGATAGCGCGCAGCTTAGGAATGCCGTACATTACGGTCAAGCGGATATATGCGGGCATAAAGGCTAAGGTGCGCGAACAGTACGGGCGCCGATAAATTTTTAAAAATGATACCTTTTGTGCTTTTGCCGCGTCTTAAAGGTGAAAGCGCGGCGCAAACGGGGATATATGGGAAGGTTTGAAAGGCAGTTCAAAAAAAGAATATCGGGCGAGGCGGAAAAGCTCGGGGCAAAGGCTACGGATTTTGCGGGCTGGTGCGCACACAACGGCGCCGACCTTACGGGATTTGCCGACGGCGACGTGGCAGCCGGCGGCGCAAGGGCAAAGGCGCGGGCGGTAAACGCCCGCAGGGCGGGCGTGCTTGTTGCGCTGTTCGTCATTGCGGCGGCGGTGCTCGTCTTTGTGTTCGTCCCGCACGGCGGGGAGCTCGGCGGCATGAACGATTCGGGCGCGCAGCCCCCCGGGATGGAAGAGGACGGCGGGCTGGTGCGCGGCATGACGGCGGAGGAGTATGAAGAGATAGCCTGCCGCTTCGGCTTTACCCGCATCCTTTGCGCGGGATCCGACCCCGCCGAACCCTCCGCTTCGGGGTACGGCACGGTTTATTGCGGCGCGGACGGGGCTCCCTTGCTCGCCGAATTTAAAACGGAGTATTCGGGCATGGGGGTGACGATGCGCGTGGAGTACGGCGAAAAGGTGGCTTTTTCCTACCGCGACGACTATGAAAATTTGCCGTATACTGCCGAAGCCGGCGGGTTTGACGTCTTTTACGGCACCGTCTCCGCGGCGGACGTTCCCGTCACGCTGTTTCTTGTTGAGGGGGACGGGCACGCTGCATACCTTGAAGTGGCCTCAAACGGCGATTGCATCCCGTATATCCTTGATATGATAGCGCAAAAATGAGTTGCGGTTTTTAGATCTGCTTGCTGCTGCCCGTGTGCGGCACGTGTGCTTTTGGTTTATTAAAAACCGCCCGCGCGGCTTTTGCCGTGCGGGCGGGAGTTAAAATTTTTAAATAGGGCGGCATATATGCCGCATCCAATGGCTTTGTGTGTTGTTTAGCGGCGTTCTGGCAGGATGTGTTCGAAAATTATATTGTCCGCCGCGGCAAGCGCCCTGCGCTTCTTCTCTTCGGAATTTACCGTCCACGCGAGCACCTGCACGCCGCGCTTCTTTTTGGAGGCAACGTATTTGTTGGGCAGGTAGTTCACGTCGTAAGAGATAAAGTCGGCGTGCATGTACTTGAACAGCTTTAAGGAGAGCAGCACATAGTTCACGAACCTGTGCGTGCGCACCAGCTTATACGAGCTGAGATATCCTACGGAGTATTCGTCCGTGTGCTCCTTTAAATACCTGACCGCCTTGGGGTGGAAGGATTGCAGCGCTATAAATTGTTTTTTTGGGTAGTCCTTGAGCTGCATGAGCAGCACGTCGGCCTGCCTTTCGTTGAAGGTGCGCCTGAATTTGAGCTCTATGAGCAGCGGCACCCTGCCGTTGACCAGTTCGAGCACGTCCGAAAGCATGGGTATGGGCTGCCCGTCTTTAAGGCGGTAATCCTTGAGCTTGTTTGTTGTGAGCTGTTCTACTATGCCGCTCTTGCCCGTCACGCGCGAAAGGAAACTGTCGTGTATTACGGCCAGGTTGCCGTCCAGCGTAAGGTGTACGTCTATCTCTATGGCGTAGCCCTTTTCTATGGCAAGGCGGAACGCTTCCATGGAATTTTCGCTGACTTCCGCGGAATGGAGGCCCCTGTGCGCTATGGGCAGCGTTATAAAGTTTTCGTTCAGCTTTACCTTTACCGTTTCCATAATGTGCTTCCGTTGTATCGGCGCCGCCCGGCGCGGATACGCGCCTGCATAGAGCGGCTCCCTGATTATATATACCCCTGCGCACGGCGGTAAAAACATTGCGGTATACTGTAAGCGGCGTATCACGGGGCAATTTAAATTATACGCCCGCCGCGGCGCAATGTCAAATGCGGCACGCCTTGTTGCGGTATAAAAATTGTAAAATATCGCCAATTTTATGCCGTTTGTTACGATATATAACTTTGGTGCGTAACGCGGGGCGGCATGCGCGCTTTAAATCCTTTTACAGTATTGTTGCATTTGCCGCGGAAAAGGTGTATAATCATAACGATGTGAATGTGCGGGCTGCCGTTCGTCAGCCCGCACATATAAAAAAGTTTTTATTCAGGGGAGTATCAATGGAAAGGAAATTTACACTTTCGACCGATTCCACTTGCGACCTTTACGCCTCGTTCATAAAGGAGAACGATATAAAGTTCGTAAGCCTTACATACACGGTCGAAGACAGGAACGGCAACATGACTGACGGGCTGGACAATTTTACCGAATATTCGCAGTACGTGGACTTTTACGCCAAACTGCGCAACGGCTGCTTTTCGCGCACGTCCATGCTCAATTACGAAAGCCACCTCGCCCACTTTACCCGCCTTGCGGAGGAAGGGGCAAAGGACGTCGTTCATTTTACCATATCCAGCGGCCTTTCTCCTACCGTGACCGTGGCGGAAAAGGCTGCCGCGGACGTAAAAAAGAAGTACCCGCAGTTCAATGTGTATGCGGTGGATTCGCTTGCGGCAACGATAGGGCAGGGCGCGCTCGTGCGGGCGGCGCTCAGGATGCGCGATGAGGGCAAGACCGCGGAAGAGACCGTGGCATACGTAAAAGACCTGCGCCTTAAGATCCAGTATATGATAGCCGTGAACGACCTCAACTATTTAAAGCGCGGGGGAAGGGTGTCTTCCGTTGCGGCGATAGCGGGCACCATGCTCGGCATAAAGCCCATACTTTCCTTTACCAACGACGGAAAGCTCAACGTGGTGGATAAGGTGCGCGGGATGAAGCGCGCGTTTGTCTACGCGCTTGAAAAGATGGATAAATTCCCGCCCGTTAAGCAAAACGAGCTCGTCTGGGTGGTGCATACCGACGCCGAGGAAGAGGCGAAGGAACTCGCCGCCATGATAGAAGAAAAGCTCGGCATAAAGCCGGATATCTCCATAATGGGGCCCGTCATCGGCTCGCACGTCGGGCCGGGCGCCGTGGCGGTGCTCTGGAAGTCCGCGAGCGTAAGGCAGGACGGCTGAAACTGCCTGCCCGAAGGCATAACGGG
>CALVPV010000033.1 GCA_944353935.1 uncultured Clostridia bacterium | reverse complement strand
CCGGACGGGCTAGACTTTATCACCGACTACAAGCCGGGATTCGACGCCGTGTTCATGGACATAAAGATGCCGCTCGTGGACGGCATGGAGGCGGCGGAAAAACTGCGCGAGATGGACAAGGATGTCATCCTTATATTCGTGACCAATATGGGGCAGCTCGCCATAAAGGGCTACAAGGTCAACGCGATGGACTTTATCGTAAAACCCGTCTCCTACTTTGATTTTTCCCTGGAGATGGAAAAGATCCGCCGTGAACACGACCGCCGTTCGGAAGACTACATCTGGGTAAAGACCGCGGGCGTGCTCCGCCGCGTGGACTTTGCGGATATCTACTATATAGAGATAATCATGCACGACATATATATGCACACGGAAAAGGAGACGCTCAACTTCCGCGGCTCCTTAAAGAACCTTGAAGAGCGGCTGGACGCGCGCATGTTTTCGCGCTGCAACAACTGTTACATAGTAAACCTGCAGCACGTGAACGGCGTAAAGGACGACCTTGTGCTGCTTGAAAGCGGCGACGAGCTGCATATGAGCCGCACGCGCAAAAAGCAGTTCATGAACGAACTTGCCGCGTTCTTTTCGGGAACGACGGTAAAGTGAGCGGAGGGGAAGATGGACTATTATTCGCTCATACTTGTGGGGCAGCTCAACTTTTATTTAGAGATGCTCATCCCCGTGCTCATTCTGCTGCGCAAGCAGGAGCGGCGCAGCCTGTTTATCCTGCGCCTTCTCCCCGTCGCCGCCCTTGCGGTGGCGTTCGCGTTCATGCCGTGGGTGGGCATCGGGTCGTTCGGGTTCAACTACCTTATAGTCGCGGGTGTAGTGTTCCTGATAGCGTGGTTTTTGTTCAACATCTCGCCGCCGGACGCGCTCTTTTACACGATAGCGGCTTTTGCCGTGCAGCACGGGCTGTGGGATATACTGTTCATGATATTCGAAGCCATCGGGGAGCTCTCTCAGGCGGCGGCGATCTGTATATATATCGGGATGTATCTGGTGGCATACGCGCTGTTTTACCTCTTTTTCCCCGTCAGCGACGTGCATCAGGGCGGCATAAAGGGCAGGGGGCTGCAATTTGCCGTATCGGCTTTCATCATAGCCTTTGTGTATGTCATAGCGTCGTTCGTGCCGTGGATATCTTCGTGGAACATACTCTACAGGCTGTACGCCCTCGTGTGCTGCGTGTTTGCCGTCGGGCTGCAGTGCGGGCTGTTTGAACATACAAAGCTCAAGGAGCGCAACAGGCAGCTCGAACAGGAGAAGTTCGTGCTCGAAGAGCTGCTCGGCCGCGAACAAAAACAGTACGCCATAACCAAGAACACGATAGACCTTATCAACATAAAGTGCCACGATTTAAAGCACCAGATAGCGGCGCTGCGCACAATGGACGAAGCCGAGCGCGAAAAATGCTTAAAGGACGTGGAGCGCGCCGTGATGATATACGGCAATATAGCCAAGACGGGCAACGAGACACTGGACGTCGTGCTCACGGAAAAGAGCTTTTTGTGTGAAAAATACGGCATACGCTTTACCTATATGATAGACGGCGGCAGCCTTTCCTTCATGGAGCCGGCGGACATATCTTCGCTGTTCGGCAACGCGCTGGACAACGCCATAGAGAGCGTCGTAAAGGAGAGCGAGCGCGAGCGCCGTGTCATAAAACTCAACGCGTCCTCCAAGCGCAATCACCTGACCGTGCACATAGAAAACTATTGCAGCGAGGCGGTGCAGTTCAGGGACGGCTTGCCCGTCACGAGCAAGGCGGACAAAAACAACCACGGCTTCGGCGTAAAGAGCATGCAGTACATCGTAAAAAAGTACGGCGGCACTTGCGCGATGAAGCAGGAGGACTGCCTTGTCTGCGTGGATATAATGCTGCCCGAACCTTCGCCGGAAGGGGCGCCGGGCGGAGGGAAGGATATCTGCCCCGCCGAAATATGAAGATGATCCCGTGCCCGCGCGGCAGCCGCCGCGCGGGCACTTTTACGGCATTATCTGCACGTTGTGTAACAATTTGCGTCGTTTTGTAATTTTATGTCTGTTTTGCCTGTGCCGATTTAGCATCTTTTCACGTTTTGTGAAAGCGTTTTTCAACCCGCGCATGCAAAACAAGTCAAATTTTTTACCTACTAAGGCAAAGGTCATTGCCAAAATTCCTCCCGTGTGTATACTTTTTTACGCGCAGTGGTTCATGCGCGGCAAGTATTAAACCACCTCGTTGTGGTAAAAAATTATACAGGAGGGAACCATGAACATCAAAACAAGACTGTTTCGCGGACTGGTCTTACTGTTTGCGTTCATATTGGTGCTGTCTATAACGACGTCGCTGATAATGGAACAGTATCGCCAGCCTCTTGACGAAAACACAGGCTCTGTGAGCTCGGCTGTCGTTGTAGACAGTGAAGACGGCGAATGGACTTATTCCACGCAGTACGCGTCCACCAAGGACGCTGTAGAGGGCATGAAGGAATTTGCCATCCGTGAAGCTGCCGAATCTTTCGTCCTTTTAAAGAACGAAAATTCGCTGCCCCTCAAGCAGGAAAAGCCCAAGGTTACGCTCTTCGGCATACGCAGCTACACGCCGTACTACGGCAGTACGACGGGCGGCTCTATCCCCGATAAAGCCGTTGTGGACAACGACCCCAACAGGAGCACTATAGAGACGGCGTTCAAAGAAGCGTTCGACGTAAACCCCGCATTGCTCCAGGCTTATGAAGATTTTGTGGCGGACTATACGTGGGGCAGCTCCGGTTTCGGTGCCCAGGCGCCCGTATACCAAAAACTTTACAGCGCCACCGATCCCACCGAACCCACTCTTTCCGAACTCGGCATAAATGACGGCAATGCCCGCTATAAGGAATATAACGACGCAGCCATCGTCATCGTGGGCCGCGTCAGCGGCGAGGGCACCAGCTTCTATCCCGGTGAAGTGGGCCGCACCACTAAGGGCGACGACGGAACCACGGTCGTAAATACCGATACGGACAACATTCTCGGCATAAGCGAAGATGAGCAGGCGCTCATAGATACCGCCAAGGCAAACTTTGACAACGTCATAGTGCTCATCAACTCTACCAACCAGATGGAGATAGAGAGCTTAAAGCAGGATGAAGGCGTGGACGCGGTATTGTGGATAGGCAACCCCGGCGTCTACGGTTTTGAAGCCGTTGCGCAGGTGCTTAAGGGCGAAGAGAGCCCCTCGGGCCGCCTCGGCGACATATACGCCGTAAACAGCGCGCTTTCCCCCGCAATGCAGAATTACGGCGGCGCGGAAGAGGGCACGGAGATAGCGTGGACCAACGCTTCTTCTTACGGCCGCGACGACAACGTCAATTCCTACCTTGTAAATGCAGAGGGCATATATACCGGCTACCGCTATTATGAAACGAGGTATGCAGACTCGCTCATGGCGGGCGACGCGCGCAATGCCGTAAAGGCAAAGGCGGGCACATATGTGGATTACGACCTTGACAACATGACCTTCAAGCCCGCAACGGCGGACGGCGAATGGGTATATTCGCAGGAAGTTTCCTACCCGTTCGGCTACGGCATGTCCTATGCGACCTTTACTCAGGAACTTACCAAAGTAGAAGTTTCAAGCGACCGCAAGACCGCCACGGCTACCGTGGAAGTCAAAAATACCGGCACGGAATATTCCGGCAAGTCGGTAGTTCAGCTCTATGCTCAGCTGCCCTATGAAAACGGCGACGTTGAAAAGTCTGCCATACAGCTTGTAGACTTTGAAAAGACCGAGCTGCTCGGACCGGGCGAGAGCGAGACCGTCACCCTCAACGTGGACATGTCCAACCTTGCAAGCTATGACTACGAGGGCGCAAAGACCTACCGCATGGACAAGGGCGACTACTATTTTGCCATAGGCGAATCCTCGCACGATGCTCTCAACAGCATACTCGCGGAGCAGGGCGTGACCGGCATGGTGAACACGGATGGTTCGGCATTCACCGCTTCCGAAGATGAAAAGGTGGCAAAGTGGACGCTCTCCGAAGACGACACCACGACATTTGCAAAATCCGATAACGGCACCGCTATAACCAACCAGGTGACCGAAGGCGATTCCGCAATGGACGTAAACTACTGGCTCAAAAACGGCATAGACGCGGACGTGGAAGAAGTTACCTACCTTTCGCGCAGCGACTGGAACGGCACCTTCCCCGTGACCTATGCAAACTGGGCAATAGAGAGCGGTTCCCGCTTTGACCAAATAATGCGCAACGACTTTGTCGCTCTCGATTCCCTTGAAGATCCCGAAGGGGAGGTAAAGCACGGCGTTGCAAGCGACCTCACCTTCAACGACATGAAGGGCGTGCCTTATGAAGACGAAAAGTGGACGGAGCTCGTTCAGAGCATCCCTCTTTCCGAGATACTCAACTTCATGGCAAACGCCTTCCATAACATAGAGGGCATAGCTTCCATAGACTTCAACGGCTACGCTGCAGACGACGGCCCCGGCGGCTCCGACTCCCACGATATGAGCGAAGCCTCCAAGAACGGCACTCTGTTTGAAGATGCCGCCCAGTATGAAGATAAGGTGGGCACGCGTATCGCACCCGCTCCCGTAAACCTTGCATACACCTTCAACAAGGAACTCGCCTATGAAAACGGTGAAATAGTTCTCGGCGAATCCACCCTTCTTTACAACCTTCCCATAATGATAGGCCCCGGCATGAATATTCACCGCACTCCCTACAACGGGCGTAACGTCGAATATTATTCCGAAGACCCCATACTCTCCGGCTTTATCGGCAGCAACGTCGTTCAGGGCGCGCAGAGCAGGGGCTGCCTCGTGAACATCAAGCACGCGGCGTTCAACAGCCAGGAAGCCAACCGTTCGGGCGTGAACGAATTCCTCAACGAACAGGCTGCGCGCGAACTTGAACTCAGGAACCTCCAGCAGGCGTTCACCGCCAAGGGCCGCTCCTCCAAGAGCGAGGCAGAGGGCACTACGTTCAGGTTTGCTGCAGACGGCGCACGCGGCGTCATGACGGCTTACAACCGCGTAGGCGCAACGGCGTCCAGCGCAAACGAAGGCGTTATGGTAAACATCCTCCGCAAGGAGTGGGGCTTTATCGGCTACAGCGTGACCGACTTCACGGGCGTATCCATGAAGGCTGCTCCCAAGGAATCCATCCTTTACGGCACGACGGCATTCTGCGGAATGGGCGCGCCCAGCGTATCCTATTGGAGCGCGGAAGAATTTGCCAAGTACCCCGCAATGGTACAGGCACTGCAGGACGATATGCACTACGCGCTCTACGCTCTTGCGCAGAGCTATGCAATGGATCTGAACGTCAACACGCACGTGGTATCGTATATGACGTGGTGGAGGCAGCTGTATACGGCGCTCATCACCGTAAGTGCCATACTCACCGCAGCTTCTGCCGCCGCATATGTTGTATTCAGCATCAAAGACAAAAAAACTAAGGAGGCATAAGGCGCCATGTTGGATTGGATAAAAAAGCAGAGCATCGCTTCCTGGGTGCTCGTCGGCGCGGCAGTGCTCGCACTGATAGCAATGATAATCTATATAGTTAACTCCACCACGGGTATTTTAGCCGGCACACAGATGTCCGCGCTCCCCATAGTGTTCACTATCATAGCCATACTTCTCATGGCTGGCATAGTGGCAACTGCGGGCAAGCTCAACCATTGGATAGTCACCGTGGCGATGATAGTGGCTGTGGTATTCCTTTCGGTAAGTTTTTGCACCCTCATAGGCGCAAGGACGGATATCGCGGGCGACCAGTGGTTCATTCCCGATATGGATACTGCCGAACAGGGCAAGTGCCTCAACGTGGCGATCGCGTCGGTAGTATTCTACGTACTCTCCGTGATTGCGGTGATAGCCGCTTCCGTCATCGGCAAGTTCGACAGGGAAAAGGCTTAAATAAATAAACTCATTCCGCCTTTGGCGGACGTTCGCGGGAGCGCGGGGCATTGCTGCCCTGCGCTCTTCGTGAAGAATAATATACCGTTTACGCCGCACCCGTTGACTGCGGCGATGCAAAAGTATACAATAATGTTGTGCTTTTGCCGCAAAAGTTGTCAAAAAACGTGCAATTTTTGCTGCGTATATTGACAAACATCGGCTCTGACTTTATAATTTAAACGGAACAATAAGGAGGAAATTATCCCGATGCAGAAGATATCTTTCAACGAAGGCTGGGTGTACGGCCACATCGGCGAGGAATGGCGCAAGGAGGCTGTCCTTCCGCACGACGCCATGATATTCGAAGAGCGCTCTGCAGACAGCGCAGGCGCAAAAAATACCGGCTGGTACAACGGCTTCGACTACGTGTACGAAAAGAAATTTTTTGTGCCCGCGGAGTGGGAAAATAAGCAGATAGTTTTAGAATTTGAAGGCGTTTACCGCGACGCCAAGGTCTATATAAACGGCGCGCTTGCGGGCGGGCGCGCATACGGCTATTCCAATTTTTACGTGCAGTGTTCCGCCCTTTTGAAATACGGTGAAGAGAACGATATAAGGGTGGAGGCGTTCAACGCCGACCAGCCCAACAGCCGCTGGTATTCGGGCGCGGGCATATACCGTCCCGTGTGGCTGTATGTTTTGCCCGAAAAGCACATCAAGCTCAACGGCATAAAGATAAAAACTTTGGACTACGTTCAGCCCCGCGTGCGCGTCAATGTACAGACGGCGGGCGCGGGCGATGTAAAAATAGAAATTCTGGACGGTGAAACGGCGGTGGCTTTTGCAAAACTTTCCGCCGACGGCTCTGCGGAGGCAGAACTCTCCGTCCCGGCGGCAAAATTGTGGAGCCCCGACAGCCCCTATCTTTACACCTGCCGCGTAACTTTCGGCGAAGACGCCGTTGAAGAAAAGTTCGGCATCCGCGTTACCGAGTGCACGGCGGAAAAGGGGCTGTGCATCAACGGCAAGCGTGTCATACTGCGCGGCGCGTGCATTCATCACGACAACGGCATCCTCGGCGCGGTCAACCACCCTTATGCCGACGAGCGCAAGATAAAACTTTTGATGCAGTACGGCTATAATGCCATACGTTCGGCGCACAATCCCGTGTCAAAGGCTACGTTGGACGCGTGCGACAGGCTCGGCGTGCTTGTTATGGATGAGTATGTGGACATGTGGTACATACACAAGAACAAGTACGACTTTGCAAGCCGCTTTGAGAGCGAGTGGGAAAACGACCTGTATACTATGGTGGAAAAGGACTACAACCATCCCTGCGTAGTGCTCTATTCCATCGGCAACGAAGTTGCGGAGACGGGGCAGAAGAAGGGCATCGCGCTCGCAAAGCGGATGACCGACTATATCCACAAATTTGACGACCGCCCCGTTACGTGCGGCATAAATATCTTCTTCAATCTCTTGTATTCGCTCGGCTTCGGCATTTACAGCGATAAAAAGGCGGATGCCGCCGCAAAGGCAAATAAAAAGAAGAAGTCCGTCGGCAGCGAATTTTTCAACGACCTTGCCGGACTTCTCGGCGCGACTACGATGAAGATAGGCGCCACCATGCCCGGCTGCGACGCAAAAACCAAGGACGCCTTTGACGCCATGGACGTGGCGGGCTACAACTACGGCATAATGCGCTACATGCGCGACTTTAAAAAGCATCCCGACAGGGTCATCCTCGGCAGCGAAACGTTCTGCGCCGACGCGCGCAAGTTCTGGCAGATAGCAAAAGAGCATCCCGCGCTCATAGGCGATTTTGTATGGGCGGGCATGGACTACCTCGGCGAAGTGGGTGTCGGCTCGTGGGAAAATGCCGACTACGCCCCCGAATTTACCGGCGGCCCGGGCTGGGTGAGCGCGGGCAGCGGCAGGCTGGATTTAAACGGCAGGCCGCTTGCGGAAGCGCTCTATACCCGCGTCGCGTTCGATATAGACCCCATACGCGTAGGCGTCGTGCGTGCAGACCGCGCGTTTGAAAAGCATTCCCCCTCCGCATGGAAACTTTCCTCCGCGTGGGAGAGCTGGTCGTGGGACGGCTGCGATGGCAAAAAGACCGTGGTGGAGGTGTACACCGCCTGCCCGCGCGCCGCGCTGTACATCAACGGCAAAAAGGCGGGCGAAAAGCGCGTGGGCAAAAACGCGCGCGCATATTTCAAAGTGACTTACCAAAGCGGCGAACTTGTCGCCGTCGGGTTGGATAGGGACGGCAGGGAACTCTGCCGCACGCAGCTGACAAGCGGCGGCAAGTCCACGGTGCTTGCCGCATTGCCGGAGAGCTCTTCCGTAAAACAGGATGAGTTGTGGTACGTAAAATTGCAGTACACCGATGAAGGCGGCATATGGAAGCCGCTCGCCCGCGGCGATATAAGCGTCGATGTACAGGGCGGCAAGCTCGTCGCCCTCGGCAGCGCCTGCCCGTATAACGCAAGGGGATACGCAAGCGACGTCACGGATACCTATTTCGGCGAAGCGCTTGCAATAGTCCGCCCCGACAAGGGCGCGCGTAAGCTCGTCCTCTCTGCCGAAAGCCCCTACGGTTCGGCGGTGGCAGAGGCGCAGTGCATATAAGTTTGGTGCGCGCCCGTGCGGCGCGCACTTTACGGATTGACCAAGTCAAAACGGGAGTATAAGATGAACGACCTGAGTATAATCGTAGATAAGCTCGTAAGCTATGCGCGCAAAAACCTCGGGCTCGCGCGCGAAGACGAAATGTGCGCGCGCAACGCCGTGCTGGATGCGCTCGGCTCGCCGGAATATTCCTTCAGCGGGGCGGAATGCAAAGACCGTTCGCCCGAAGGGCTCATTGAAGAATTTGTAGGCGTGTGCGTGGAAAACGGCATCTTCACCGCCGAACAGGCGGAGGAGTACACCGACAAGGTGATGGGCGCCCTCACGCTTTCGCCGCAGCATATCCGCCGTTCTTTTGCCTGGCGCGCCGCGCGCGACGGCAAAAAGGCGACCGACTGGTTCTATACATACTGCGTAAAAAACGACTACGTAAAAAAGAGCAAACTCGATAAAAACCCGCGCTTTGAAGAGGGCGGGCTGATAATCACCATAAACAAGGCAAAGCCGGAATTCCGCGACCCCAAAAAGGCGGCAAGCGGCAATTCGGTAAAGGGCGGCTATCCTAAATGCGCCATCTGCCGCGAAAACGAGGGCTGCCCCGTCCGCAATAAGCGCACCCTGCGCACGGTGGATCTTGTGCTGGACGGGGAAAAGTGGTTCTGGCAGTATTCGCCGTACGGGTATTTTGCCCAGCACGGCATCGCCGTCAACTGCGAACACACGCCCATGCACGTGGACAGGAGCACCTTTATAAAGCTGATGGACTTTGTGGATATGTTCCCGCATTACTTTATAGGCTGCAATGCTCCCCTTCCGCGGATAGGCGGTAGCGTTCTCGCCCACGACCATTTTCAGGGCGGCGGCGAAATTTTGCCCATGCACAGGGCGGGCGCGTTCAGGGCCATGTCGCGCGAAGGCTTCGGCGGCATCGTGGAGATAGTAAACTGGCCGGGCACGGTGATAAGGGTGGTAAGCAAGTACCGCTCGCAGATAGCGGACGTGTGCGAAGAGCTGCGCTCCGCGTGGGTGGGCTATACCAATACCGCTCTCGGCATCGTCGCCGAAGACGGGCAGGGAGTGCATAACGCCGTCAGCCCCACCGTTGTCAAGACGGCGCGCGGATACGAGATGAGCGTAATTTTAAGGAGCAACATCACAAGCGAGCTCTACCCGGACGGCGTGTTCCACGCCCATCCCGAATTTCATTCCGTAAAAAAGGAATCGATAGGGCTCATAGAGGCGCAGGGGCTGTTCATACTCCCCGGAAGGCTTGAAGAAGAGCTCTCGGCTGTGGAAGGGTTTATAGAGCGCGGCGAGCAATTGCCCCCTGAATATGTCGCATTTAATCTTGTGTATGAAGAGGCGAAAGAGCTGTACCGCGCCGGCGGGTGTACCGCCTTCAAGGCTATAAGGCGGGAGCTCGGCAGCATATGCAACAGGATACTTGAAAATACCGCCGTGTTCAAAGATAAGATGCTCACGGTAAAATTTATGGAGAACCTCGGGTTTGAACTGATATGATGGACGCAAAGCATTTTGAATATAAAGTGGCTGCCTCCGGGCGCGTAAACATAATAGGCGAACACATAGACTACTGCGGCGGCAAGGTGCTGCCCGCGGCGCTGTCCTTAAAGAATACGGTATATGTGCGCCCCAACGGCACCAATACCATAAACATAAGCTGGACTACCCTGCCCGATAAGGTGAGCCTGGATATAGACAGGCTGGAAGAGTACCGCGGCCTTAAATACGGCAACTACCAGGCGGGCAGCGCCCTTATGTGGCGCAGGGCGGGCCACAGGCTCGTCGGGTGCGACATGCTGCAGGACTGCAAAGTGCCGTTCGGCAGCGGGCTGTCTTCGTCGGCGGCGATAGAAGTTTCCACGATAGCCGCGCTCGCCACCGTGGCGGGAGAGCAGTTCGACAACGTGGAAGTAGCGCTGTGCGCCCAGAGTGCCGAGCGCGAATATGCCGGCGTAAATTGCGGCATAATGGATCAGTACGCCTCCGCCTGCGGAAAGAAGGGCATGGCGATGCTGCTCGACTGCAAGACCTTGGACTGCGAATACTTGCCCGTGGAACTCGGCGGGTACGAACTTGTGATAACCGACTGCTGTAAGCCGCACAGCCTTGCGGACAGCAAATATAACGAGCGCCGCAGCGAGACGGAAGAGGCGTTTGCCATCCTGCAAAAGCAGTTGGATATCACCTGCCTTGCGGACATTACGCCCGTGCAGTTTTCGCGGTGCGCGCATATGCTCCCTCAGGTGCTCCGCATGCGCGCGGAACACGTGGTGAACGAATGTCAGCGCGTACAGATGGCGGCACAGGCGATGCGCGCAGGCAATATAGAGCTTTTGGGCAGGCTGATAAACAGGTCGCACGATTCGCTCAAAAATCTCTATCAGACCACCGGTTTTGAACCGGACGTGCTTGTGGACGCGGCGCGCAACCACCCCGCGTGCATAGGTTCCCGCCTCACGGGCGGCGGCTTTGGCGGCTGCACGATATCCCTCGTCAAAAAGGGCATGGCGGAGGAATTTGAAGATTATCTTTTAAAGGCATATGCCCGCCGCACGAGCTACAACGCCGTATGTTACCATGCGGAGATCTCGGACGGTATCACGGTGGAAAAGACGGTATGACGGAAAATCTCGGGCGCGTGCCGCGCATATACGAATTGTGCGCGGACGGCATACGCGTCGGCATTTCGGACTTCGGCGCGGCTATAAACTACATTCGCATCCAAACGGAGCGGGGCTGGCGCGACGTCTGCCTCGGGTTCGACGATGCGGACGAATATATTTTAAGCGGGACGTACTGCGGCGCCACGATAGGGCGTGTCGCCAACAGGATAAAGGACGCGCGCTTTTTGCTTGGCGGCAGGGAATATGTGCTCTCCGCAAACGATAACAAAAACTGCAACCACGGCGGCAAAGAGGGGGTCGACAGGAAGTTTTTTCACGCGGATCCGTGCGGTAATATGCTTGAATTGACGCTCGTAAGCCCGGACGGCGACATGGGCTTTCCGGGGGAACTTAAACTTGCGGTGCGCTATGCGATAGGCGCGCGCAGGCTGGATATAACGTATACCGCCCTCTCCGACAAAGATACCCTTTGGGCGCCCACATGCCACGCATATTTTTGCCTTGACGGCGTCCAAAAGGGCAATTGCCTGGATGATATGCTCAAAATATATGCGGATTCGTACACCCCTTTGGCGGCGGATATGACCCCCGTCGGCAACATCCTGCCCGTGAAGGGGACGCCCTTTGATTTTACTTCGTTCCGCGCCATAGGCGAAAGGATAAATAAAAAGTGCGAACAGCTTGAAATAGCCGGCGGCTATGACCACAACTTCGTGCTCAAAGGCAGCCACGCCGCGACTGCGTACGGCAGCGAGAGCGGGATATCGCTCGACGTGTACACCGACATGCCCGGCGTTCAGCTGTACACGGGCAATTTTTTGCGCGGCAGGTCACGCTTCGGCGAACTCTCTCCGCGGGCGGGCTTCGCGCTTGAACCGCAGTTCTTCCCCGACTCTGCAAACCGTAAAGAATTTATTGCGCCCGTTCTGCGTGCGGGCGAAATAAAGACGCATTATATCAGCTATATATTCGGGTCTGTTTAAAAATATGAAGTATCTTGTAACGGGCGGCGCCGGCTTTATAGGCAGCAACTTCATACACTATATGCTGCGCACTCATCGGGACATAGCCATAGTCTGTCTGGATAAACTGACGTATGCCGCAGACCTAGATAACCTCTCCGGCGCGGAAGACAGTGGGCGCTTTTTATTTGTAAAGGGCGACATCTGCGACAAGGCGGCGGTGGACAGCCTCTTTCTGCGGGAAAAGTTCGACGCCGTGGTCAATTTTGCGGCGGAAACGCACGTCGACCGTTCCATAAGCGACCCTTCGCCCTTCATCCGTTCAAACATCGCGGGCGTGCAGGTGCTCTTGGAGTGCTGCACCGTCCACGGCGTAAGGTTCCATCAGGTGTCCACGGACGAAGTTTACGGCGACGCTCCGCTCGATTGCACGTATGCGTTCAGGGAAGAGGACGCCCTTCGCCCCTCCAGCCCGTACGCCGCCTCTAAGGCGGCGGCAGACCTGCTCGTCGCGGCATATTGCCGCACGTATGGAACGTTTGCCACGATCTCGCGCTGCACAAACAACTACGGCCCGCGCCAGTATGCGGAAAAGCTCATCCCGCTTGCCGTCAGGTGCGCCGCCTGCGGCAAAAGCGTGCCCGTCTACGGCGACGGCAGCAACATGCGCGACTGGTTGTATGTGGACGACCACTGCCGCGCCATAGACCTCATCTTAAGGGAGGGGAAGAGCGGCATGGTGTTCAACGTGGCTGGCGGCAACGAAATGAGCAACCTGTCGCTCGTAAAGCGCATTCTCGACATCCTCGGCATGCCGCACAGCCTCATTAGCTTTGTCA
>CALVPV010000032.1 GCA_944353935.1 uncultured Clostridia bacterium | reverse complement strand
AATTCTCCTTACTTTGAATATATGGCAATAATGTTTTTATTTATATTAAGCGCCGTGGATACGGCGTTCAATATATCGTTTTTTATAAGTATGCGGTCTGCGCCCTCGCACACGACTACAACGCCGGCTACCGCGCCGTCCTCTTCCTTTGATATCATCACATCGGCATCGCCGACGCCGTCTATGCTTTCGAGTATGGAGATGAGCCTGAGCTCTTCGGACGACTTTGCCGCACCGCCGTACGAGTGTTCGCCGAAGAACAAAAAGACTATAAGTATTAGCAGGGCTATGAGCGCCGCGACAATTATCAGAGTCTTCTTTTGCTTGAACCATTCAGACGCTCTTTTCATATACAGTTATATTTATATAGTCTGCCTCCTGCAAATATTCATAAATTTCGTCGCGAAGATTGCCGTACGACCCTATAAGACAAACTTCGACGCTCTGCGCGTAAAAACCGTCATCGCCGTAAGATATCTGCACGTCACACTCCGACGCCACGCCGAATTGTTCTTCAAGGCACTCTTCAAGGGCGTCGCTCTGGTTGCGCGAATATACGGAGCATATGTAATCGTAGTCGACCATATCGTCGAACTGCTCGTCGGAGATGGTAAAGATCTTTGCCAGCGGAGAAACGAGTACGGCGATACATACCATACGGAGCACAAAGGTTATTGTCTTTGCAAGTTTCCCCTGCGGTATGACAAATGAGACCACTATAGAGAGGAACACCGCGCCGCAGGCAGCGCCGAGATAGGCGGTCATATAAAGCTCACCGCCGAATTTATTACCAACATTATTACAAGCGCGTACATGAACGACACGGTGAGCAGCCCGGCAGTAAAATATTGCGTATCGGAGGACAGCTCGGAAAACAGTTTGTAAAACCCGCCTTCGCCCGCCGCCTGCACGACTGCCGCCACAAGTTTTAAAAGCAGGGAAAAGGCTATAAGCAACACGAGCGGCCCGACTATCTGCGAAAACAGCAGGAGCACGCCGCAGATGCCCACGGAATTTTTTACAAGCAGCCCCGCCGCCGTCAACAGATCGAACCCTCCCGAAATGAATCCGCCGACGATGGGCACGGAATTTCCTATTATGTACTTTGTGGTTTTGAACAGAACACCGTCAAACAGTCCCGCCGCGGTGCTCTGCACCGTAAGGAATACGCTGAACACCGTCACAGTTATGCCCATCACCCACTTCATTATGCTCTTCAACAGTTTTGACATGCCCGTAAAAGATATCTGCGGGTTTATCCCCGACATGAAGTTGAGCACGGATGCGGCTATCGCTGCGGGAAAGATAAAGCCTCCCACTATCTCCACCGCGCCGACGGACACAAACAGCGCCGAAGGCTGATACACCGCGGCAGAGCCCGTCCCTCCCGTCAATACGGTGAGAGTTATAAGTATCGGCGCTATGATCTCCATCTGCCTTTGCAGCGACGTAACGCAATCCGCGCACTCCGCCACGACCCCGGCAAGCGCGGAAGATATTATCACTATCACGAGCGAGCTGCAAGCCAGCCTTACGACGCGCGCCGTAGATTTACCCAAAATATTGCCCTCCGCGCCCGAAAACACCGCGCACAGCAACGCGAGGGCGGCGGCTTCGGCAAATGCCGGCAGCAGTTTTACGGCATCGGAAAATATGACGGAAAAGATCTCGTTCAAATAGCCTGCGTAATCGGTGCCCGAATTTCCCTTGACGAGATAGGTTATTATGCTCTCGGCGTCGTCGCCGAAGTTGAATAAAAAACTGTCGGAATTTTCGTCGAGGTATTGCTGCAATCCCGACAGGTCGAGCCCGCCCAGCACCTCTTCCAGGTTTTGCGACAGTTGTTCTTCACCGTCCGAAGCATCCGCATATGCGAAGGAAGTTCCCGCAAAAGCAAAGAATAATAAAAAAACTGCCGAAGCGACAATGAGCATTGCGGCGCGCCGCGAATTTTTCATCCTTTTCATACAAGCCCGATCAACGAAGTTATCACGCTGTAAAGATTTTGCAGCACAGGCACGGAGACGATGAATATGACTATCCTTCCGCACATTATGAGCTTGTCTGCAATGCTTTCAAACCCGAGGTCTTTTACAGACGCCGCGGTGAGCTCCACAACGTATCCTATACCGATTATTTTAAAGATCACGCGCACCACGGAATTGGATACGCCCGATGCCTGCGTAAATTGTTTGAACAGCTCTATGCTCTGCGAAAAATAGTCGAATGCGCAGAGCACCATAAGTATGCCGCCCGCCGCTATGCACAGCGGGGCAAGCTCAGACCTATGCGATTTTAAAACGAGGGCGCACACGGCAGTCACAGCCGCAACGGCGCACAATTTTAAAATTATCATCAGAATATGCTGAACAGCCCGCGCACCTGTTCAAACAGCTGCGATATCATAGTTATCACGGCGGTTAAAACTATTATCAGCCCGACAAGGCTGACTATCGTTGCTATGTCGTCGCGGTCGGATTTTTTAAGGATCTGGCAGATTATGGTGACTATTATGCCGACTGCGGCGATCTTGAAAATTATGCTTATATCCATCATGCAAGAAGTACGGCAATGAGTATGCCGAGCATCAGAAATATCTTTATATACAGCGAGCTGTATTTTTTATAATCGGCTGAGCTGTCTTCCCTGTATTTTTTTAAATACGACCTGCGCTCGCTGAGGTATTCTATCTGCGAAAAGGCGTCCGTGGCGCCGAGCCGGTCAAAGTATGCCGATATGAACTCCCCGTCCGCCCCGCCAAGCACCTGTTTGCCTTCAAGCGCGTCGCTGACATACCTGTACTGTGCCGCCAACTTTTTCATGTCCTCCCTCCCGAACCGCAGATTTAAAAGCAACAGCTCGTTATACTCATAAAGCTGAGCGTACACCGTTGCCCTCTTCTTTTTATCTGCCGAAAGCAGTGCCCCCGCAAACGTCGTAAGTGCTATTATTGCAAACAATATTAAAATCTTTATCATATATTTCCGGCTCGGAGCCTATTGCCACGAGCTTGACATAGCAGTCGAAGGGCATGGATGCAAGATACTCCCTTTGGCAGACATGCGAAGATGCCATTATATGCATGCCGCAGTCTTTTGCGAACTTTACGGCATCCGCATCGGCAGGCCCGTACAGCTCGTCCGTGATTATGACGTCCGGCTTCATCGCCCTGACGGCGCTTTCAAGCGCCGCGAGCTTATCGCCGCTGCGCACCACGTCCACAGTCTCTCCCAGGTCATACCCGCCGGCGCCGCCGATCTCGTTCCGCACATCCAACACAAGCACGTTTGTGCGGAACATGCGCGATACCTGCCTTGCAAGGTCGCGCAATACGGTGGTCTTGCCGCAGCCGGGGCGCGAAAAGACGAGAACGCTCTTCAAACCGCCTGCAAAGAGCGTGCGGCATATAACTTCGGAGCAGCCCTCAACGTCGTGCGGTATGCGTATGTTGAGCGAGCTCGGGCGCGCTATCGTCCTGACCCTGCCGTTTTCGGTGATATACTCGCCGGCAATGCCTATCCTTACGCCGCCCTCCACGGTTACAAAACCCTCTTTGAGTTCCTCGGCATGGCTGTACACGCAGCCGCCCATCGCCCTGTTCAGCGTTCCCGCCACATCGCGGCAGACGACGGCGCCTTCACGCGTGCACACGCCGCCAAGCCCGAGGTAAATGTATTCTCCGCAATACTCGGCCATGACGGGCTGTCCTTCGCGCAGGCGTATCTCGCTCAACTTGTTCACGTTCAGGTTCCTGACCGCCGCATATATCTCGCGCGGGAGAAAAGACAAGTTCATACATATAATTTATTAAAAAAGGCATAAAAAAAGAACGGCGGTTTGCCGTTCTTTAAAAAATTATGCGTTTGAAAGCCTTCCGCATCACTTCTGTGCGGTAAAGTCGGAAAGCATCGTAAGGTCGTTTTCTATGAGCTTGTTGAGCTCCTCGGTGCTGAGCTTTTTAAAGGAAAGAAGGGCGAGCAAATAGATCTGATATGCCGCGAACTTCTGCTTTTCCGCGCTCATCTCTTTTATCTTTGAAACTACAGGATTGGAGAGGTTTACAACGAGCGTCCTGGCGGGGTCGCCCTCCATCATTCCGTACATCTGCCCCATTTCGGAATAACGGCGCATGATCTCGTCCACGTTTATTATCGCGGGGACGGCGGCATTCTTCAGCCTCTCCGTCTTTACGGTAAGCTTTTCGTCGCCGACGGCTTCCTTAAAGATATCCCTGATGACGGAGTCATCTTCCGAATCGCCGTCTTTGAGCGCGCCGTCCACCGCCGCGTCGATGCGGGCGAATTTCAGTTTATCGGGCGCCTTGTATTCAAGGAAGGTTATAAAGTGGGGGTCGATATACGCGTTGTCGCAGACCATGGCGTTGAGCCCGGCATCCTTGAACATCTTTATATACTGTGCCTGGCGCAATTCGTCGGACACGTAATAGACAGTCTTTGCCTCCTGCTTCTGCTCTTCGCCCTTGCCCTCTTCCGCCTTTTCGCCCTGATCGTCCGCAGGCTCTTCGGAACTCTCGTCCGAAGGCATTCCGGCAAATTCTTTGAGCGAAAGGTACTTGCCGTCAAGGTCTTTATATATTATAATATCTTTGACCTTATCGTAGAAGTCGCTATCCTTTATGCAGCCGAACTTGATGAAGTTTGCTATGTCACCCCAGCATTCTTCATACTTAGCCCTGTCGTTTTTATAGAGCGCGGTGAGCTTGTCTGCCACCTTCTTTGTTATGTGTTTGGATATCTTCTGCACCTGCCTGTCGTTCTGCAAAAAGCTGCGCGACACGTTGAGCGGGATATCGGGGCAGTCTATGACGCCGTTTAAAAGCATCAAAAATTCGGGGATGACTTCCTTGATGTTGTCGGCAATGAATACCTGGTTGCAGTAGAGTTTTACCATCCCCCTTTCAAGTTCGAGCTTGTTGCGAGTCTTGGGGAAATAGAGTATGCCCTTCAGGCGGAAGGGATAGTCCATATTGAGGTGCACCCAAAAGAGCGGCTCGTTGAAGTCCATGAACGTATCCGTATAGAACTTTTTATACTCTTCCTCCGTGCACTCTTTGGGATCCTTAATATAGAGCGGGCAGGTGTCGTTGAGCGGCTTATCCTTGCCGTCCCCCTTGTAGGAAAGGTATATGTTATAGGGCATAAAGGAGCAGTACTTTCTGATGAGCGTGCGGATGACGTTCTCGTCAAGGAACTCCTTCTCCTGCTCGGAAATGTGCATCACTATCTTTGTGCCGCGCCCCTCCTTTTCGCACTCCTCTATGGAATACGAGGAATTACCGTCGGACTCCCAGTGGACGGCGGGTGTGCCCTTGTATGACTTTGTGAATATTTCGACATTGTCCGAGACCATGTATGCCGAATAGAAACCCAAACCGAAGTGACCTATTATGCCGTCGCCGCCCGCCTTTTCGTACTTTGAAAGAAAGTCGGACGCACCGGAAAAGGCTATCTGCGTGATGTATTTTTCCACTTCGTCTTCGGTCATGCCGATGCCGTTATCCTCTACGGTGAGCGTCGCGGCATCCTTGTCGACAGAGAGTTTTACGCAGTACTCGCCGCCGTCGTCTTCGGCCTCCGCCATGTCTACGAGCTTTTTATATTTTGTTATGGCGTCTATGCCGTTTGCCACGATCTCCCTTAAAAAAATGTCCTTATCCGAATAGAGCCACTTTTTGATGATGGGCATCATGTTTTCGCTGGATATTTTTATATTGCCTTGTCTTTTCATAAAAAAACCTCCGTAAACGTACAGTTAATTTATAAACGTGCAGAGCGCGGGCTAAACCGCGATTTACCGTTAAAAGGACATTTTTTGAAAGGTTTTTCGTCCGAAACAAAATAATTTAATCTAAATCGGAATATAATGATACTCAGCCGCAAAAAATATGATAGAAAATAATTGAAGACAAAATACACATCCGGAAGGCGAAATATGTACAGCAGAATAAGAGATTTAAGAGAAGACAGGGATCTTAACCAGACTCAGGTCGCAAAAATGCTAAATATGTCGCAGACTGGTTATTCCAAATACGAGACAGGTGAAAACGACATCCCCACCGAGATACTCATAAAGCTTGCCGAATTCTACAACACCAGCATAGACTACCTGCTCAATCAGACGGATAATCCCATGCGCTACGAGAGCAAGCGCCAGTAATCCTTTCCTGCGGCACGGGCATCGGTCAAAGGATGCAAAAACCGGCACGCAAAGCGCACCGGCATTGTTAAAGTGTGCAAAAAAATTGCACGGCAACGTCTTTATTTCAATGAAAAAGCTCCGCGATCTGCGGAGCTTTATATTTTTTACTTTCTCTTTTCGGCGTTTGCAAGTATATCTGCAAGCGAAGTGGAAACGGAACCGCCCTCGCTCCAGCTGCTCATCTCACCGTCTTCCTTCCTGGGAGCCCTGCGGCGTGCAGGCCTCTCTTCGCCGTCTTCGCGGGGAGCGCGGGGTTTGCGCTCTGCTTCGGGCAGGAGAGCCTTTATGGAGAGGTTCATCTTTTTGGCTGCGGGATCGAGCGCCATGATCTTGGCGTCTACTTCGTCTCCGACATTGAGCACGCTTGCGGGAGTCTCTATCCTTTCGTTGCTTATCTGGGATACGTGAACAAGACCGTCGATACCCTTTTCAACTTCTACAAACGCACCGAAGGGAACTATCCTTACCACTTTGCCGTGAACGACTTCGCCAACGGAATATTTTTCCGCCGCGAGATCCCAAGGCTGGGGCTGGAGCTGTTTGTAGCCTATTGAAACTTTCTTGTTTTCTTTATCTACTTTAAGAACAAGGAACTTGTAGGTCTTGCCTATCTCAAGCACGTCTGTCACGTTGGCGATGCCCGTCCAGGAGAGGTCGGAGATGTGGGCAAGGCAGTCAAAACCGTTTACTGATACGAACGCGCCGAAGTTGGTCACCCTTTCAACCTTGCCTTCCACAACGTCGTCCACGTTGATGTTTGCAAAGAATTCCTCTTCCTTGGCAGCCTTTGCGGCTTCACGCGCATCCTTTTCTTCCTGAAGGATCACGCGCTGAGAGGCGATTATCTCTTTCCTTCTGCCGTCTTTCTTTATCTCTATCTTGCGGAGCCTTAAGGTTTTGCCTTCGTACTTTGCAAGATCCTTAACAAATCCGGGACGGATCTCCTTTGCGGGAACGAATACCTGATAGGTACCCATCGTAGCCACAAGGCCACCCTTATTAAAGCCGGTGCAGGTAACGGTAAATTCTTTACCTTCCTCTATTTCCGCTATCTTGGACTCCTCTTCCTGAAGGAGCTTTATCATCTTCTGGGAAAGTTTGATAGGAGGTTTAACATCAACGACAAGCAGGTCTATCTTATCGCCCACTTTATCCGCATAGTCGGCAACATTGTATGCTTCGCAGTCAAGCTCTTCCTTGGGAAGCAGTATTTCGGACTTGGAGAACGGCAAAAGGATCTTAAGGCCGTCTTCCGTAGCTTCGGAGATCGTGGCCTCTATCATCTGGCCCCTCTTGAACTTGGATTCGTTGTCCATCTTATTGAGGACGGCGTCCATAGGGTTGGAAACCTTCTGTTCTTCCTTAACCTCTTCCTTAACCTCTTCCTTGACTTCTTCCACAGGCTTTACCTCTTCGGAAACAGCCGCCTCTTCCGCTACTTCGGCGGTCACGGCTTTTTCTTCTTCGGCAGTTTCTGTTGCCTTAACTTCTGTGCTAACTTCTTCCATCTTTAAAAGAACCTCCCGGGTCTGGGCATCCGGGGTTGATGCCCCTGAAACGATACCTACACTTGAATAATTTTTTAATTGTCCGTAGTCGAAATCCCTCGCGTTTGCCAACCTGAAAACGTGAGCGCACTTCCTTGAAGCGACCTCGTACAGCTTGTTGGTGTTACTGCTGTTGAGCCCGCCTACTACAAGCACGGCATCGCTGTCCGCGGCAATTTCTTCGGCTTCCTTCTGACGTCCTATAGTAGTATAACAAATAGTTTTAAAAACATCAACTGTTTTTTCACGCTGTTTTTTTATATTTTCTATTATTTTTTCAAATTTTTCTACAGAAAAAGTGGTCTGGCACACCACACAGACCTCTTTTTTTTCAAGCGGCGGCAAAACGGCGTTTTCCGAACTTAAAACATAGGCGCTGTTGCCGCACCACCCCTGCAGCCCCACCACTTCCGGATGGGTGGGTTCACCCACAATGACGATAGCTTTACCTTCGGCGTGCTTTTCGCTCACTATCTTCTGCGTCTTTTTCACAAAGGGGCAGGTGCAGTCAAGCACCTCTATGTTGCGTGCCGCGGCGTCCTTATATACGCTTTCGGGCACGCCGTGCGAACGGAATATGACTTTGGCGCCGTCCGGCACCTCGTCGAGCGCCTGCACCTGTTTGACGCCGCGCTCTTCTATCGCATCGATGACCTCTTTATTGTGGATTATTTCGCCTAAGACATAGGTGTTTGCGCCGTCCGCGTTCATTGCCGCGTGCACGGCACGGCGGACGCCGCTGCAAAAACCGCTGTTCTTTGCAAGCGTTATCTTCATTTTCCGTCCTTTTTATCTCTGTACCTGGAATGCATTTCGAGCATGACCGAACGTATCTTTTCTTCGCACTCGGCGATATTTTCGTCGGTGAGCTTGCAGCCGTAATATTCGGTAAATTCTATCGGCTTGCCGTATGTCACGTGTATCTTTTTAAAGAGCCCGGGCTTGGAGGACTGCACTATGGGAACGATAGGCGTCTTTGTCTTTATGGCAATTGCCGCAAAGCCGCCCTTAAAGGGCAGGAGCCCCTCCTTTTGCCTGTTGCGCGTCCCCTCGGGATAGATGAGGATATTTTCGCCGTTCTTGATGTATTTCATCGCCTGCATTATCGCCTTGACGTCGCCGGACGCGCCGTCGCGGCTGACGGGTATACACCTTGATTTGTTGCAGAACCAGCGCAAAAAACCGTTGTCCCACAGATCTTTTTTTGCCATGAAGTGCAGGGGCTTTTTTACAGCCACCGCGGGGAACATCACATCTATCATACTGTAATGGTTGCACAAAAAAACATAGGGGCGGTCTTCATACCCCGCCGTTTCGTCATGCCTTTTATAGGGCAGGAACACCTTTAATACCCCGGCGGCAAAGCGCAGAAAAGCAAACCAGCGAACATACGCCCTGTCTGCCCGCGCCTGCTTTTTTGCCGCTTTTTTCCTCTCTCTATCGGCTTTTTTTTCTGCTTTGGAAAGCTGTTCTCCCATAAATTTTATACCTTTTCCTGAATCTTATTTTTTATGAATGCCACAGCCTCTTCGGGCGTCATGTCCGACGTATCCACAACGACGGCGTCCTCGGCGCATCTTAAAGGCGCTATCTCCCTTTCGGAGTCGCGCTTATCGCGCTCGCGTATCTCTTTGACGATATTTTCGTACGAAACGTCGTAGCCCTTTGCCCTGTCCTCTTCATAGCGCCTCTTCGCGCGCACTTCCACAGATGCCGTGACGTAAAATTTATGTTCGGTGTTGGGCAAGACATTGGTGCCGATATCCCTGCCGTCCATCACGCAAGACATCGTGGCGGCTATCCGCCTCTGCATTTCCACCATCTTGCGCCTTACGCAGCCGAAAGCAGAGACTTTTGAAGCCATTCCCGAAATCTCCGGGCGCCTGATATCTTCCGAAACGTCGCGCCCGTTCAGCATGGTGACCTGCCTGCCGCCGCTATACTCTATGCGAAGGTCGATATCCTCCATGACGGCGCGCACCGCACTCTCATCGGAGATATCCGTCCCGCGGTTCAAGCATTCAAGGGCGCAGGCGCGGTACATCGCGCCGGTATCGAGGTAAAGTATATTGAGATCCTTTGCAAGGTTTTTTGCTGCCGTCGATTTGCCGCTGCCGGCAGGGCCGTCCAGGGCAATGACGAGTTTTTGGGTGATGTCGCGCCTGAGATTGGCGGCATCGCGCAGATACACGGGGACAGGCACACCTTCCGCCTTTGTGAGCATGAGCACCCTTATGCACAGCGGGAGCGCCCCATCTATGGGAGGTTCGAGCGCGGAAAAGAGGGGACAGCCTCCAAAGCCTGCCTCCCTTGCCGCCTTAGCGGGATAAAAAGAACGGATGTCCTGCGTGGAAGAAAAGGTTATACAGATTATATCGCTGTTTGCAAGGCGGTTACGCTTGACCATCTCGCCGAGAAGTTCGGCTACGGCTTCCCTTATTTCGTCAGGGGCGTCCTCACGGACAGTTGTTGCACCGCGTACGGCATTCATAGAAAGACCTCCTAAAAAGGAAAAGATAAATTAAAAACATTTTAAGCACGCGCAGCCGGACAGCCGCCGACAAATTTTCAGCCCTTTGCCGCCGCCCTGCCCGCGCAATAGCCCGTAGAAAAGGCTATCTGAAGATTGAAACCGCCCGTAAAAGCGTCCGCGTCGAGCACCTCGCCGCAAAAATACAGTCCCTTTACGAGCTTGCTCTCCATCGTCTTCGGGTCGATCTCCTTCAGATCGACGCCTCCGCTTGTTACCACGGCCTCTTCAAATCCCCTCAGTGATAAAAAAAGCATATCAAAATTTTTGAGGTTTGTCAACAGCGAAGCCCTTTCCTGCTTGGTAACGGAGTTTATCTTTTTGTCCGCAGGGATACCGCAGCGCAAAAGCAGCGGCAATACCGCCGAAGAAGGGAGCAAAGTTTTAAGGCAATTAGAGATGTCCTTGTTTTTGAACGCGTCAAATTCACGCAACAGCCTTGCGGAGAGCTGTTGGGAAGTCATTGCAGGTTTAAAGTCGAGCACAAGGCGCACATGCGCAGGGTCTGCCCTATTTATAAGCGCGGACGCCGTCAAAATAAGGGGCCCGGACGCCCCGAAATGTGTGAACTGCATCTCGCCGAACAGTTCTTTGACGAGTTTTCCCCCCACAAAGACTTTTAGCCCGACGTTTTTTAAAGACAGCCCCTGCATTTGTTTAAAATAGTCGCCCTTGAGATTGACGCCGCACAGTGACGGAACGGTATCGATTACTTTATGCCCCGCCTGCCTTGCAAAAAAATACCCGTCCCCGCGCGAACCTGTGGAGGGATAACTCTTGCCGCCGGTACAGACTATCACTTTATCGCATAAAAACTGTCCGTTTGCAGTAATTACGCCACGCATAGTACTATTCAAAATAAGCAATTTTTCTATCTTTGTGTTAAATATGATATCGACGCCTGCCATGCGGCAATAATTTTCCAGGCACTTAGTTACGTCGCTCGCCTTGTCCGACACGGGGAAGACCCTGTTTCCCCTCTCCGTTTTAAGCCTTAGCCCGCCGCGTTCAAGATGCTCCATGAGCGACCGCGGCGGGAAAGCGTATACCGCCCCCGTGAGAAATTTTCCGCCCCGCACGACATGGGACAGATATTCCTGCGGGTCACAGTCATTAGTGACGTTGCATCTGCCCTTGCCCGTTATGTATATCTTTTTTCCGCATTTTTCGTTTTGCTCAAACAGCGTGACGTCCGCACCGCCCTCTGCCGCCGCCCATGCCGCCATGAGCCCTGCGGCACCGCCGCCTATAACTGCCACTTTCATATTATAAGACCCTTTTGGTTATTTTTAAAACTGCCGCGTCGCCCACGGGTTTTATGCCGCCTCAATAAAAAAGGCCGAGACGGACGCCTCAGTCTTTTTTGCCCTCGTCGCCTTTTTCAGGCGCATCTTTTTGCTCCCCGTCACCGACGGGCCTCATCTTAAAGCCGAGTTTGTTCTTTATAAAACTGTCTATCTTATCGGAATATTTTATCACAAGGTAAAACAGCGCGACGACGGCGGCGATGATGAGCGCCCAGCAGAGCAATCCCCACCATGTGGTAAACGGGATGGAGTCGAACGAGAGCGCCGAGAGCGTTATTGAGAGCGCTCGCGTTATAAAAATCATTACTATAAAGTACGGCCACGTCATCGACGAGAGCCCTGCGACAAAGCACAGGACGTCGTCGGGAAAGAGCGGCAGCAAAAACATTATGGAAAGTATGAGGTAATCCTTTCCCCTTATCTTTTTGAGCCACTTGTCAAGATCGTCCTTTCCCACTATCCAGCTGACGACGCGGTATCCAAGGAACCTGCCTATGGCAAACGCCGTGACAGACCCGGCGAAAATGCCTATAAAACTGTAGAGCGAACATTGCCACGGCCCAAACAGAGCAGTGCCCGCCATCACCGTAACCGTGCTCGGGATAGGCAGAACGACTACCTGTAAAAACTGTATGACGATAAAGACACACACCGTAACGCCGTAGCTGCCTGATTCCTGTATAAACTTTTGCAGCTCCTCTATGCTCGTCATGTTTTTTATAAACCCGCATGCGCTTATGGCAAAGAATATGCCTGCAAAAATTGCCAGACATATGATGACGCATACGGCAAGACGGTACAGCGATTTGAGCTCAAAGACATAGAACATCAGCGAGCAGAGCATCACGATGAACATCGCGCCCATACAGAGCGACACGAGCAGCATCCTGTGCTCGTTTATAAACGGGATGCTGTCATACAAAAGCCCCGCCACAAAAAGCGCGCACGCCGCCACGCAGCCGGCTGCGACTGCGATGACGTTTAATATATGGATAAGTAACGAACGCGTGCTATTTTTCATGATATGCCTTTATATTATATTCACAGCCTCGTATTTTATTATAACACCCGATGCGCACAAATAATCAAAAAGCTAAGATCACGCGTCTTCGCGCTTTTTATAGTTCTTTATGGCATCGGTAGCAAGTTTGTCGCAAAGGTTGTTCAACTCGTTGTCGGCGTGCCCCTTTACCTTGTTGAAGTGCACGTTATGCACCTCTGTGAGCGTATACAGTTCCTGCCAAAGGTCGGAATTGAGCACGGGCTTTTTATCGGGCTTGACCCACCCCGCCCTTTTCCAGCCGTGAACCCACCCCGAATTAAACGCGTTGACGGTATATGCCGAATCGCTGTAGACATCCACTTCGCACGGCTGATTGAGGCATCTGAGCCCCTCTATGACCGCTGTCAGCTCCATTCGGTTATTAGTCGTCTCCGGCAACGCACCGGAGATGCGCTTTTCGTGTCCGTTGTACATCAGAACGGCGCCATACCCGCCTACGCCCGGGTTGCCTGAACACGCGCCGTCGGTATACAGAGTCACCCTCTTCATGCTCATTCGGAGAGCTCCTCGGAACGCCTCGTGCACGCGGCGACAGC
>CALVPV010000031.1 GCA_944353935.1 uncultured Clostridia bacterium | reverse complement strand
CCGCAGCGGCAGGCTGACCTTTATAATGGAGTTTGGCGAGGGAGAGGAGACGGAGTGCGTACTCTCCGAAGGGGGCTCGAATTTTGCGTTTCCCGTGTTCACCGAAACGCGCGGCGCGTCGATATCCGAAGAGGGCTGCGCTCTCTCTCTTGATTATCTTCAGGGCGAGGAGCGCGAGAGGACGCAACTTGTGTTCATTGCAGAGCGCTGGCGCGAACGCGACGAGAGGCGCGTTCCCAGGCGGCGCGAAAATTAGTATGCAATTGCATTAAATTTATTGCGCGAATGCATAAATTAATTTTAAAATCCGCTCTAGGCGGGTTATAAATAAATATTACAATGCAGAAATTTTAAAGGCTTTGTAAGCCTTCAGGAGTAAATTCTTTTTTTATGAAAATCAGGTATTTAGGCCATTCAAGCTTCCAACTCATTGAAAGTACGGGCACCACGGTGGTCACCGACCCGTATGCTGAAAGTTTAGGCATAGAAATGCCAATTGTATCCGCCGACGCGGTCACGGTTTCGCACCACCACTACGACCACGACGCCGTCAAAAAGATAGGCGGCTCGCCCATAGTCATCGATAAAGAGGGCAGTTACGAGCTTTCCGGCGTGGAGATAAACTCCATAAAGAGCTTTCACGATCCCGAGGGCGGCAGGCTGCGCGGCGAAAACATCATATTCAAATTCAGTATGGACGGCATAGAGGTCTGTCACCTCGGCGACATCGGCGAGGAATGTTCTACAGAGCTCATCGAGTCGCTTCTGCCCGTCGACGTCCTTCTCATCCCCGTTGGCGGCACATATACCATCGACGCCGAGCAGGCCAAGGAGTATGTCGACAGGATAATGCCCGATATAGTCATTCCCATGCACTACCGCGAAAAGGGCAAGAGGCTCGACGTGGATAAGGTCGACGATTTCTGCGATCTCTTTGAAGAGGAAGAGGTGGAAAACGAGGGTGAGAGCGAGATAGAGATCTCGCGCGAGGACCTCGGCGGCGACAGTACCAAAATTATTGTAATGGAGAGAGTTGAAGATTTACGGTCGTTGTATTATGGCAGACGCTCAGGGAGGTGCTCGAAAGGCGAAGCATATATGATCTGCGTCAGATAGGCAGGGCGGTGGGCGTAAAGCGTCCCGCCGATATGAACAAAGAGCCGCTCATATCGAGCATACTCGACATAGCCGAGTGCAAGACCGCGCCCTTTCCCCGCTCCACAAAGGGTGCTCCCCCCAAGTCGGAGGCATTCGATAAAGACGTCGTCGCGCTTGTGGAGAAGTGCATGAAATTTTGCGGCGGCTATAAAGCGGAGTATCCCGAAGAGGAGAACGCAGAACACGAGTTCGGCGTGCATTCCGACTATGAGTTTGACGACGATGAGAAAGTCTATAGCGGCGTGCTTGAATTTACCGAAAAGTTCTGGTTTTTGCGCACGCACAATTTCGAGCTCACTTCGGGCGGCGACGTTTTCGTGCATGCGTCCTTCGTATCGCGTTTTCATCTGCGCGAGGGCGACTATGTAACCTGCAAGGCCAAGCGCCGCAAGGAGGGCGAATGCCCGGGCGCTACCTATATTTTAAGCGTTAACGGCGTGCGGCCCGAAACGCTCGGCACGCGCGCCGTGTTTGAAAATCTCATTCCGTGCTATCCCGACAGGCGCTTTACTTTAGAGCGTGCCGGCGGCACGCTTACAGACAGGGTGATAGATCTGTTTTCGCCCATAGGCAGGGGACAGCGCGCACTCATCGTCTCTCCCCCAAAGGCGGGCAAGACTACCATGCTCAAGCATATCGCCTGCTCGCTCACGGAGAACTATCCTGACGCCGAGGTCATCATTCTGCTCATCGACGAGCGGCCTGAGGAGGTCACCGATATCCGGCGCACCGTTCAGGGGGCGCGCGTTGTATATTCCACTTTTGATAAGGGCGAACATCATCATATCCATGCGGCAAGCCTCACCTTGGAGTACGCTAAGCGCCTGACTGAGGCGGGCAAGGACGTCGTGGTCCTGCTTGACAGCATAACGCGTTTAACGCGCGCCTATAATGCCGTCACAAATTCTGGCAGGATGCTCTCAGGCGGGCTCGACCCCCAGGCTCTTATAGAGCCGCGTAAATTTTTCGGCGCGGCGCGCAACACCGAAGACGGCGGTTCGCTCACGATAATCGCCACCGCGCTCGTCGATACGGGCAGCCGGCTGGACGACGTGATTTATGAAGAGTTCAAGGCCGCCGGCAACATGGAACTCGTTCTCTCGCGCGAGCTTGCCGAGCGCCGCGTGTTCCCCGCGATAGATATAAAGGCCTCGGGCGCAAGAAAGGAGGAACTGCTCTTAAGCGTAGAGGAACTTGAACTTGCCTGCAAACTTCGCCAGATGCTTGGCAGACAGCTTGGCACAGAGGGTCTGTATGCCATGATCAATAAAACAAAGACCAACGCCGAACTTGTTTCGCGCGCGGGCGAAATAGGCTGATATTAAAAATAGTTTTAAATAAAATTTTAATAATGATAGATAAAAATGCTTTTACCGACAAGGTAAAGATAAAAATTAAATCGGGCGACGGCGGCGACGGCATGAATTCTTTCAAGTCGTATAAGGGCAAGCCCGCCTGCGGGCCCGACGGCGGCGACGGCGGAAAGGGCGGCGACGTTTATATCGTTGCGGACAGAGGGCAAAACGACCTTCTGCCCTTTCGCTATACGAGCAAATATTTTGCCGGCAACGGCGAAAGGGGCGGCACCAACCTGTGCTTCGGCAGGGGCGGGGACGATATGATCATCAAAGTCCCGGTCGGCACCGTGGTAAAGGACTTTGAAACGGGCACCGTTATAGCCGACATGTTCGCCGACGGCGAAAAAAAACTTATAGCCGAAGGCGGCAGGGGCGGCAAGGGCAACACGCGCTTCACCACGTCGCGCCGCCATGCCCCCAACTTTGCGCAAAAGGGCGAAAAGACCGAACCGCACGTGCTGCAGCTCGAACTCAAAGTCATTGCGGATGTGGGCATAATAGGTTTCCCCAACGTCGGCAAGAGCACGCTGCTTTCAAAAATTTCGGCGGCTCGCCCCAAGGTGGCTAATTACCACTTCACCACGCTCTCGCCCAACCTCGGCGTGGTCAGGGTGTACGATAAAAGTTTTGTCGCGGCGGATATCCCCGGGCTCATAGAGGGCGCCGCGGAGGGCGCCGGGCTCGGGCACGACTTTTTAAGGCATATAGAGCGTACCCGCCTTCTTTTGCACGTGGTGGACATATCCGGCTGCGAGGGCCGCGACCCCGCGGAAGACTTTAAAAAGATAAACGCCGAACTTGCGGGCTATTCAAAAAAACTTGCCTCCCTTCCGCAGGTCATAGCGCTAAATAAGTGCGATGTCTTCGGTGCGGAAGAAAATTTAAAGGCGTTCAAAAAAAAGTACGGCCGTAAATACAAGCTCTTCCCCATAACCGCCGTCTCCGGCGAGGGATTGCAGCCCCTTTTGGACGAGCTTGTAAGCAGGCTCGAACAGCTCCCTCCCGTTGCAAGGGAGGAGGCGGACGAAAACTTCACCTACCGCAAGAGCTCCGACCTCGGCTTTGAGATATTCAGGGATGAGGACGGCGTATACGTCGTGGAAGGCACGCTCGTGGACATGCTCTGCCGCAACGTAGTGCTCTCCGACCCCGATTCAATGGCGTATTTCCAAAAGATATTGCGCGAAAAGGGCGTCATCTCCAAGCTCAAAGAGATGGGCATCAAGGAGGGGGAGACCGTGTCTATAGGCGAAGTGGAATTTGATTTTGTGGAGTGACTTAAAGTTTTCAAGCCGCGCCGCGCGCCCTGTTTTTGGCGCGGGCATAAAAAAGCATCTTGCCGCGCGGCTGTGTAAAATTTCAATTGCCCATCACATATGGCACATTCAATCGCAAAAATAAAAAATAAGGGCGCTATATAAGCGCCGCTTTACAAGGTATAAAATGCTCACATCGAAACAGAGAAGCAAATTAAAATCGCTCGCCGCAAACCTCAGCCCCATAGGGCAGGTCGGCAAAGAGGGCATAGGCGAAAACATGATAAAAAGTTTTTCCGAATGCCTTGAATCGCGCGAGCTGATAAAGATAAACATATTGGAAAACGCCGACGGCGTCCCCCGCGAGATAGGCGAGGAGCTTGCCTCCCGCCTCGGCGCGGAGTGCGTCATAGTCATAGGGCGCAAGGCGGTGCTCTACCGCAGGTCAAATAAGAAGGGCATAGAGCATATCCGGCTGGAATAGCTCAGCCCTTGCGGCTCTTGCCGAATATCGCCGCCGCGGCGCACAGCGCAAGCATCAGCGCGCCCGCAGCGATGTAGTATATCGGATAGTACGTGAAGTAGCTGAAAAACATCAGCGTCGCTCCCGACCAGAAGGCTGGCAGGCATATCCTTTTGGAAAACCTTGCCTTTACGCGTGCAAAAAATTTTACGCGTGCCCGTTCTCCAAGGTATTTTTGCGGCAGGGCGCCCGCGTCTTCAAACATTTTGTACAGTTTTCCGGCGGCGGCGATCTCTATGCCGGCACATTCGGCAAACTCCGTACACTTTTGCGTTGCGGCACAGCATACAAAGATCTTGTTCTTGTTCTTATCCGTATCCGCGCGCGCTGCTTCAAGCAGGTCGTCCATATCGGCAGGTTCGGGCGCAAAGTGCAAAAAATAGGCGTTTTTTTCGTCCTCTATGCGCCCGTTTTTTTGCTCGGCTCCTTTAAGGCAGCTTGCAAACAGCCTCTCCGCTTCCCGCGGGTCGAGCAGCGCAAGGTGAGTGCACAGTTTTGCCGCACCCGCGCCGGCTGCGGCGGCAGAATCGTTCTTTTTTTGTTTAAGGCTTATGTACACATAAGCCGCCCCGCCTGCCGCAAGCCCGCCGCATATTCCTGCGGCAAGCCCCGCGGCGGCGCCGTGGTAGTACCTTACGAGCGTAAAAAACAGTATAAACGCGCACAGCGCGGCGAGCAGCGTGTCCGCGATCAGCGGGATAAATCTTTTCATACCGCAGATTATTGCCGCGGTGCAGCCGTTTAAAACGGTAATTTTAAACTTTATAATATTTATTGCCATGAAGATAATACTTTTCGGCGGGGCGTTCAACCCCGTTCACAATGAACACGTCGCCATGCTCAGGGCGGCAAAGGAGCGCCTAGGCGCAGACAGGGCCATAATAATGCCCACGGCCGTATCCCCGCACAAGAGCGGGTTCATCACGGCTCCCCCCTCGGCGCGGCTTGAAATGTGCCGTATGGCGTTTGACGGCATAGGCGAAGTCTCCGACTTTGAAATAAGCAAGGGCGGGGCAAGCTATTCCTATGTCACCTGCGAATATATCAGGCATATGTATCCCGATGACGAGATATACTTCCTCATGGGTGCGGATATGTTCGGCTGCTTTTCGCAGTGGGTATACCCGGAGCGCATCTTAAAATGCGTCAAACTTGCCGTGTGCGCAAGGGAGGGGTGCACCGACGTGAACAAGTCGCAGCGCGATTTTATGGACGCCTTTGGCGAAAGGGCGACGATAGTGGGTTACAAGGGTGCGGCGGTGTCGTCCACGCGCATACGCGTGTGCGCGGCGCTCGGCGCGGATATCTCCCCTTACGTGCCCGCCGGCGTGGCGGCGTTTATAAGGGAACAGGGGCTGTACGCCATCCCCTCGCTCGCCCGCGCGCAGAAGCTGATGACGGAAAAGCGCGCCGCCCATGTGCTCCGCGTGGCGTTTATGGCGGCGGAAAACTGCCGCAGGTTCAAAATACCGGAAAAGACCGCCGTGACTGCCGCGGCGCTCCACGACTGCGCAAAAAATTTAAAACTTTCGGACAAACTTTTAAAGGGCTTTGTCCCGCCGGAGGGCGTGCCGGATAGCGTAATGCACCAGTTCAGCGGCGCGTATGTCGCCGAGCATGAATTCGGCATCACGGACGAAGATATCTTAAACGCCATACGCTACCACACGAGCGGCAGGGCGGGCATGTCCGACCTTGAAAAGCTCATCTGCTTTTCGGATATGCTTGAAGAGGGGCGCGACTATCCCGGCGTGGATAGATTGCGCGAGCTCTTTAAAAAGGACGTCGACCTGTGTGCCGAAAACGCGTTGAAGGAGGAGATCGAATACCTCGAAGCGGAAAAAAAGACGGTGTATCCGCTCACGCGGCAGGCATACGAATACTTCCGCGGCATCAACCAAAGCAGGCACAAGGCGCAATAAACGAAAAAAATATTTTTTAAGGAACGGATCAAATGACAAGTAAAGAAAAAGCGCTTGCCATATGCAAGCTACTTTCGGAAAAGAAGGGCGAAAATATCGTGTATATAGACGTTGCGGAAAAGAGTTCGCTGTGCGACTACTTCGTAATAGCGGGCGGCAGGTCGTCCACAACCGTAAAGGCTCTTTGCGACAATCTTGAAGAAAAGATGGAAAAACTGTACGGGGAAAGGCCTTCGCGCTATGACGGCGGAAGGGAGGGGCGTTGGAACGTCCTTGACTACGGCGACGTCATAGTCCACGTCTTCAACGACGAAATGAGGGATTTTTATAACCTGGAGCGCCTTTGGGAAAACGGCGCAAACCTCAACCGCTATTCCGACTGAGATCCATGCGGCTGCGCGCACACGGTAAAATGTGCACGCAGCCGCAATTTTTATGCTGTATCCGGCAATGTACATAAATCCATAGTGCAGGATTTAAAATAAGAACGGCAACAGGCTTATTTACAAAAGTTTGTTGCTGTTTTTCTTTAAAAGAATGGCTGATTATTGTTGCGTCTTTATTTATGGTGATATTTAAGGAGTTAATTTTACAATAAAATTACAACTTATGGCTAAGAATTTTACGAGTCAATGATATAATTTGATTTGGATGCCGGATAAGCCATCCTATGTAGAAGGATATTTGTATAAATATTTACTCGTCGTATATCCATTCTTCATAATTTTAGACGAGTATGGTTGTTTATAATTGTAGAAAAAAGGAGGTCTATAATATGACAAAGTTAGTAAAATCTCTGTTTGTCAGTTTGTTTGCCTTGGCATGTTTAACTTTATGCTTGTTCATTTCCGCTTGCGGTGGTGACAAAAAGTACGAAGTCAGCATAAAAGTTGTCAATACAGCCGGCGACGAATTTATTTTTACACCCGATGTGGACGAAATCAGTAGGACGTTCGAATACACCGGCGAAGATGTATGGTACTACGTAGATTCATACCAAATGCCCGATCATCCCAAGTATGGTGATATTTGGCTGGAACCCATGCAGCAAGGGTATGATTTTATTTCAATGTACGGGTTATACACGGCAGCTGACGGGAGTACAACCGAGATAACGGCTCCAGCCCTTAGATGTACAAACGCAAAGGGAAGGTATGCTTTTAATGTCTATATTCCGGATAGTTCTGTATCATGGTATGGAAGGAGTATGTGTCTATATATAACTATTGTATAAAAGGAGAATTATTATGAGTAATGTAAAAAGAACTGTTGTTGGCATACTGTGTATGATTTTGCTGGTTTGTTCATTTATAGCATTCACCGGATTTACCCCGGCGAATGCTGAAACTTCTGAATATTTTTCTGCGGAAGAGTACACTAATAGTGAGAACATTCGGTGTGATTGCTGGGTTAAATAATGGAACTATTACAGGCTGTTGTGGAGGGGGTAACATTATACAACAGGTAGATACATATGAAGGTGGCTATGAGTTAAGTATAGTGGGCGGTATCGTCGGATTAAATGATAGCAGTGGCATAATTTCTAACTGTGTTGGTGGAACGTGGGATGACTCGTATTTAAAAGTTGTCATCGATGTGAAATATGTCAATGATGAAGATTTAGCGCCATATTCTGGCCCCATCGCAGGGGAAAACAGAGGTGAAATAAGTAACTGCAGCAATAATGGGTATACTATCGATACAGGTAATCTTCATTCATGGTGGGCGTGGTTCCATACTTATGACCAATTGAGGAATATTAACAATATCACATAACAATGCCTATTATATCGCCGCCGCAAATACATTTTGCGGCGGCTACTGTTTGCTATATGTATCCTGCGGCGGCAAAGCCGTCATAAAGCGGCAAATTTCGGCATATTATTTTTATACCTGAAAAAAATGGGGGAATGATATGTCGGAAAGCAATACCTGGGACTATATCGCCCAAAGGGCGGTAAAGGAGGCGGAGTACATAATCCGCACGGGCGCCACCGTGCGCGCGTGCGCAAACAACTTTAAAACGAGCAAGTCGGGCGTGCACAAGGACGTGACCGAACGCCTGCGCTCTATAGACGTAAAACTGTATGAAGGCGTCCGCGCCGTGCTCAACAAAAACCTGTCGGAGCGCCACATACGCGGCGGCATAGCCACGCGCAACAAGTACCTCGGCAAACCGCATATGGCGGGGTGTGCCTGCAAAGGTGTGTGCCGCTGCCGTAAAGGCGGCGCTGTTTCCCATAATGCGGTAACTTAGAATACAGCCGCCGCGGGCATGATTGCCCGCGGCGGCTGTGCCGTATGCCCGCTTTTGCGGCGGTGCAAAATTTTACCGTTAAATTACAAAAAAATTACCGTAAAAACTGCCGTTAAAAATTGAAATATCCGCTCGGTTGTGATATAATTCACAATGAAAAAATATATGGTCGCCGCAATCGGCTTGCGGCACAAAAAACGGCAGGTACTATGGCAAAACTTATGGGTATAGACGTCGGCTCCACTACCGTAAAGGTGACTGTGGTGGAACAGGACGGCACGGTTTTATACAAATCATACGAAAGGCATTTTGCGCAGGTGCGCGAAACGGTTTTAAGCGAGCTTAAAAAAATAAAGGAGCAGTTCGGCGGAGAATTTTGCGCGTCCATAACGGGCAGCGCTGGCCTCGGGCTTTCGCAGCGCAGCGGCATAAACTTCGTGCAGGAAGTGCAGGCGGCGTTCGTTGCCATACGCCGCTTTTATCCGGACGCGGATGCCGCCATAGAGCTCGGCGGCGAAGATGCCAAGATAATATTCATAACGGGCGGCACCGAACAGCGCATGAACGGCAGCTGCGCGGGCGGCACGGGTGCGTTCATAGACCAGATGGCGACGCTTTTGAACATCTCCGTGCAGGAGATGGACGAGTATGCCCTGCGTGCGGAAAAGATATATCCCATAGCCTCCCGCTGCGGCGTGTTCGCAAAGTCGGACATACAGCCGCTTATAAACCAGGGCGCCCGCAAGGAGGATATCTCCGCCTCGATATTCCAGGCGGTGGTAGACCAGACCGTGTCCGGGCTTGCGCAGGGCAGAAGGATAAAGGGCAAAGTCCTGTTTTTGGGCGGGCCGCTCTACTTTTTAAAGGGGCTGCGCGGCGCGTTCGTGCGCACCCTTCACCTTTCTGAAGAAAACGCCGTGTTCCCCGAGGACGCGCCCTGTTTCATGTCCATAGGCGCCGCGCTCCATTCCGCCGGCGTAAAACCTATGAACATAGACGATATCATATCCGCCATAGAGGGGGCGGAGGGCTCCGACGAGGTAATGACCGGCGAACCGCTCTTTAAGGACAAGGAAGAATACGCCGCGTTCGTAAAGCGCCACCGTGCCACAGACCTCACCTTTGCCGACATTGCCACCTATGAGGGCGACGCCTACCTCGGCATAGACAGCGGCTCCACGACTACAAAACTCATCTTGATAACGCCTGACTGCCGCATACTCTATTCGCACTACCAGTCCAACAACGGCCAGCCGGTGGATATAATAGTCGATAAGCTCAAAGAGATATATTCGCTCTCTCAGGGGCGCATAACCATCAAGGGCAGCGCCGTCACTGGCTATGGCGAAGACCTTATAAAGGCGGCAATAAAGGCCGATTTCGGCATCGTGGAAACAGTTGCGCACTTTAAGGCGGCGCTCCATTTCAATCCCGACGTGGACTTTATAATAGATATCGGCGGGCAGGACATAAAGTGCTTCAAAATAAAAAACCGCGCGATAGATTCCATAATGCTCAACGAGGCGTGCTCTTCGGGCTGCGGTTCGTTCATACAGACATTCGCCAGGGCGATGGGAATGGAGATAGATAAATTTTCCCAGCTCGGCCTGTTTGCCCCGCGCCCCGTGGAACTCGGTTCGCGCTGCACGGTGTTCATGAACAGCGCCGTAAAACAGGCGCAGAAAGAGGGTTCTTCCGTGGAGGACATATCCGCAGGGCTCTCCATATCCATCGTAAAAAATGCCATATACAAAGTAATACGCGCGGCGAGCGCGGACGAACTCGGCGACAATATAGTGGTGCAGGGCGGCACCTTTTTAAACGACGCCGTTTTGCGCGCGTTTGAAAGGGAGACGGGCAAAAACGTCATCCGTCCGGGCATAGCGGGGCTGATGGGCGCGTTCGGCGCCGCGCTGTACGCAAAGGAGATGAGCGGCGGCGTATCCACGACCATGGGTGAAGAGGGGCTGGAAAAGTTCTCCTACAAGTCCAATTCCATAGTCTGCCGCGGCTGCACGTCCAAGTGCAACGTCAATATAATCACATTTGCGGACGGTTCCCGCTTTATTTCAGGCAACAAGTGCGAAAGGGGCGCAGGCCGCAAGCCTGCCTCCGACGAGCTGGATATATATTCCTACAAGCAGCAAAGGCTGCCCGCCTGCATCACCGGCGCAAAGGGCACAAGGGGCAGGGTGGGGCTTCCGCTGCAGCTGGGTATGTACGAACAGCTCCCCATATGGGCGGGATTTTTTGAAAGCCTCGGCTTCGAGGTGGTGCTTTCGGACAAGTCCTCGCGCGAGCTGTACTTTTTGGGCCAGCACACCGTCGCGTCGGATACCGCCTGCTATCCCGCAAAACTCATGCACGGGCATATAGAGAGCCTTATAGATAAGGGCGTAGACTTCATATTCATGCCCTGTGAAAGTTATAACCTGGACGAGCACGATTCCGTAAACCACTACAACTGCCCCATAGTCGCTTACTATCCCGAACTTTTAAAGGCGAACAACGAAAGGCTGAACAAAGATAACTTCATAATGCCGTACATCGACCTAAACATGTGGGACAACACCGTAAAAAAGCTGTGTGCATCGCTCAAAAAGTACGGCATAAGCAAAAAGCAGGCAGACGACGCTCTGAAAGAGGGGTTTGCCCGCTTTGAAAAATATCATGCCGACGTCCGCGCAAAGGGCAGGGACATAACTCAAAAGGCGCGCGAGCAGGGCAAGCAGATAATAGTCCTTGCCGGACGCCCCTATCATGTGGATAATGAGATAAACCACGGCATAAACAAACTTCTCACCTCCCTCGGCCTTGCCGTGCTCTCGGAGGACGCCGTGTTCGACGAAGCCGACCTTGTAAAGGTCAACGTGCTCAACCAGTGGACGTACCATGCACGCCTGTACCGCGCGGCGGAATATGCCTGCCGCAACGAAGACGTCAACATCGTTCAGCTCGTGTCGTTCGGCTGCGGGCTGGATGCCATCACCACGGACGAAGTGCGCTCCATAATGGAAAAGAACGATAAACTCTATACTCAGATAAAGATAGACGAGATAAACAATCTCGGCGTGGTCAAGATACGTTTAAGGAGCATGCTCGCCGCCATAGAGGAGGGCAAAAAACTCAAAAAGGCGTGAATGCGGAGTAAGCTATGGATAAAAAGCAGAACATAAAAAGGAATACAAAGGATTACACAAACGAATATCCCAGGTGGCAGCCGTGGATGAAGGAGAGCTACACCATACTCATACCCGATATGCTCCCCTGGCACTTTGCCATTATAGAAAGGCTTTTAAAGCTGGAAGGGTACAAGGTGGAAGTGCTCAAAAACGACAGCCGCGCCGTGATAGACGAGGGGCTCAAGCACGTCCATAACGATACGTGCTACCCCTGCCTGTGCACCGTGGGGCAGTATATAGACGCGCTCAAGAGCGGCAAGTACGACGTAAACCACGTCGCCGTAATGATGAGCCAGTCGGGCGGCGGCTGCAGGGCGTCCAACTATATACCGCTCATACGCAAGGCGCTCAAAGCCGAATTTCCGCAGGTGCCCGTACTCTCTTTGAATTTTTCGGGGCTGGAAAGGGATTCGTCCTTCCCCATAGGCGCAAAACTGCTGTTAAAGCTGGTGTTCGCCATCTTTTACGGCGACGCCATAATGTGGTGCTATAATCAGGTAAAGCCGTACGAGGGCGTGCAGGGCGATGCGGACAGGGCGCGCGATGAGGCAATGGAACTTGTGATGTCCCGCTTTGAAAAGGGCGGCTACGCGCGCTATAAAAAGATAATAAGGAGCATAATAGATAAATTTGCCTCCGTTGCGCTCACCGGGGAAAGAAAGGTAAAGGTGGGCATCGTCGGCGAGATATACGTAAAGTATTCCGCGCTCGGCAACAACCATCTGGAACAGTTCCTCTTGTCCGAAGGCTGCGAACCCGTCGTTCCCGTGCTCATGGACTATGTGCTGTACTGCGTGGTAAACAACATCAACGACAGCACTCTCTACGGCAAAAAGGGGATATTCTATACCGTCAACAAGCTGCTCTATGCCCTTTTGCACCGCATGCAAAAGAATATAATCAAGATATTCAAAAAGCAGGGCAGTTTTGAGCCCATACACGACTTTGAACATCTTAGAAAGTGCGCCGACAAGGTTTTAAACCAGGGCGTAAAGATGGGCGAAGGCTGGCTCATTCCCGCAGAGATGGCTGCCCTTGCGGAAACGGGCACGGAAAATATCGTGTGCGCCCAGCCGTTCGGCTGCCTGCCCAACCACATAGCGGGCAAAGGCGCCATACGTACGCTAAAAAATCTGTATCAAAACGAAAATATAGTGGCTGTCGACTACGATCCGTCCGCCACAAAAGTAAATCAGGAAAACCGCATCAAGCTGATGCTCGCCACCGCAAGGGAAAATTATGGACAAATAAAATAAATTACCTGATATTCCCGTCAAACAGGTTGAAGTGCTAAACAATTTGAGCAATAAAACGAAATATGAGCATAGATTAGAGCTAATCATCAATTTAATATCAGCCGACCGGAATCATAATCCCGAAAGCGAATAGGAAAGATAAGCGGGGCAGACAGTGTTTTATGATGTATAGCAAAAAGCTGTACTTTGTAAAACAAGTCTGCCCTTTTCTTTTATCTCGATAATATACATCTAAAAAAAAGAAAAGGAGATAAAATTATGAGCAACAGATTTCAAGATAACGTTACACCGCTCGATGCGGCAACGGCAAGGCATAAAATAGGCGGCTGCCACAAGGCAGCCGCAAAGGGGGATGAGTTATTGTTCGTTTTGTTGAATCGCTCCGTTAAGTTGCTCGTTTTTATAGAGTTCATAAACATAAGCGGCGCTTTCACGATAAAGTCCTGTCGACGGCTCGTTTAACTTTTCAAAAGTTTTAGACGAATAAAACTTATCTATAGCTTTATCATAATCAATCTTTTCATCTTCAACGATAAATGCAATTATATCCTGAATATTTTGTTCGATCAAAAACTTTATTTTATCCATTGCACACCTGTCTTTTTCAAAAGACCGATCGTCTTTTGAGAATGAAAAGAATACTGATTTGAAGGCGCGGTATATTGCATTTCTTTGAGCAAAATTTCGCTATCGATATAGCCGCGTTGGTATTGCCTTATTAGTGTGGTTAACCAAGTCAAAATAAAGCGAACCCGATCGGAAGCGGGTATCTCACCACAGCTGCATCGTTAAAG
>CALVPV010000030.1 GCA_944353935.1 uncultured Clostridia bacterium | reverse complement strand
GCTTCTACGGACTCCTTGTCGCGTATGGAGCCGCCCGGCTGGATTATTGCCGTGATGCCCGCCTTTGCGCACTCTTCCACGCAGTCGGAGAACGGGAAGAAGGCGTCCGACGCCATAACCGAGCCCTTAGCCTCTTCGCCGGCGTGTTCTATCGCCTGCTGTGCCGCCCAGATGCGGTTGGTCTGCCCCATGCCTATGCCCGTAGTCCTGCCGGGTTTGCCTATGACTATGGCGTTGGACTTGGTGTGCTTTACCACGCGCCACGCGAACATCATGGCATCCACCTCTTCCGCGGTGGGGGCGCGGTCGGTGACCACGCCGAGGCCGTATGTAGTCTTTTCCTTGCCGGATGGCATCGCCGTGACGATAACTTCCGCCTTGCGCGAGAAGAGCCCCATGTCCTCATCCTTGATGAGGCATTCGTCGTACTGCTGCACGAGCAGGCCGCCGTACACCTTTTTCATGTCGCGCGCGTCGTGGTCGCGGCGGGCAGAGATATCGTCTATCTGCAAAAGGCGGATGTTCTTTTTGCCTTCGAGTATTTTGAGCGCGCCTTCCGTATAGGCGGGCGCCATGACTATCTCTATGAAAATTTTGTTAATCTCTTCGGCAGTCCTTTCGTCCACGGTGCCGTTTATGGCGAGTATGCCGCCGAACACCGACACGGGGTCGGAGGTGTAGGCGCGCATGTACGCTTCATATATGTCCTTGCCGGTGCCCACGCCGCAGGGATTGGCGTGCTTGCAGGCAACCACCGCGGGGGTAGCGCCGAATTCCTTTAACAGTTCGAGCGCGCCGTTGGCGTCGTTTATGTTGTTGTAGGAGAGCTCCTTGCCCCAGAGCTGCTTTGCCGAAGAGAGCGAGCCCTTGCGGATGAAAGGTTCGTTGTAGAACATAGCCGACTGCTGGGGATTTTCGCCGTAGCGCAGCTCCTGTGCCTTTTCATAGGCAAAGGTTATCGTTTCGGGATACTGTATGCCGAGCTGCGCGGCGAGGTAGTTGGAGATGAGGCTGTCGTACACGGCGGTGTGGGCAAATACCTTGTATTGGAGGTACTTCTTTGTTTCCAAAGTGACGCCGCCCGCAGCGAGCTCTTCAAGCACCCTGTCGTAGTCCTTGGGGTCTACTATGACGGCGACGTCCTGATAGTTCTTTGCCGCCGCCCTTATCATAGTGGGGCCGCCTATATCTATATTTTCTATGCACTCGGCAAAATCGGCGCCGCGCGCTATCGTCGCCTTGAACGGATAGAGGTTTACCGCCACTATGTCTATGGTGTTTATGCCGAGGGCTTCGAGCTGCTTCATGTGCTCGGGATTGGAGCGCATGGCAAGCAGGCCCGCGTGCACGTTGGGATGCAGCGTCTTTACCCTGCCGTCGAGGCATTCGGGGAAACCCGTTATCTCGGAAATGCCTATAACTTTGAGCCCGGCGTCTTTGAGCGCCTTTGCCGTGCCGCCCGTGGAAATAATTTCAAACCCGTTTTTTATGAGCCCTTTGCAAAAATCGACTACGCCCGTCTTGTCCGATACGCTTACGAGCGCCCTTTTTTTCATCTCCATTGTCTTTGTAAACCTCGCATTCGTTTATTATTTAAAGATCGGCAAAAGCCGCTTACTTGCGCGCCGTTCAGTCAAGCACTTTTACGGCGCGGCCGTCCTTTACGACCTTGCCTTCGCACAATTTTTTAACACAGTAGGGAAGCAGTTCGTGCTCCCGTTCAAGTATGCGCGCCTGGAGCGTTTCCGGCGTGTCGTCGTACGCCACCTCCACCGCGCGCTGGGCGATTATGGCGCCGCCGTCCGGCACTTCGTTTACAAAGTGCACGGTGCAGCCGGACACCTTTGCGCCGTATTCTATTACAGCCTTATGCACCCTTAGCCCGTAAAAGCCGCCGCCGCAGAACGCGGGTATGAGCGACGGGTGGATGTTTATTATCCTGTCTTTGAACTGTTTTATAAAACTTTCGGGGATTATCTTGAGCCAGCCGGCGAGCACGATGTAGTCCACCGACAATTCGTTTAAAAATGCGGCGAGCTTTTCATACAGCCCCTCTATGTCCGGCATGTCCGCCTTGGAGTACACCTCCGCGCGGATGCCGTGCCTTTGGGCGCGCTCTATGGCGCCTATGCCGCCCTTTGAGGCGATGAGCACGGCTATTTCGCAGAAATGCTCCCTTTCGTTGGCGTCTATCACCGACTGGAAATCCGTTCCGCCGCCCGACGCGAAAACTGCTATGCGCTTCATTTTATGAGCTTGACCCCGCTGCCTTTGAGCGTCTTGCCTATGACGCAGCACTCTTCCCCGGTAGACCTTAAAGCGGCGAGCGCCTTGTCCACGTTGCGCTTAGACACGCATACCACCATACCTATGCCCATGTTGAAGGTGTTGTACATCTGTTCGTCCGCGATGCCCGCCTTTTCCTGCATGAGCTTGAACACGGGGGGAACTTCGTAAGAGCGCTCCCATATTTCGCAGCCGATGCCGGAGGGGAATATGCGGGGGATATTTTCTATAAAGCCGCCGCCCGTGATGTGCGCTATGCCCTTTACCTTTACCTTTTGTATAAGGTTCAGAATGGAGCGCACGTATATGCGCGTGGGCGTTAAAAGCACGTCTATGGGGCGCGCGCCGAGGCGGGGATCCACCCTTTCGAGCACAGCCTTATCTTCGCCGAAGAGCTTTCTTACGAGCGAATAGCCGTTGGAGTGCACACCGCTCGACTTTATGCCTATGAGCATGTCGCCCGCCTTTATGCTCTTACCGTTTATTATCTTTTTCCTGTCAACGACGCCCACGGCAAAACCAGCTATGTCGTATTCGCCGTCGGCATAGAATCCGGGCATTTCCGCCGTTTCGCCGCCGATGAGCGCCGCGCCCGACTGCCTGCAACCTTCCGCCACGCCCGACACGACGGTAGCAACGGTTTCGGGCGAGAGCCTGCCCGTTGCAAAATAGTCGAGGAAGAAAAGAGGCCTTGCGCCCTGGCACACTATGTCGTTGACGCACATTGCCACGGCGTCTATGCCTATGGTGTTGTGCCTGTCCGCAACGAAGGCGTATTTAAGTTTTGTGCCGACGCCGTCCGTGCCGGCGACGAGTACGGGGTTTTTAACGTCGCCCGGCAGCTGATAAAATCCGCCGAAGGAGCCTATGTCGCCCAATACATTGTTGTTGTATGTGGACTGGACGTGCTGCTTCATCAGCCTTACCGCCTCGTATCCCCTTTCAACGTCTACGCCGCTGTCTTTGTAAGATATTGCCATAACTTCTTTTATACCTCGCTTTATTCTAATTTGAGTTTGTCCGCCTCCGCTCCGTCCGCCTTAAACGGGCCCTCGCCCGTAAAGCAGCCGAGGCAGAAGCCGAGCCTGCATTCTTTGCAGGACTGCACGAGCAGTTCCGCGGGCAGATAGCGCACGCTGTCCGCCCCTATAAGTTCGCTTATCTCTTCCTCCGTCCTGTTTGCGCCTATCAGCTGGGAATAGCTTTGAAAATCTATGCCCAGGCGGCAGGGATGGACTATCTTTGGCGAACATATGCGCACGTGCACCTCGCTTGCGCCCGCCTTTCGCAGCATTGAAATTATCCTGCGCATGGTGGTGCCGCGCACTATGGAATCATCTATTATTATCAGCCTCTTTCCGCTTATATTTGCGCGCATGGCGTTCATTTTTACGGTGAGGCTGTTTTCGCGCTGCCGCTGGTCGGGCTGGATGAACGTCCTGCCCACGTACCTGTTCTTTGCGAGCGCTTCGGCAAACGGTATGCCGCTCTCTTCCGAATAGGCGCGCGCGGCGACGTTTGCGCTGTCCGGCACGCCCGCCACGATGTCCGCATCCACCCCGCAGTACTTTGCGAGCAGCCTGCCCGCCTGCCTGCGCGCCGTGTACACGCTGCAGCCGTCCATGACCGAATCGGGACGGGCGAAGTACACGTATTCGAATATGCACATGCGGCTTTCCTGCGGGATGCCGTCCATCTTGAACGACCTTATGCCGCCCGAATCTATTACCACTATCTCGCCCGGCTCCACGTCGCGCACAAAATCCGCTCCCACCGCGTCGAGCGCGCAGCTTTCGCTGGCGACGATGACGTCGTCGTCCGCCCTGCCGATGCACAGCGGCCTTATGCCGTAAGGGTCGCGCACGGCTATGAGCTTGTCGGCAGTCATTATAACGAGCGCGTATGCGCCCTTAAAGCGCGGGCAAGCCCGCATCACGCCCTTTAAGATGTCGCCGTCCGACAGGCTGTTTATGAGGACTGCCATGACCTCCGAATCGATGGTGGTCTGAAAGACGGCGTTGTCCTTTATAAGCCCGTCGCGCAGCTGTTTGGCGTTTACGAGGTTGCCGTTGTGCGCAAGCGCCATTTTGCCGCACTTTCCCGTAAACACCACCGGCTGGGCGTTCAACAGCTGGCTCGCGCCCGTGGTGGAATAGCGCACGTGGCCTATGGCGATGTCGCCTTCGGGGAGTTCTTCCAGCCTTTCCGCCGTGAAGACTTCGGGCACGAGCCCCATCCCCTTGTGATACATTATTTTATCGGCATAAGCAACGGCTATGCCGCAGCTCTCCTGCCCCCTGTGTTGAAGGGCGAAGAGCCCGTAATAAACGGTGTGAGCCACGGTGCGGTTCTCCGAGGAATATACGCCGAAGACGCCGCACTCTTCGCGGATCTCGCCTTGAATCTCATCCATATATATGTCTGTTCCGCCCGAACTCTACGCAGGCGGGCGCCGCGTTTAGCGGCTCATTCCTTGCCCGTCCAGCAGTACGTGCACAGCTTGCAGGGTTCTATGCCTATGGCTTCCGTGAGCCCCTCTATGGACTGGAATTCCAGCGATTCGAACTGGAATTTATCGCATATTGCCTTGCGCATCGCCCTGCCGCGCTCCGTAGAGGAGTCGCTGTACTCCTCCAGGTGCTTTACGGCGTCCTCCCCTTCCAGCTCGTTCATCACCCTGCGGGTGATCAGATCCATATCGCCCGAGGAACGGGAGAAATTGAGGTACTTGCAGCCGTACATTATGGGAGGGCAGGCAGAGCGCATGTGCACCGCCTTGGCGCCGTGGGAATACAGGAAGTCCACAGTCTCCTTGAGCTGCGTGCCGCGCACTATGGAGTCGTCCACCAGAAGGAGGCGCTTGCCGTCTATGAGTTCATGGACGGGTATGAGCTTCATCTTGGCTATCTTGTTGCGCTCCGTCTGGTTGACGGGCATGAAGCTGCGCGACCACGTGGGCGTATATTTTATGTAGGGGCGGGCAAAGGGCACCTTGCATGCGTTTGCGTAGCCTATGGCGTGGGGAGTGCCGCTGTCCGGCACGCCGCCGACGTAGTCTATGCCGTGCACGTCGTGCGTCTTTGCGTCGTTGCGGGCAAAAATCTCGCCGTTTTTATAGCGCATCATCTCCACGTTGACTCCCTCGTAAGAGGACGTGGGATAGCCGTAGTACGACCACAGGAAGGCGCAGACGCGCATCTCCTTGCCCGGAGGGGCGAGCTGAGTCACGCCCTCTTCGGTTATCTCCACTATCTCACCGGGGCCGAGTTCGCGGAAGTCCGAATACCCGAGCTTGCGGTATGCAAAATCTTCAAAGGATACGCAGAAGCCCTCTTGGCTCCTGCCTATCTTTACGGGCAGCCTGCCCAGCCTGTCCCTTGCGGCGATTATGGTGCCGCGGTCGGTGAGGATGAGTATGGACGCGGTGCCCTCTATTACCTGCTGGGCGTAGCGTATGCCCTCCGCATAGGAGCCCTTTGTGTTTATGAGCGCCGCGACGAGCTCGTTGGAATTTACCTTGCTGCCCGTCATGCCGTCAAAGTAGCCGCCGCGGGAAAGTATGCCCTGCATGAGCTTTTCGGCATTGTTTATTATGCCTATCGTACTAATGGCGTACTTGCCTATGGCGGAGACCATCAAAAGGGGCTGAGGGTCGGTGTCGCTTATGCAGCCGATGGCGGCGTTGCCGCGCATTTCCGAAAGCGTGCGTTCGAACTTGGTGCGGAAGGGTGAATTTTCTATATTGTGTATCTCGCGCTGGAGGCCGATGGCCTTATCGTATGCCGCCATGCCTCCGCGCTTTGTGCCTAAGTGGGAATGGTAGTCCGTGCCGATGAAAGTATCAAAGACGGCGCTGCCCCTTTTAACCGAACCGAAAAAGCCGCCCATCCGGTGTTACTCCCCTTCGGTGAGGCGCTTGAATACTTCGTTGTATGCGTCCTCTACCCCGCCGAGGTCGCGGCGGAACCTGTCCTTATCAAGGCTGACGTGCTTTTCCGTATCCCAGCTGCCCGCCTCCCAGAAGCGGCAGGTGTCGGGGGATATCTCGTCGGCGAGGATGACTTCGCCGTGGAACCTGCCGAACTCCAGCTTGAAGTCTATAAGGTCTATGTTGAGGTGCTTGAAGAACTCTATGAGAAGGTCGTTGACCTTGAACGCGAGCTCCTTTATCCTGGCTATCTCCTGCTCGGTGGCAAGGTTCAACGCAAGCGCGTGATAGTCGTTGATGAGGGGATCGTCCAGCTCGTCGCACTTGTATGAAAATTCTATGGTGGGAATGGAAAGTTTGGTGCCTTCCTTTACGCCGTAGCGCTTGGAGAAGCTGCCCGCGGCAACGTTTCTTATGATGACTTCCAGGGGAACTATCTGTACTTTTTTAACGACGGTCTCCCTGTCGGAAAGCTGTTCCACGAAGTGGGTGGGAACGCCCTTCTTTTCGAGCATCGCCATGAGCATGTTGCTCATCTTGTTGTTTATTACGCCCTTGCCCACGATGGTGCCCTTCTTTTGGCCGTTGAAGGCGGTGGCGTCATCCTTGTAGGAGACGATGACGTAGTCGGGGTTTTCCGTGGCGAATACCTTTTTGGCCTTTCCTTCATAGAGCTGCTGCTTCTTTTCAAACTTTTCCATATATGATTTTCTCCTTGAAAAAATTTAATCGCGATGTGATATGCCCGCAATTTTTTGCAGGGCTGCGGAGCGCACGCCCCGCCGTTTTTGAATTAAATACCCGCAGAACACTTGGCTTTGCGGGTAAAATAAGGGCTTAAAGTTCTTTAAGCTCGGCCTGCAGGGCGGCGTCGTCCGCCGCTATCTTCTGCTTCATTGCCTGTTTATACGCGGAAAGTTTTTCCGCTATTTCGGGGTACTTTATCCCCAGCATCTGCAGGGCGAGAAGGCCTGCGTTTTCACCGCCGTTCACGCCCACCGTGGCGACGGGTATGCCTGAGGGCATCTGCACTATGGACAGGAGGCTGTCCAGCCCGCCCATCATGTCCGTCTTGACGGGAAGCCCTATTACGGGGAGCGTGGTGTAAGCCGCGACGACGCCGCCGAGGTGTGCCGCCTTGCCCGCGGCGCAGATTATTACCTCTGTCCCGTTTTCCCTTGCAGACGACGCAAAGGCGTGCGCCTCTTCCGGGGTGCGGTGGGCTGATATTACGCGCACCTGCGCTTCAACGCCGAAATCCTTTAATACCTTTACGGCGGGCTTTACGACGGGAAGATCCGACTTGGAGCCCATTATGATGGCGACTTTTGCCATATGTATACCTCCTGCGATTAACTTTGCCGCCCGTGCGGCATACTGTTTGTATGATACTGCTATACGCTGTACTTTCAGCCTATATAGCCGCCGTGAACGTATACGGCGCGCTGCTCGTAAGGGCGCAGCGGCGCAAACGCGACGAGGGCGGCGAAAAGCGCGGCGACGGAAAGATAATGCTTGCAGCCCTGCTTGGCGGGGCTGCGGGCGCATACTGCTGCATGCTCGCAATGCGGTACCGCCTTGAAAACATCGTCTTCATGGTGCTGCTGCCCGTGATAGCCGTGCTGAACATATACTTTTTTTACGTTGCGTTCCGCTCCGGTTTTACATTTTTTGCCGTTCAATGAAAAACCCCCGCGGCCGTACGCCGCGGTTTGAAACCGACGCATTTGAATTATAACACAACATGCGCGCAAAATAAAACCATTTGGCGGAACTTTTTTCAAATTTTATATTTCGCACACAATTTGAAAATCGCGCGCACGCGATGAGAATACGCGCACGCAAGCCTGCGGCGCGCGCCGCAAAAAGCCGTAAGACTGCCGCGGCACAGAGCGAAAAAGAGCCGCGTTCACAGCATAAAGGCAGCGCGGTACAGAGCGAAAAGACGGCGCCCGCAGCAAAGAAAAATGCGGGCGCAACCGTTTGGAAATTTGTATTTTGATTTGAGCCTTTGAATTTGAGACTGCCGCCCGCCTTTAAAAGCGGAAAACCCGCTAAACGGGCAGGACGGCGGGGCGTAAAACAGATTGAAACCCACCGGCGCGGCAGATTGAAACCCACCGGCGCGGCAAGTTGAAACCCACCGGCGCGGCAAGTCTGCCGCGCCTCCTCCCTTTAAAAAGGGAGGCAAGGGATAATTGCCCTTTAGCAAGGGAGGCAAGAGGGGACACCCATACACTTGTCACCCTTTACGCCCCCATATCTTGTCCCCCTTTGCCAAAGGGGGATAAAGGGGGATAGATAAAACACCTCGCCCTATTTTAAATCTGTAAACAAAACAATGCGGTGAAGTATAATAGATATCCCACCTTGGCGGACTCATAAATAATTCGCCCGCCCGTCCTCCCTTTAGAAAGGGAGGCAAGAAAGGACACCCTTACACTTGTCCCCCTTTACGCCCCATACTTGTCCCCCCTTTTGTAAAGGGGGATAAAGGGGGATAGATAAAACACCTCACCCTATTTTAAATCTGTAAACAAAACAATGCGGTGAAGTATAATAGATATCCCACCCAGGCGGACTCATAAATAATTCGCCCGCCCATCCTCCCTTTAGCAAGGGAGGCAAGAGTGTGAGAAAGCAACGCTTGCAATAAAAAAGCAAAGCGTAAAACAGATTGAAACCCACCGGCGCGGCAAGTCTGCCGCGCCACCTCCCTTTAAAAAGGGAGGCAAGATAGGGAGCATTGTCCCCCTTACACACCAATTCTTGTCCCCCCCCTTTGTAAAGGATTTATCCCCTATACTTGTCCCCCTTTGCCAAAGGGGGATAAATGGGGATAGATAAAACACCTCGCCCTATTTTAAATCTGTAAACAAAACAATGCGGTGAAGTATAATATATATCCCTCCTTGGCGGACTCATAAATAATTCGCCCGCCCGTCCTCCCTTTAGCAAGGGAGGCAAGGCGGAACCTTGTTCGCTTATGCGAAAGGCAGCGGGTATTCCGACTGTCAGAGCAGGGCGCCGATGAGTTTTGAGCGCAGCGACTGCCGCGCGAACAGGTCTGCGCACGGGCTGCCTTCCGGCCTGAATTCCGCGGCGACGCGCCCGCCCTTTAAAACGACTATGCGGTTTGCCAGCATGAGCGCTTCGTCCGCGTCGTGCGTGACGAATACCGCCGTGCGGCGCTCGCTTTGCCAGAGCCGTATAAACAGCGCAGCCATCTTGAGCTTTACGGCGATATCCAGCGAGGAAAACGGTTCATCCATAAGTATTGCGTCCGACGGGTACAGGAAGGCGCGCACGAGCGACACCCTCTGCGCCTGCCCGCCCGAAAGCGTGGCAGGATAGGCGTCCGCCTTGGACGAGAGCCCCGCCGCCGCGAGCATCGCGCGCGCCCTTGCCGCGTCGCCGCACACCAGCTTTAAATTGCCAAGCACGGTGAGCGATGGCACGAGCCGCGGCTGCTGGAACACATAGGAACACGACGGGCGCGGGGATATGCTGCCGCTGTACGGCGTGAGCCCCGCAATCATGTTCAAAAGGGTAGTCTTGCCGCTGCCGCTTTCGCCGAGGATACAGGTTATCTCCCCTTCGGCTATATCGAAATCAAAACCTTCATATACGACGAGGTCGCCGTAGCGCTTTGTTACATCCCTAAATGCTATCATTCTGCGCCCCCCTTTCCTCTCCGCGCCACTTTTTGGTGAGGAGCACGAGCTTTGAAAGCGCCCATTCGCACAGCCCGCCGACCGCGAGGGTGCAAATGGTGAGCGCGAACATCTGCGCCGTATCCAAAAAGACGTTTGACTGGTATATCAGCCCGCCGAGCGAGTTGAAAGTGCTGCACATCACCTCTGCCGAGACGATGACCTTGAGCGTGAGCGAAAAGTCAGGCCCGAGCTGCGAGAGCACTGGGGGCAGCGCCTGCGGGACATAAATTTTAAAGAGCCGTTTATAGAGCGGCACCCTGTACACCTTTGCCATCTGCACGAGCCCGCCGTCTATCCCGTCCAGCGCCGCCATGAACTGCGCGTACGCGGCGGGGAAGACCATCAGAAAAGCCACTATGGACGGCGCCACGCGCGGAGAAGACCATATGAGCAACATGAGCGTTATCGCCATGGTGGGCACGGTGCGGAACACCGCCACGAACGGCGCGAAAAAGCGGCGCAACTTTGCAGACGCCGCGCACGCCCACGCCGCGGCGGCAGCCGCCGCGAGCGACACCGCCCACGAGATCGCCGTCCTTGCCAGCGTCATTCCGAACGCCTGCCAGAACCGCGCGGAGGCAAACAGCGAAAACATCTTGGAAAACGTATCCCAAAAGGACGGGATGACATAGCCGTCGTCCGCCGCCGCCCAGGCGATCACCCACACCAGCCACATGCAGGCTATAGCACAAGCAGAAACTATAAAATTGTACAGCCCGTCCTTGCCGCGCACCTTCAAACGTACCCCTCCGCACAATATTCTATAAATAAAACTTTACATTTATTACTATACATATTACTTTGCAAAAGTCGGCAATTATTATATATTTTGAATACTTTACTTTGCAATATAGAAAAATTTATCGTCTATTTCAATGGACGTTTCCGTGACCTTTTCAAACTTGTCTATAAAGTCGGTTATCTGCTGCTTGCACTCGGCGGCGGGCACGTATTCTATCGCGCAGCGCGAGATCACGGCACTGTTTAAGTTCTTTGCATTAAGAGAGCTGGTCGCGCCGCCATAGTTTGCGTTTATCGCCGCGACGATGTCCTCCGTCACAACCCCGTCCGAAGCTATCCATTCGGCGCTCTCTTCCACCGCCTTTGTGACATCCGCGATAAATTCGGGGTCTTTTTCTATCACGCTGTTTTTGGCAAGCATGACCGCCTGAGGGAAGCCGTCTTCGCCGTAGAGCTGTTGAATGTCGCCCACAATTTTGAGCGCGGGCGCGGCAGTCGTCTTTGCCGTCACCACAGGTTCGGCGGCTATCATATAGTCATAGGGCGCGTTATGGGTTATGCCGGACGCGGGGTCGGCGATATTTAAAAGGTTGACACGATCGCCCTTTGCGTCTTCCGCTGTCTCTATCATCCCGTAAGGAATATTATTCTCCGATAAGATCATCCGGAAAACCGCACCGACAAAACTTGTAAGCTGGATGCAGCCCACCGTCTTGCCCTTCAGATCTTGCAGGTTTTGCACTGTTATCCGTTCTTCGGGGTGCTTTGCCGAGATGATGTAAAGATTGCCGTGCGTTACGGTGCCCAAAAGGGAATATTTTTCGCCGCTACCCGCCACCTTTGCGGCAGCATTTACGGGAAGGATGCACACGTCCGCCTTTTCGCCGGATACCTGCTGCGCGATTACGTTTGCGTTGACAACGCTGTAATTTACCGTACCGCCGAACTGCATATCTTCCACCATGAGCTGCGCCGCAGCGAGCGCGGGGGCGCCGTCCGGCATGGCTATCGTGTAGTTGAAGCTATCGCTGCCAGTATCCTCGCGTTCATCGGGCCAGCATGCGGCAAAGGACGCCGCGCACATGACCGCCGCAGCGCACGCCGTGGCGGCAGGTATCTTTTTTAAACTTTTCATATATGTTCTCCTTAAAACTTATATCGTGTATTCAGCCGCATTGTTTGCGGCATATGTATGGGGCAATTTTAAATTTTGCTCATCAAGGTCTTGGCGGAGACGCCGCGTATGCCGCCTATTTTGCCCGTAAGCGAATTGAGCACGTCGGCAGGGGCGTCGGCGATGACGCACATCACAGAGATGTGCTTTTGCTTATACGGCACGCCCATCCTGCCTATTATGTAGTCGCCGTATTCCGAAAGCAGCGAATTTATCTGTGCGGCGGCGGAGCGATCCTCCACCATTATTCCGATGACTGCCACCCTGTTTTCAGACATAAAAAAACCTCCCCGCCGAACGGACGGGGAGAAAAGCGCGGCAGCCGCGGCGCACGCGCCGCAGCAAAAATACGTATTCACCCCTTTGCGGTCAGGCAATGGCCTTTCCGTTCAGGCAAGCCATATTTTAACACATTTAAAAAAATAATGCAAGGAAATGAATATCATTTGCGCACTTACGCATACTGCCGGTATGAAGACCTTAAAAATTATAGCGCTTTCGGCGGCGGCTGCCGCCCTGGCATGCGGCGCGGCGTGCTCCAAGGGGCAGACGGGCGGCGGAAACAACACACTAAAAGAGGGCGGCACGCGCACCTGCGCCTGCCTTGCGGAGGAAGAACCCGGCTGCACGGGCACGTCCGGCAGGAGCAAACACTTTGAATTTGACGACGACAGGGGGATGCCCGAAAAAAAGGGCGGCTTTGAACTGATCGTCCCCAACGCGCAATTCGGCGAAGACGGCAAAGCCCGCCCCGAAAAAGAGGACGGCAAAAACCCGTGCCCGCCCGCCCCGGAAGGCAATCAAAACTGCCGCGACGGCAAAGGGCAAGGCTGCCCCGAACGCCACATGCCGCCCTTCCCCGGCATGCCCAAAAGGCCGTTGCCGGGAACGCACAACGGCGATAAGGAAGGGGATAAACACATAAAAGACAAGTAAGCGGCAGACACAAAAGCGGGCGCGCGCCAAATCTATTGGCGCGCGCCCGCTTAATCTTTATCGCCGATCAGAGCCCGGCGATGTTTTTATTGAAGTTTATAAGGCAGCCGTCTAAAATTATCTGCTTTTCTTCCGCGGTCAAAAAGCCCAATTCGAGCTGGATGTTTTTTACCTTTCCGCCGGATATGTGCTTTGCGGGCAGGACGTCCGCCCCCTCCTTTAAGAGCCCTACGATATTTTCTATATAGATGTAGTCGCCCACCTTATAGTCGAACTGCCTGCACACAAGGGGAAGCATGCCCCAGTTTATAAGGTTGGAGCGGTAGCGCTTTGTGGCGTATTCGCAGGCGATGTTGGCAACGCCGCCCAATACGCGCTGGCAGGACGCAGCCTGCTCCCTTGCGGAACCGTCGCCCGGCTTGCGCGCAACGACGCAGCTGCCGTACATGGTGCCCGGCGCTATCTTAATGCCGACTTCCTTTAACACCTCTTCCGGAAGGGAGCCGCTCTCCCTCCTTGCCTTTTCGTCTTCAAACACCGCCTTTGCCCTTGCAACGTAGCCGGGATCCTTGCGCGAGAGCGCAAACTGAGCGAGGCGCAGGGGATTCGAGCGGTAGGAAGAAGTTTCGCCCGAGGGGATGAGTTCGTCCGTCGTGGTGACGGGATCTGTGAGAACGGACACCGCCTTCATAAGCAGGTCGTTTGCAAGCGGCAACTGCGCAGGCCAGTCGGCGATGTTGTTGCCGTAGACAAGTTCCGCCGAGGGGTCTGCCTTGCCGAAGCCGCGGTATACGCGCTTTTCATATATGCCGCCGTCAAAGTAGTACTTTTTGAGCTTTTTGGTGTACTCCGCCTCCGTCCCCGGCGTGAGCACGCCGCCGTTTGCCGCGGTGGCGGCTATTGAGCGCGCGTCCATGAGCGCGACGGCGGCAAGCTGGCCTTCGCCGAGCTTGGAGCCCTCCCTGTTTTCAAAGTTGCGCGTGGTGTGGCGGATGGACAGGGCATTGTCCGCGGGGGTATCGCCCGCGCCGAAGCAGGGGCCGCAGAAGGCGGTCTTGACTATGGCGCCCGCTTCCATGAGCGCGGAGATATAGCCGTTATCCACAAGACTCTTGAACACAGGCTGGCTCTGGGGATATACGTTTAAAGAGAATTCCCCGTTGCCGCAGCTTGCGCCCTTTAAAATTTCGGCGGCCTCCGCGATATTTTCATACATGCCGCCCGCACAGCCCGCTATGATGCCCTGGTCTACGTGTATCCTGCCGTCCTTTATCTTATCGGTAAAGCGGAAAGTGGGCGCGCCTTTGAGCTTGTTGCCCGCCTCCTGCAC
>CALVPV010000029.1 GCA_944353935.1 uncultured Clostridia bacterium | reverse complement strand
GCGAGGGGGATAATACACAGACCAGTCATTCTGCGGCGGAGCGGAGAACATATCCCCGCCGCAGACGATATTAACTTTTACCCCGTAATGTTGTGCGGATTCTCCGGACTCCCGACTGTCCGGAAGCGCCTGCTTTCCCGCACCGCGCTTTTATCGGTTGCCGTCTTCCGCAGCTTGGCGGAAGTTATCCGGGGGTTAAAACCCGATCCTGTGAAGTTTGTTTCTTTTCCCCAAGGGGATGTGCAGATCCATACTTAAAACCAAAAGGTTTTGCCCCGTCCGCTATTTTGCATCGCTGCCGGCAAACCCGGCGGTGGGGGAAGTGTATAAACTTTGTGTTCGTACCCGCCGGCGTTCCCGGCAGGGGGAAGTATGTTTCTGCGGTTTTAAAATATTAAGTGTCCGTTCTCGGCCGGGCCCGCATACCAAAGGCGGCAGGAAGTGCGCGCCCATTCCTCTTTCCCGGCAGTTCGGGCACAAAAACCTGCACAAGACTGTGCAGGTATTGTTTACGAAGTTATTAAATTTTAATTTTGAGACCCGCTTCCGCTTTTTATACGGTGCCCATCGGCACTTGCGGCAAACGCCATACAGGGTGAACTCTGTATTTTCTCATTCGCAGTCTTACGGCTGCCCCAAAAGGATCAAAGGGGAGTGGAGCGCTCTTTCACAACTCTTCGGCTATCTTTCACCGTCGCCCGTTAAATGAACTCAGATCAGGGGACTAATTATTTTTTATTCCCTCTTGGCAGAAACTTTCGTATCCGGAATGGAAACTTCCTCCCTCAAAGGTTTAAAAGATCCGTCATCCGATGACCGTCGTCCGCTCAGCGGGTTAAAGTTTATTTTTCACCGATTTGCCATTGGGATCGCTCGCCTCGCTTTCAGGCTTTTAACGGCGGCTTTCAGACCCGAATTCCGAAAACCTGTTCAAATCCCTGCAAAATTAAAACCGTGTTTTCAGAATAAGGTCTCCCGGGTATGACTGTTCATTGGACTACCCTCCTTATTTACGTAGTAGCTTTTAGGAAGTAAAGCATTTTTTTCGTCATGGTTTTTTACCTCCTTGCTAATTCAATTTATTTTAACGGGCGGTACGCTTTAAGCTGTCCGCTCTCAAATAACATTGACCCCCTTTCGGGGCTACTTGAACTTCATCTTTGACCTCTTTCAAATTTATTCAGCAAAATGTTTAGCGCTAACATTTTTTGTTTGCTATTTTCTTTTTGTACCTTTATTATACCATTGTACGGCAATTTGTCAATAGGTATTTTAAAAAAAGTTTAAAAAAATTTGCGATTTGTGCGCATTGCTCAAAAAAAACCGGGGCGGCTATTAAAGGGTCGCGCGCGTGCGCGGACGCCGGCGCGCCCGTGCGCGGGCAAGGGCGCGGCAATAAAAAAACATGCGCAAAAAAGCGTGCAAAATTGCAATAAAGTGCTATAATGATGTTGTTGCGGCGCGCCGCTTGTGCGCTCCGCCGAAAGTACGGGGGGAATTTTATGGTATTTTTGATAAACAATCCGCTCGGCTACGTGATAGTGCTTGCGGTCATCCTCTTTTCCACAAAGCTCTTCGGGCTCATATTCAGAAGGCTGCGCCTTCCCGAAGTGCTCGGCTTCATCGTCGCGGGCATCCTGATAGGCCCGGCGGTGTTCGGGCAGTTCTGCGGCGTGACGCTCATCGGCTTTGAGGACGCCGCGCGCGCCGGCACGTATAAGGTGCTGTTCGCGCTCGAAGGCAGCACGGGTGCCAACGAGACCGTCTCCGTCTTTTCAAAGATAGGCGTCATACTCATAATGTTTTCCGCCGGGCTGGAGACCAACCTCACGGACATAAAGAACACCGGGCTTGCGAGCGTGCTGATGGCGTGCGCGGGCGTGGCGGTGCCCTTTGTACTGGGCTTTGTAATAAGCCTGCCGTTCGCCGAGATAGGCCTCGGCATAGAAAACGTGTACCGCTGCGTGTTCATCGGCGCGATACTCACCGCCACAAGCGTGGCCATAACGGTATCCGTATTAAAGGAGCTCGGCAAAATAAACACCAAGCTCGGCACGACGATAGTCTCCGCCGCCGTGATAGACGACGTGATAGGCATAGTCGTGCTCTCCATAGTCACCAGCATCGCCCGTTCGGGCAACGCCGTCGCGGACAACGCCTTCGACGCGTTCAAGTCCACGATATACGGCACGATAATAATGATAATAGCCTTTTTCATCGTGGCGGTGCTTGCGGGCTTCGGCGTGAACAGGCTGTTCAGGTGGATGGAAAGGAAGTGGGGGCGCACGCACAGGATATCAATATTTTCGCTCGTGGTGTGCTTTGTGTACAGCTGGGTGGCGGAGGCGATCTTCGGCGTCGCCGACATAACGGGCGCCTTCCTTGCCGGCATAATACTTGCCACCGTGCGCCGCTCGGGCGAGTACGTCGATTCTAAGGTCAACGTCAACAGCTATACGATATTCGCGCCCGTCTTCTTTGCTAACATAGGCATAAGCAACATAGATTTTTCAGGAGTGGGCGGCACCATACTGCTGTTCGCCTTCCTCGCCGTGCTGATGGGGCTCGTGGGCAAGATAATAGGCTGCGGCGCGGTCGCAAAGTGCTTCGGCTACAACTGGCGGCAGTCGGCTATAGGCGGCGTGGGCATGATGGCGCGCGGCGAGGTCGCGCTCATCGTCACCCAAAAGGTCACGGACAAGGCGAGCGGCCTGGGCGAACATGCCCTTGGCGGCGAGTTTATGATAATGACTGTGCTGCTCATCCTGGTATCTTCGGTGCTCACCCCCATACTTTTAAAGGTGCTGTACAGCAAGGAACTGCCCCTTAAGGCATGCCCCGCGCAGGCGGCGGGCGGCGAGGACGCCCCCGCGTACTTTAAAGGGGAGGGCGCGGAAGAGCTTTCCCCCTCGCCTTCCGATGCGGAGGTAGGACGGGCGGCGGAAGGGGAGCCCGATCAAAAAAAGGGTTGACAAATCCGGTTTTTTAGTGTATAGTAGCATAACTTTCTGTTGCGGCGGGCTGCCGCGGAGGTGTAAATGGATATAACGGGCAAGCGCGAAGGTTGCGCGCTTACGGTAAGTTTGAGCGGCGACATGTGTGCGGACTGCATTCCCGCCACGGAAGCCTTCCTCAACGAAAACTGCGCCGGGGTCACCGAGCTCACCCTCGACTTCGGCGGGGTCAAAAAGCTCACCAAGGAGGGGCTGATGCTCCTGCTGTCCACAAGGAAAAAGCTGTGCGGCTCCATGCGCATGGTCAACGTGGCGGAGGACATCTACGAAAAGCTGGAAGAACAGGGCATCACCACGCTCATAGACGTCGCAAAGGCGGAATGACGCGTGCGGCGGCGCTGAAGGCGGAAAAATTTTTCCGCCTTTCTTTTTTTGCTTTTTTTTGCGTTTCGCGGCAATATTTTTGCTCCGCACCCGCTTTTTTTCGCCCGCGGCGCCCGCCATTCGCCTGTTTTGGGCAGGGAAAGAGGTTTTTTGCGCGGGCGGCGCGCAAAGGGGCGCGTTTTTCTGCGTTTGACATATGCCCGCTTCGGTGTTAAAATTGAATGGATGCAAAAAATTGCGCGGAGAGGTCTATGACGGAAGAGGTATGGCAGCTCACGCCCCTTGCGGGCAGGGTCATGCTCAACAAAAAGGAGGCCGTGACGGGTTCGGTTCTCCTTGCTATACTTATAAACATGTTCGTTCTCGTGCTCGTTCAGGCGCTGAGTTCGCTCTTTCTGTCCGCGCTGCCCGCGCTCTTCTGGGTGCTGACGTGCCTGCTGATCGCGGCGGACGGCACGATGTGCGTCATGGTGTTCCGCCTGGCGTTCGTGGACGCGAGCGCAAGTTCGGCGGCGCCGCCGTATACCATAGCTTACCGCAGCGACGGCTGCATAGTGCTGTGCCACAGGAACGGCGAATGCGAATGCTTTGCCGCCGCCGACGTCAAGGCGGTGAGGGCGTACCCCGCAAAGCTGGGCTTCATCGTCAACGGATGGGCTTATTCGGGCAACCTGAACTACGGCAAGGTGACGTTCTTCCTTGCGTGCAAAGAGGGGGAGGAACCGGAAAAGAGGTCGGTCAAATATGTGGTCAACTGCGTTCAGGCGGCGGCGTACATCCGCAAAGTCTATCTGCCGCAGTGCGCGGAGGGCGACAGCGAAAAAGGGGATTGAATCGGGCATATATGCGGCTCAATTTGCAGGGCGGTGCAAAAAGCGTCAGTCCTTTTGCATAAAAAATTGCCGCCGCGGGATTTTTTTGCCCGATTTTTGTTGACAAATTTTTGCGCCGCGTGGTAATATCTTAATGTAACTTAATCCCGTGGGGGAGTAGTGGGCGCGCCCGTGCGCGTGGCAGTAAACCAACATCGTGGCCGCAAGGCCTGGCCTGCCTTAAACTTGCCAGACTCACGTATATCCGTTTTTCGGCTGTACGGGGTCACTATACCTTTTACCGTAAGCCGTGCGGCTTGCGGGATTTTTTTATCCGAAGATATTTTTCCTGAGGAGGTTTTCAATGAAGGAGTACATGCAGACTGCGCGCGACGTGCTTCTCGACGCCGGCGTAGACCCCGAAAAGGGGCTTAGCGCCGAAGCCGTGGAAGAGAGCCGCGAAAAGAACGGCGTCAACCGCTTCACGCGCGAAAAGCCCAAGTCCGTCTTTAAAAGGATCCTCGAAGCGCTGTGCGAGCCCATGCTCATCATACTGCTCGTCGCCCTCGCCATCACCGTCATAGTGCAGTCGGTGAGCGCCGCGACGGGCGGGGAATTCGACTATATCGAATGTATCGGCATTGTGGTCGCCGTGCTGCTCTCCGTCGTCATCACCGTGGTGATGGAAGACAGGTCGGCAAGGGCGTTCGAAGCGCTTTCAAGGATGGGCGAAGACACGCTCGTAAAGGTGATACGCGACGGCGAAGTCAAGCTCATACCGCAGGGCGAAGTGGTCGTGGGCGACATCCTCTGCGTAGAGACGGGCGCAAAGCTGCCCGCGGACGGCAGGCTCATACAGGGCACGCAGCTCATGTCGGACGAGAGCGCGCTCACCGGCGAGAGCATGGCCGTGCACAAGGACGCCGCCTTTGTGTGCGACGCGGAAAATACCCCCGTCGCCGAAAGGCGCAACATGCTCTATTCGGGCTGCTTTATAACGGGCGGCAGCGGCAAGGCCGTCGTAACGGGCGTGGGCGACAACACCGAATTCGGCAAGATAGCGCGCGAACTCACCGCGCAGAACAAGTCCAGCACCCCCTTGCAGGAAAAGCTGGCAAAGCTCGGCAAGCTGATAACGCTCGTGGGCTCTGTAGCCGCGGCGCTCATCTTTGTCGTGCAGGTCATAGAGATATGCGTTGCGGGCTTTTCCGGGCTGAACGCCACACAGATATTCGGGCTGTTTTCGGATGCGTTCATAGACAGCATCGTTCTCATCGTCGCAGCCGTGCCCGAAGGGCTCCCCACTATAGTCGCGGTGACGCTCGCCATAAACATAATAAAGATGTCCAAGCGCAACGCGCTCGTCAAAAAGCTCGTCGCGTGCGAAACGGTTGGCTGCATAAACGTCATATGTTCGGATAAGACGGGCACGCTCACCGAAAACAGGATGACCGTGACCGACGTGCAGATAGGCAACACCCGCCTCTCCCCCGCGGATATTCCGGCGGACAGCGCCGTGATGAAAAATTTCTGCGTCAATTCCACGGCGGACGTGCATTTTGAAGGCGACAGGCCAAACTTTATAGGCAACGCCACGGAGTGCGCCATGCTCGTGGCGGCGCACAAGTCGGGCGTGGAGTATGCCGGCGTGCGCGGGGCGTACGGGCAGCTGTTCCGCTATCCCTTCTCTTCCGAAACAAAGAACATGACTACGGTGATAGAGGAGGACGGCGGCGCGGTGGCATATACCAAGGGCAGCCCGGAAAAGATACTGTCCATGTGCGCCATGGCGGACGAGGAGCGCAGGGCGGCGGAAGAGGCGATAGCCGGCTATCAGGCGCAGGCGGGCAGGGTCATAGGCTTTGCCCACAGGCGGCTGGAAAGGCAGTACGACTTTACTGCCGAGCGCGCGCTCGTTGAAAGCGGCATGACCTTCGACGGGTTCGTGGTCATCTCCGACCCCCTGCGCGCCGACGTGTTCGACGCCGTGGAGCGCTGCCGCCACGCGGGCATAGACATAAAGATGCTCACGGGCGACAACATAATAACCGCCAAGGCGATAGCCACCCAGCTCGGCATACTCGACGACGAGCACATAGCCGTGGAGGCAAAGGACATAGAGGGGCTGGACGACAAGGCGTTCTGCGAGATGATAACAAAGATCCGCGTCATAGCCCGCTCCACCCCCGTAATAAAGATGCGCGTCGTGAACGCACTCAAATCCCTCGGCAACGTCGTTGCCGTCACGGGCGACGGCATAAACGACGCCCCCGCCATAAAGAATGCCGACGTGGGGATAGCCATGGGCATAACGGGCACGGAAGTTTCCAAAGAGGCGAGCGACATAGTCCTTTTGGACGATTCCTTCTCTACGATAGTCACCGCAGTGCAGTGGGGCAGGGGGATATACGAAAATTTCCAGCGCTTCATACAGTTCCAGCTGACGGTAAACCTCTCGTCCATGCTCATAGTGTTCATATGCGTCGTCCTCAACATAGGCAACCCGTTCACGGCGCTGCAGATGTTGTGGATAAACCTCATCATGGACGGCCCTCCCGCGGTCACGCTCGGGCTGGAGCCTATGCGCGAAGGGCTGATGGACCGCAGGCCGACGCCGAGGAATTCCGGCATCCTTACAAGGGATATGATCGCGCGGATACTTGTAAACGGGCTGTATATGACGCTCATCGTCGTCCTGCAGACGGAATTCAACTTCCTCGGCATACAGGCGGGGCACGAGAGCACCGCGATATTCACGCTGTTCGTGCTCTTCCAGCTGTTCAACGCCTTCAACTCGCGCGAGCTGGGCTACGGCAGCATATTCAAAAACTTCCTTAAAAACCACATAATGCTGGGCGTATTTGCCGGCACGTTCGTGTTGCAGGTGATAATCACGCAGTTCGGCGGCGCGGTGTTCGATACCAACGGGCTGAACATTGCAGATTGGCTCAAAGTGTTTGCCATGGCGCTCTCCGTGATAGCCGTGGCGGAACTTGTAAAACTTGTCTTGCGCGCGGCATACGGCCGCAGGGCAAAGAGGGCGTAACGCGCTTTGCCGTTGCGCCGTAAAATATAAAAAGGAGGCGGAATATATGCTTACCATCGGTCAAAAGGCGCCCGCGTTCACCCTCTGTGACGGCGCGGGAAACGCCCGTTCGCTCAGTGACTTTGCGGGCAGGCCGCTTGTCGTCTACTTCTATCCCAAGGATAATACTCCCGGCTGCACAAGGCAGGCGTGCGCGTTCGGCGCGCTCTACGGCAGGTTCAGGGCCGCCGGGGCGGAAGTCGTGGGCATAAGCCGCGACGGCGAGGCGTCGCACGCAAAATTCGCGCAAAAATTTTCACTGCCGTTCATACTGCTCTCCGACCCGGACAGGCGGGTGCACGCCGCATACGGCGCCATCGGCGAAAAAAAGCTGTACGGCAAGGTGACTGTTGGCACCGTGCGCACCACTTACGTTTTGGACGGCAGCGGCACGGTCGTATACGCAAAGGCGGGGGTATCGCCCGATAAAAATCCCGCCGAAGTGCTGGAATTTGTGCAAAATATGCAAAAATGACCGGCACATATATGCGAATAAACAAAAAACGGCGGGGTGAGGCAAATGTTGCCTCACCCCGCCGCGCCGTCAACGCGCATATATTTTACCACGCCACCGACCAGTATTCGGGCGCGCTTCCCGTTGCAAAGGTGTATATGACCATTATAAAAAAGTCTATGACCACGGCTATGCCCAGCGTGCAGTCAACCACCGTCGCCGCCCTTGTGCCCATCTTGGATATGAGCGCCATCATCGGACGGAAGGCGAACGCCATTATCGCGTACACGCCGCCGCCGATCAGCAGCGTGGTTATCACGCTCGTATACCGCGTGATGTGCGTGGGTATGTCCGTATAGTCCCATAGTATCACGCCGGCAAATTTTTCGTACATCATGCCCACGCCTATCTCGCCGAGCATTATGAACGCGCATATCACAAAAAAATATATAAGGTGCGATGCCGCCGTGGTGGCGCGGGTGCTTTTTTTGAATACTTTTTTGTTGAAGAACCTCAGCTCCCACGGCGTGCCCATTGCCACATATATGGCGAGCAATGCTATCCCGTAGGCGAACAAAAAGGGCAGCAGCTGGTGGCGGCTGTCGAATATGTGCTTGGTCGCCATCCTGGAGAGGTTTTCCACCCAGAACCCGAGGAACGCAAAGACGAGCATCCCTATAAAAAAGTACCTTATGTCGTACCCGAATATCGTGAGCGGTTTTTTGGCGGCATTTTGCTTTGATGCCGCGCCCGCCGCTGCGGCCGGATTTTCCATTGTGCCGCGCACCTCCGTCTTTTTATGCAGTAAATTTTGCTCTTATGCCTATGTTATATCTTCCGTGTAAATTCAATATAAATTTTGTGCAAAAAATTGCCCGTTGACAACTGCGGCGGGCAGTAATATAATTATATTGCCGTTTTGGCACAAATAAGAGATAGCAAAAGGTGCAATATGAAGTATATGCTTGCCCTGGATCAGGGCACCACGAGCACGCGCGCCATACTGTTTGACGGGAACGGCGTGCCCGTCTGTTCATGCGGCAGGGAGCTGCCGCAGATATACCCTTCGCCCGGCCTTGTGGAACACGACCCGGAGGAGATATTCTTCTCTTCGGTGCGCGTCATAAACAACGTTCTGGAAAGGCAGGGCATATCCGCCGCGGACGTTGCCGCCATGGGCATCACCAACCAGCGCGAAACCACGATAGTGTGGGAGAGGGCGACCGGCCGCCCAGTGTGCAACGCCATAGTATGGCAGTGCCGCCGCACGGAGGAGCGGTGCAGGCAGCTCGTGCGGGAGGGGCTGTCCGATGCCGTCCGCCAAAGGACGGGGCTCATTCCGGACGCCTACTTTTCGGCGACCAAGCTCGAATGGATACTAAAAAACGTGCCGGGCGCGCGGGAAAAGGCGGAGCGCGGCGAACTGCTCTTCGGCACCGTGGATACTTACCTCATATGGAAGCTGACGGGCGGGGAGGTGTTCGCCACCGACTACACCAACGCCGCCCGCACCATGCTGTTCAACATATATACCCTTGACTGGGACGAAGAGCTTTTAAAGCTGTTCGGTGTGCCGCGCCGCATGCTGCCGCGGGTGCTCGCGGGCGGGGCGGATTTCGGCAGCACAAGGGCGGAACTCTTTGGTGGCGGGATAGCCATACGCGGCGTGGCGGGCGACCAGCAGGCGGCGCTGTTCGGCCATCTATGCCTTGAAAAAGGGCAGGCAAAGAATACATACGGCACGGGCTGTTTTCTTTTGATGAACGCGGGCATGCAGGCTCCCGCCGCAAAGGACGGGCTGCTCACCACGCTGTGCGCATGCGTGGACGGCCGCCCGGGGTACGCGCTGGAGGGGTCTGTGTTCATAGGCGGCGCCGCCGTCCAGTGGCTGCGCGACGGCATGGGGCTCATATCTTCCGCGGCGGAAACTGAAGAACTTGCGGAAAGAGTGCCCGACAGCGCGGGGATGTACTTCGTGCCGGCGTTCAACGGGTTGGGCGCGCCCTATTGGGACGGCTCCGCCTGCGGCATCCTGTGCGGGATAACGCGCGGGGCGCGCAGGGAACACGTGGTGCGCGCCGTGCTCGAAGGCATCGCCTACCGCGTCAACGACGTCCTGCGCGCAATGGAGGCGGCATCGGGCGTTCGGCTGTCTTCGCTCGCCGTGGACGGCGGCGCCAGCGCAAACAACTTTCTCATGCGCTTCCAGTCGGATATCTCGGACTGCCGCGTCATAAGGCCGTCCGTCACCGAAGTAACTTCCCTTGGCGCGGCGTACCTTGCAGGGCTATCCTGCGGGTTCTGGCGGGAAGAGGAGCTGCGCGGCGCCGCCGCGGCGGAGCGGGAATTTGTGCCCGCAATGAGCGCGGAGGAGCGTCAAAAACATTTAAAGGGCTGGCAGCTCGCCGTGCGCCGTTCAAGGCTCGCCGAATGACGCCGTGCGCCGCCCGCGTGGTATTTTTCTTATTTTTCTATGGATGAAAAAAATAATTACAAACTAAACTTTGAATTGGTGCCGGACAGCTGCTGGTACTCCAACCTGCGCTCGCTGCTTTCCCCCGCGCAGTGGGACGCCGTGCGCAAAAGGGCGTATGCCCGCGCGGGCGGCAGGTGCATGATATGCGGCGCGCCCTCAAAGCGGTTGGACGCGCATGAAGAGTGGGAGTATGACGAAGTTAACGCCGTTCAGCGGCTCAAGCGCATAGTCGCCGTCTGCCCCGCCTGCCATGCCGTCATACACATCGGCAGGACGCAGCTCAAGGGCGACGCCCGCGCCGCCGAAGAGCACTTCATAAAGGTCAACGGCTGCACCTACGCGCAGATGCGCGCCGCGCTCGGCAGGGCAAACGAAGACCACCGCCGCCGCAACCTCGTGCCTGAGTGGAAGCTGGATATCTCCGCCCTCGCGGACTATATCGGACGGGAATAAAAGGAACACGATTTAAAGCAGGGGGGGGTATTGCCACACCTGCCACGTTAAATCGTTTGAACGTGCCGCCCGGCCTTCGGGGCGGCGTTTAAGCCGTGACGGCTTAAACTATAATATATAGTTATGCCCGATTTGCGCCCGCCGCGGCAGGTCTTCCGCGGCGGGCTTAGCTTTTTTACGCTGCCGCCGTTCCTGCCCGCCGCGTTATCAACATTGTGAAAAAAGTTTTCAACAGCGCGCCACGGCGCGCGGCAAAACATGCCGCGGCGGCGCATAAACCGCCGATTGCGGCGCATGCCTTCTGTTAGAAAAAAACATACTATATATTGTGCCGCCGTACTTGACAAAACACTATATGTGTTATATACTTTTAAATACGCGCCGAAAGCGGAGGGGCGGCGGGCAAAAACCCGCTGCACTTTAGGCGCGGTGCGTGCATAACAAATTCTTATACAACATCTTGTGCGTTCACTATTGACATTGTACAAGATATGCGGTATAATGAAGGCGTTCGCCGAAGCAAGGGGGAACGGCGCATTTGCCTTCCGCAACAGCAGTAACCGACCGCGCCGGGGCGAGCGGCTTTCGCCCGCGGCTCTTAAAGGAGGAATTTATGAAAGTTATAAAAAGGGACGGCACGACTTGTGATTTTGACGGGAACAAGATAGCCGTCGCCATAAAAAAGGCCAACGAATCGGTCGACTTTGAAGACAGGATCACCGACGATCAGATAACCGCGATAGTGGACGACATCTCTTCCCGTCACCGCGCGCGCCTGCTCGTGGAGGACATCCAGGACATGGTGGAAGAAAAGCTGATGGAACTTCAAAAGTATCAGCTCATGAAGTCCTACATCCTCTACCGCTATGAAAGGGCGCTCGTAAGAAAGGCTAACACCACGGACGAGAGCATCCTTTCGCTCATCCGCAACTCCAACAAAGAGGTGATGGAGGAAAATTCCAACAAGAACGCGCGCACGGCATCCACCCAGCGCGACCTCATAGCGGGCGAAGTTTCAAAAGACCTTACCCGCAGGATACTCCTGCCCGAATACATCTCCAAGGCGCACGACGAAGGCGCCATCCACTTCCACGACGCCGACTATTTCCTGCAGCCGATATTCAACTGCTGCCTCATAAACATACAGGACATGCTGGATAACGGCACCGTCATGAACGGCAAGATGATAGAGAGCCCCAAGTCCTTCCAGGTGGCGTGCACCGTCGTGACGCAGATAATAGCGTCCGTCGCGTCCTCGCAGTACGGCGGGCAGTCGGTCAACATGGCGCACCTCGGCAAGTACCTCCGCCGCACCAAGGAAAAGTATATGAAGCAGTGCGACGAACAGTTCGGCGACACCATCACCGCGGAGGAGAAGGAGCAGTTCGTCTCCATGCGCTTAAAGGACGAACTCAAGGCGGGCGTACAGACCATACAGTATCAGATAAACACATTGATGACGACCAACGGGCAGTCGCCGTTCGTCACGCTCTTTTTATACCTCAAGGAGGACGACCCTTACATCGAAGAGAACGCGATGATAATAGAGGAGATACTCCGCCAGCGCTATCAGGGCATCAAGAACGAGGTGGGCGTATACGTCACCCCCGCGTTCCCCAAACTCGTGTACGTGCTGGATGAAAACAACTGCCTCAAGGGCGGCAAGTACGACTACCTCACCAAACTTGCCGTAAAGTGCTCTTCAAAGCGCCTCTATCCCGACTACATCTCCGCCAAAAAGATGCGCGAAAATTATGAAGGCAACGTCTTTTCGCCCATGGGCTGCCGTTCGTTCCTCTCTCCCTGGAAGGATGAAAACGGCAACTACAAGTTCGAAGGCCGCTTCAACCAGGGCGTGGTGTCCATAAACCTCCCCCAGATAGGCATACTTGCCCGCGGCGACGAAAAGAAGTTCTGGGAACTTATGGAAGAGAGGCTGCAGCTCTGCTTTGACGCGCTCATGGTTCGCCACAACGCTCTCATGGGCGTTCAGTCGGACGTATCCCCCATCCATTGGCAGTACGGCGCGATAGCCCGCCTTGAAAAGGGTGAAAAGATAGATAAGTACCTCTTTGGCGGATATTCCTCTATATCTCTGGGATATATAGGCCTGTATGAGGTCACCAAGCTGATGACGGGCGAATCGCAGACGACGGAAAAGGGCCAGGCGTTCGCGCTCAAAGTCATGAACTGCCTGCGCGACCACTGCGACAAGTGGAAGGAGCAGACCAACATCGGCTTTGCCCTTTACGGTACCCCCGCAGAGAGCCTGTGCTACCGCTTTGCGCGCATAGACAAGGAGCGCTTCGGCACCATAAAGGACGTGACGGACAAGGGCTATTACACCAACAGCTACCACGTGGACGTGCGCGAACACATAGACGCCTTCCACAAGTTCCAATTTGAAAGCCAGTTCCAAAAGATATCTTCGGGCGGCGCAATATCCTATGTGGAGATACCCAACATGCGCCACAACCTGACCGCCATGGAGGACGTGGTGAAATTCATATACGACAACATCCAGTATGCCGAATTCAACACTAAGTCGGACTACTGCCAGGTGTGCGGCTATGACGGCGAAATAATGATAAACGACAATTACGAATGGGAGTGCCCCGTCTGCCACAACAAGGATCAGCGCAAGATGAACGTCACCCGCCGTACCTGCGGATACCTTGGCGAAAACTTCTGGAATGTGGGCAAGACGAAAGAAATAAAAGCACGCGTTCTGCATTTATAATTACTCCGCCTGCCCTCGTATATGCGTCGCATTACATTGTCGCTGTTACGGTTCCGCTCGGTCACTTACGCTTAAGTAAGCTCCTTCGCGGCATTCCGCCGGCTCCGCGTACTGCTCGCATCTCCGAGGTCACTATGAGAGTTTTATAAGGTAAAAATTGTTTTTAACGCGCGGCGCGCATATGCGGAAATTATGCGCGCCGCGCTTTGTTAATTGCGGCATACCATGGGGTTAACCGCCCTTATGTAAATTTACAATAATAAAGTGCGCAAGGCGGGTTTTTCGCTGTCGGGCGGCACGATCTGCTGCGACGGGCTCGCCGCAAGTGAACGGCGGCATTTCTACGACCGTGGGCGCTTACAGATGCCGCCGGAGGAACTTTGTTTTCTCAAATCACGGAATTTTTCTCATTCTGCCAAGGCGAAAAATTCGTGAGAGGAGTCTTTATATGAACTACGCAACTATAAAATATTACGATATCGCCAACGGCCCCGGGGTGCGCGTCTCGCTGTACGTGAGCGGCTGCCGCAACCACTGCAAGGGGTGCTTCAACCGGGAAACGTGGGACTTTAAATACGGCGAACCCTTTACCCAAGAGGTGGAAGACAGGATACTCAAGGGGCTGGAGCCCTCCTACATAAAGGGGTTCTCCCTTTTGGGCGGCGACCCGTTTGAACCGGAAAACCAGCTCGCGCTCGTCGGCTTTATGGAGCGGGTAAAAAAGGCTTACCCTGAAAAGTCGGTGTGGGCGTGGACGGGATATGACTTCGAAGCCGACCTGCTCACCGGCAAAAAGGGCGATCCGGACGT
>CALVPV010000028.1 GCA_944353935.1 uncultured Clostridia bacterium | reverse complement strand
TCGGTCACTTCAAACAGGTCGTTGCAGAATGTGAGCAGTATGCCGCAGACCAGCGCTATGGCAAGCAGTACGGCTATGCATTTAAAGGCGGTGCTTTTAAAAAACTCTTTTACGGAAAAAGCTTTCTTTTCTTTGTTTTCCATAATTATTTACCTGCAACCTCCTTGTTCTTCTTTTCACGCTTATAGCCAAAGGGCTTGCGCCTTATCCACATGTCCAAAAGGGGAACTATAAGGTTCATCAAAACTATAACAAAGGATACAACTTCTATGCCCGTAAGGTGGCGCAGGACGGCGGTCAAAAGGCCTGCTATGCCGTAGTATGCTATCTGCGCAAATACGCCCTTGGGGGAGGTCACGTAGTCGGTGAACATGAATATCGCGCCGAACATCGCGCCGCCCGAAAGTATGGAGGGCAAGAAGAACGCAAAGTCAAGGTTCAAAAGCGCCGTCATAAGCCCGAGCACGACAAGGTACAGGGCGGGCTGCCACCACTTTATAACGCGCCTTACAACAAGGTATACGTAGCCGGCTATAAGCGCAAGTTTGCACGTTTCGCCTATGCAGCCCGCAAGGCCGGTGCCAAGGAACAGGTCTACAAGGCTCATTGCGCCCACGTCGGGGTTTTCGCCGAGCATCGCGCCGGAAAGGTATGTCGCGCCCGAAGTCAGCGTTTCGCCGCTGCCGTCTATCACCGCGCCGAAGTTTGCCGCCGCGTAAGTCGTTATGGCAAAGGATATGAACATGAATACCCTGCCCACGGCGGCGGGGTTGGCAATGTTCTTGCCCGTGCCGCCGAATACCATTTTAACGACTATTATGGCAAAAGCCGAACCTATCGCCGCCTCGTACCATTCCGCGGTGGAGGGGAGTATGAGCGCAAGTATAAGGCCGGTCACTACGGACGTAAAGTCAAACTGCTTTATAAACATCTTGCATACGCCGAGCGGCTTTGCAAGCGCCGCCTTTTTAAGCGCCGCCTTCTTTTCTTTAAGTGCGGCGGCAGCCTCTTCGTAGGGCTGGCCCGCCTGTTTTAATTGGGCGACCTTTTTGGCAAGCTGTCTGCTCTCGCCGTCGTTAAAGTGCATGTTAAAGCCGCCCTTTGCTATGAAGAAGTACACAAACTCCGCGATAACGGCAAACGCCACGCACGTTATTTCCAGGATGAGCGCATCCGTAAGGAAATAGACTATGCCGCAGATGGCGGCGGGCGCAAGCGCTATCAGTACGTCGAGCATTATGTTGCGCGTCGTGCGCCTTGACTTGACGTGGGGAGGGGTGGAAATTACTATGCTGTTATCCATTTATTTGCCTCCTTTACTTTGCTGCGCGCGCACGGCTGCCTTTGTCTTTCTTATCGCCTGAATGAGCGGGCGCTTTGCGGGGCATACGTATTCGCACACGCCGCACTCTATGCAGTACATCGCGCCGCCGAGCTTTGCGGCGTTTTCAATGTCTCCCGCGGAAGAATAGAACGCCGTGTTCATAGGCATCAGGTGCATGGGGCAGTGGTCTGCGCACAGCCCGCAGTTGAGGCAGGGGGTGGGTTCTTCCGCCGCAGCCTCTTTTTCCGAAAGGAGCAGTATGCCGCTCGTCGTCTTTTTAACGTACAAGTCGTAGCTCTTTACGGCAACGCCCGTCATCGGGCCGCCGAGCACGACTTTTTTGGGCGCGCTCGCCTCGCCGCCGCACTGTTCTATTATATAGGAAACGGGCGTACCCACGGGCACGAGCACGTTGGCGGTGTTTGCCACAGCTTTGCCCGACACCGTGAGTATGGAATCGAGGTCGGGTTTGCCGAGCTCTATCGCTTCGCACACGGCAAGGCAGGTGGCAACGTTGTTTACCACTACGCCCACGTCCGCGGGAAGCTTGCCCACGGGCACCTTTCTGCCCGTCGCGCTGTAAATGAGCTGCTTTTCGCCGCCCATGGGGTAGATCTTGCGCAGCGCCACTACCTTGACGTCGTCGTACTTTTCAAATGCCGCAATGCAGTCGGGCTTGTTGAGCTCTATGCCGATCATTATGTTGCTCACGCCGAGCGCCTTGGCAATGTACCTTGCGCCGCGCACTACTTCGTCGGTCTTTTCTATCATCACGCGGTGGTCGCACGTGAGGTAGGGCTCGCATTCCGAACCGTTGATTATAAACGTGTCCACGGGCGTGCGGGGCGTAAGTTTGACCGCGGTGGGGAATCCCGCGCCGCCGAGCCCCACAATGCCGGCGTCCTTCACCCTTTGTACTATCTCCTCTTTGGAAGGATCGGTAAGGGGGGTGAGGTACTGCGTGCTGCCCGAACCGTCGCCCTCTATAACGATGTACGTGCCCTTTTGGCCGCCCTCGTTTTCAAGCTCGGTTATCGCCGTCACCTTGCCGCTTATGCCGGCAAACACGTTGGATGAAATCGCGCCGTCTGCTTTGGCGATGAGCTGGCCCTTTGCTACCGTGTCGCCCACGCCGACGCAGGGTATCGCAGGCTTTCCGAGCGATTGGCTCGTTGCGATCGTCACTACGGGCGGTTCGGGTAGCTCTTTGATCGGACAGTCCTGTGACAGCGCCTTCATATCGGGCACATGCACGCCGCCGAAAAAGAATCTGCCTTTTACAGCTTTCAAAATTGACCTCCTGTTTTTGTTACGGAAAATATTTTTAAATATTTTCTCTGTAAATTTTTTACGTTTAACTTTTTAACTTATATAAAGGCGGCGCACGCCGCCGTTATACCTACTTTGCCTCTTCGTCTTTTTCCGTGTGCGCCGAATTTTGCGCGCCGGGCGCCTCGCCTGCGGACGAGATCTTTTGCGCCGCCGCGCCAAACCCTGCGCGGGCAAATACGTTTAATGGCACTTTTTTAAATATTATCTCCGCCACGGCGCCCACTATCGCGCCGGAAAGTATGCCTATAAGCGCGGAATAGGGCAAAAATACATATATGGACGGGGTGGAGGACACGAGCACGTACATCGTATACTGTACTATGTTGTGCAAGACCGCCGCGGCGATGCTCACCGCCATCAGGCTGACGCGGGGGTAGACCACGTACATCAGCAGCGAAGAGAGCGCAAGCGAAACTATCCCGCCCGTAAAGCTGTATATCAGCATGGAGATGTTGCCCGCAAACAGCGACCCTAAAAATGTGCGCACGGTCACCACGACAAACGCCTCCGCCGGCCCGTACAGTATGAGCGCGGAAAGGGAAAAGATGTTGGCAAGCCCCATCTTTGCGCCGGGGACTATGAGCGGGGGGAACTGGTTTTCTATTATAAAAACTATAAGCCCCAGCGCGGTGAACAGCGCGAGCACTGCTATTTTTTTTGCGGGGAAACGGATGCTCTTCATACGCAACTATTATAAAACATCTGCACGTAAAAAGTAAAATCATATCGTGCTTTTTTTAGCGATAAAATGTTAAATTTTTTTATTATTGTGTGCGTGCGCGCCGCATGCACGCGCGCACGCGAAGGGGAGAAAAAAGATTTGCAATGCCATTTAAAAAACATTGAAAAAACGGGCGCGCCCTGCGGCACGCCCGTCAATGTATTCCGTTTTACCTGCGCACGCGGAAGGAGTAGACGTTGTACAGCCTTTCGCGCACCCAGGGCGCGTAAATTTTTCCCGCCGACTCAAACAGCACGTAGACCTTGTCGCCGTCGGAATACAGCCCCTCGCTCATGCAGGGTATCTCGTAGTCGGAGGTGAGGTTGGCGCTGTCAAGGAAGTACGTGCGCACGTTTTTGCCGTTTATCTTTAATATGGAAGATTCGTACGCCGTGTCGCTCTGGTCAAATTCGTATACCAATATGTGCGAATTTTTAAGCGCGTAGCTCTGCGAAAGTATTATCTTGTCGCCCTTTTCGTTGAACGCCATCCCCTGTATCTCGCCGGGGATGCTGTACGCGCGCGAAGGGGCGAGGTTGCTCTGGTCGTAGTTTTCCGATTCGTAAGCCGTGGTGGAGCTGTACCTTAAAATGACAGCCGTGTTCTTGTCCCCGGCGGGCGTCTCAAAGCGGTGAGCCTTGTCCGTCTCGTAGTTGCCCTTGCGGTAAAATTCGCCCACGTAAAAATATGTGCCGTCGTAGTGGCAGAAGTCGGCGCCGCAGTGCGCGTTCCATGTGCCCGAAACTTCCGCCTCGCCGCCGTCCGGCGACATGTTGGACTTTACGTCGCTGTATTTAAGCACATACACCGTCCCCTCGGAGACCATCCACATCTTTTTGCCGTTGGTGGCTATCCCGCAGGCATGCCCGCTGTACGGGCCGTCTTTGCCCTTTACGGTTATATAGCCCAGCTGTTCGCCGTCTTCGCCCACGGCGTATATGCGCGAAGGCGATCCGTCCGCCATATATCCGCTCACGTAGGTCACGCCGTCGTAATTTTCTATGCCCTGAGGCATGAACCCGTCGTCAAGCCCGGGTATGGCAACTTCTTTTGAAAACCTTCTTTCAAAGTCGGGGTAACTGTCGCCAAGGTACCATATCATAAGGAATACGCAGAGCGCTGCGACTATGCAGGCGGCGGCGGTTATTGCCGTCACGGCGCCTGTGCCAAGTTTTTTGCGGGGCGCGGCGCCCTCGTTGATGTTGTTTTCCAAAATTTGCTCCGTTATGTTTGTAGTTTAATTTAGTTTAGCAGATTTTGCGCCTTTATGCAATCCTTTGTCGGCTCCCGCAGGCACAAATTCGGCTGTTTTTTTGTTTTTTGGCGCGCGGCGCAAAGGCGTTATTGCACGCACGCAAGCTCTTCGTGTTTTTGCGGCGCGGCGAGCGCCGTCTTGTAGTCGGTGTACGTCACGAACCCCGGCTTTGCGCCGGAAGGCTTTTTTACGAATTTTTTAAAGGCGTAGTCCACGGGCACCTTGCTGCCCTCTCTCGCTTCGGAATAGTACGCGCATATCTCCGCCGCGACCTTTATTACGCTTTCGGGCACCTCGCGCCCGTCGGAAAGTATGCCCACGTGGGAGGAGTGGTACTTTTGCGTATGCAGCCATATATCCCTTTCCGAAAGGCCCTTGGTCAGCCTTTCGTTCTGCATGTTGTTCCTGCCCGCAATAATGGTAAAGCCTTCAAAGATATATTTTCTGAACGGTGCGCGCTCCTCCTGTTTTTTGCCCTTGGGCGCGTTTTCCGCCCTTATAAGCCCCAGGGCGGCGAGCTCCGTCTCGGCCTCTTCAAAGTCGCGGATGTCGTCGGCGCGCTCTATAGCGCACCGGATGCTCTCAAGGTATGCCCTTTCGCTCTCCGTGTCCATCTTCTGCACGTCGAGCGCCGTCAGGGTGCGCTTGAGCTTTGCATACCGCTTGTAGTACTTCTGCGCGTTCTGCGCAGGGGTCAGCCGCTCGTCCAGCGCGATGGTAACTTCGGGCATGTTTTCGTCGTAGTAGTTGACCGCCTTAAACTGCTTTGCACCGCGTTCGATCGCATATATATTGGCGGTAATCAGCTCGCCTTTAAGTTTTACGTCCTCTATGTCGCGCGTCTCTTCAAGGCGCGAAAGTATAATCCCGAGCCTCTTTTCGCACTTTTTTTCGGCGGAGCGCAGCGCGTGTTCCAGCCTGCGTTTTTTATCGTCGAACGCCTTCTTTTTTAAAAGAAATGAATAGTACGCGCTCTGCGCGTCCAGGACGCTTGCAAACGCCTTGCAGCGCCTCTCGTCCGGGCAGTATATCTTAAAGTCGTCGGGGAAACCGTCTCTGTACGTCACGCACGGGCGGAAAAATTTGCCCGCCGCGTAGTCGTATACGTCCTTTGCAAAAGCGTGCCCGCCGAACGTCTCCTCTATGTCTGCGGCGGTGGAATAGCTCATTCCCTTCACGCGCAGCGCTATCATGTCGGCGCCTGCCTCGCTGCCGCCGAAAACTTCTTCAAGCGCCGCAAGGTCTGTGGGGTCTGCCTTGTCCTGGGGGTCGGGCAGCCTGTACGCCGCCCCGGTGAACAGTATGCGCTTTGCCCCGCTCTCCAGCGTGGCTGTCTTCATCGCGCCGAGTATGCGCCCGTCCTGTACGAGTATCACGTTGCTGTACTTGCCCATTATTTCGCAGTACAGCGTGCGCCGCGCCCGTTCAAAGTCGCTTTTGCAGTCAAATTCTATCGCGGCTATCCTTTCAAAGCCGGGCTGCGTCACGCCGAGCACCTCGGCGTTTTGCAGGTGTTTTCTTAAAAGCATGCAAAAAGCCATAGCCTCTTTTGGCGGTTTTTTTTCGTTTTCGCCTATGTTCAGCCTGCAATTTTGCGCGTGCGCGCATATTTCAAGTTTAACGGTGCCGTTTGCGGTGTATATAAAAAACGTAAGCTCGTCCTTTTCGGGCTGGTTGATCCGTGAAACCTTTCCGCCCTTCAGGCGTTCGCCGAGCTCTTTTATCACGTATTTAAGCGTAAAAGCGTCCTGTGGCATAGCGCACCTTGCAAATCCCTTTTGTGCGGCTCTTTTACCGCCGCCCAAGGGCAATTATACAGCAAGCGGCGGCAAAAGTAAAATAATTTGTTTCCCCTGTGCTCAAAACGCTTTTCAAAACACAACTTATGTGTTAAAATGTGTTGTGCTTGAACGGGGCGCCTCTATATTATATGGTATGGCAAGACCGTCGGCGCCAAAATAAAAAATCATCTAATTTAAAATAAACGGAGAGAAAAAAATGAACTACAAAACAGCACCTGCAGAAAAAAGCACGGTAAAAGTTACCATCAGCTATTCCAAGGAAGAATGGGACGACGCCATCAACAAGGCGTATGTGCGCACCAGGGGCAAGTACAGCGTGCCCGGATTCAGAAAGGGCAAGGCACCCAAGCCCGTGCTTGAAAATTTCTACGGCAAGGGCGTATTCTTTGACGAGGCTTTCAACATCCTCTTTTCGGGCAGCTACCCCGGCATAATAGAAAAGGAAAAGGCAAACTTTACCGCCGTGGGCGATCCTTCGCTCTCCGTGGACGAGATTTCCGATGAAAAGGGCGTCGTGCTCACCGCCGTCGTTCCCGTAAAGCCCGACGTGGAAATAGGTTCCTACAAGGGTTTAAAAATCAAAAAGTATGAGTATAATGTTACGGATGAAGACGTGGAAAAGGAGGCAAAGCGCATCCTTTTGAGCAAGGCGGAGGACGTTGACGTCACCGACCGCCCCTGCAAGAGCGGCGACACCGTAAAGATAGACTTCTCCGGCAGCGTTGACGGCGTTAAGTTCCCCGGCGGCACGGCGGAGGACTATGACCTCGAGCTCGGCAGCGGCGCGTTCATCCCCGGCTTCGAAGAGCAGGTAGAGGGCATGAAGGTCGGCGACGAAAGGGATATAAAGGTCAAGTTCCCCGAAGATTATCAGGCTGCGGACTTAAAGGGCAAGGAGGCGGTGTTCTCCATAAAACTTCATTCCATAAAGGCAAAGAAGTACCCCGAACTCACCGATGAATTCGTAAAGGCAAACGCCGGCTGCGAAACGGTGGAAGAATATAAGAACAAGTGCCGCGAAAGGCTTGAACGCCAGGCCGCTTCAAAGAGCCTCAACGAGACGGAAAACAGCATCATAAAGGCCATCTGCGCGACCGCCAAGGCGGAGATACCCGACGCCATGATAGAGAGCGAGATAGACAAGATGGTACAGGACTTTTCCTACAGGCTGATGTATCAGGGCATAAAGCTGGAAGAGTACCTGCAGTACATGCAGACTACGATGGAGCAGTTCCGCTCTCAGTTCAAGGCTAACGCCGCGGAGAGGGTGATGTCCACGCTCGTTATAGACAAGATCGTCCGCACGGAAAAGATAAAGGCGGAAGCCGAAGAAGTGGAAGCCAAGATAGAAGAGCAGGCAAAATCCGTGGGCAAGACCGCCGAAGAGTACAAAAAGAGCATGGATCCCAGGCAGAGGGAGTATATAGAGAGCGATATAGTCATAACCAAGCTCTTTGACTTCCTCAAGGCAAACAACGAACTTTACGCGGACTAAAAAATATCCGTGCGGCGCTTATGCCGCGCCGGCGCGCTCTGCCGCGCAAAGGAGTTAATTTATGGAAAAGAACATCAGGGGCGCCCTTGTGCCCTATATAGTGGAGCAGACCTCCCGCGGGGAGCGCTCTTACGACATATACAGCCGCCTTTTGGAGGACAGGATAATCTTTTTGAGCGGCGAAATAGACGACGCCACGGCGAACACCGTTGTGGCGCAGCTGATATACCTTGAGGCAAAGGATCCCTCAAAGGACATCTCTCTGTATATCAACAGCCCCGGCGGCAGCGTATCCGCAGGCCTTGCCATATACGATACGATGAACTATGTAAAGTGCGACGTATCCACCATATGTATAGGCATGGCAGCGTCCATGGGCGCGTTCCTTCTTTCCAGCGGGGCAAGGGGCAAAAGGTATGCCCTGCCCAACAGCGAAATAATGATCCACCAGCCCCTCGGCGGGGCACAGGGTCAGGCGAGCGACATAAAGATCGCCGCCGAACACATCCTGCGCACCAAGCGCAAGCTCAACGAAATACTTGCCGCAAACACCGGCAAGCCCGTAGAACAGCTCGAACGCGATACCGACAGGGATAATTACCTCTCCGCGGACGAAGCCCTCGCCTACGGCCTTATAGACAAAGTGTTCACCAAGCGCTGAAAAACATATCCGTATGTTTGCGGCGCCCGCAGCGCGGCGGCAGGCAATGCCTTGCCGCGGCTGCCTACATAACGCCGCATTGCTTTTACCGTGCGGCGCGGAGGTATAAATGAAAGAAAAAAGATACTGTTCCTTCTGCGGTAAGCCCGAAGAGCTCGTAAATAGGCTTATAACCGGGCAGAACGGCGCCTGTATCTGCGATGAATGCCTTGAAATAGGTTACGATATGGTAAAGGAAGAGGTCACCGACAGGTTTGAACCCGTTCCTTTAAAAAAACCTGCCGAGATCAAGGCCGAACTCGATAAATATATCGTCGGTCAGGACGAGGCGAAAAAGGTGCTCTCCGTTGCGGTCTACAACCACTACAAGCGCATAAACAACGCCGCCGTCCCCGCAAAAAAGAAAGACAAGGACGATATAGAGATAGAAAAGAGCAACATTCTGCTCCTCGGTCCCACGGGCTGCGGCAAGACGCTTCTTGCTCGCACGCTCGCAAAGATACTCAATGTGCCCTTTGCCACCACGGACGCCACCACCTTGACGGAGGCGGGCTACGTGGGCGAGGATGTTGAAAACATTCTTTTAAAGCTCATACAGAACGCCGACTACAACATAGAGCGCGCCCAGCGCGGCATCATCTATATAGACGAAATAGACAAGATCGCCAGAAAGGGCGAAAACGTGTCCATAACGCGCGACGTCTCCGGCGAGGGCGTACAGCAGGCGCTGCTTAAGATAATAGAGAGCACCGTTGCAAACGTTCCCCCGCAGGGCGGCAGAAAGCACCCCCAGCAGGAATGTTTAAGGATAGACACGACCGATATCCTGTTCATATGCGGCGGCGCCTTCGTGGGATTGGATAAAATAGTCCAAAAGCGCAAGGATACGACCTCACTCGGCTTCGGCGGCCAGGTAAAACTCCCCGATAACGAAGTTTCCTACGAAATGCTTGCCGACGTAAAGCCCCAGGATCTTACAAAATACGGGCTCATCCCCGAATTTGTAGGCAGGGTGCCCATAGTCGTCAGCCTTCACCCGCTGGATGAAAATGCTCTCGTCAACATACTCACCCAGCCCAAGAACGCCATCATAAAGCAGTATCAAAAGCTCATCGCGCTCGACGGGGTAAAACTCACAGTAGAGGACGCCGCCGTAAGGGAGATAGCCAACACGGCGATACGCTTAAAGACGGGCGCCCGCGGCCTGCGCACCATAATAGAGAGCTTTATGACCGCCGTGATGTATAAGATACCCTCCGAACCCAACGTGGAAGAGGTGATCGTTACGCCCGAATGCGTGACGGAGCATGCGGAGCCGAAGCTGGTTTACAAAAAATCCGCCTAATAAAATTCATATAAGCGTCGCAATACTGTGTCGCGTTTGCGGGTATTTTCGGTCATTTACGTCTTAGTAAACTCCCTCAAATCTTCCGCACGCTCCTTGTCTTGCTCGCTTCTCTGAATTTTATGGGCGTGCAATACTGTGTCGCTGTTACGGGTGTGCTCAGTCACTTACGTTCAAGTAAGCTCCTTCGCACCTTCCGCCGCATTTGTGCACGTAAAAACTTAAGAACATTTAAACGGGTGGAGGAGTGGCATGCTCCTTCACCCGTGTTGTAAATACATATCGTTTAATGGCAGTAATATTATGGCAGTAAAATATTTTTCGGGGATCCCCGTCATCCCGCTCCGCGGCAGGGTGATCTTCCCCAACACGGTAAATTCATTCGATGCCGGCAGGCTCGTCTCGCTCAACGCGGTAAAGCGCGCTACCGATACGGACATGCAGTTGCTCGTCTGCGCTCAGCCCGATTCCGAAAAGGATGAAATAACGGCGGAAGATATATGCAAGGTGGGCACGGTGGTAAAAATAAAGCAGATAACCCGCCTTCCTTCGGACAGCGTCCGCATTCTCGCCGAAGGGCTTTGCCGCGCGCGCGTGCGCAGCTTTACGCTTGACGGCTGTTTCTGCGCCGAGGCCGACGAGGTCAAACCCGTCCACGGCGACGCCGTACTGGAGGAGGCATATTTCCGCACGGCAAAGGACATAATGCGCGACATATCCTCCACGGACAACCGCCTTTCAAAGGACGTGTTTGCCCGCCTTGACAGGTGCGGCGATCCCGACGAATTTGTCAACGTGGCGGCAAACAGCCTGCCCATCCGCGACGAGGTCAAGCAGCGCATCCTTGAAAGCGACAACGTCACGGAGAGGCTGCGCATGCTCGAAAAGTGCCTCAACGACGAGCTGGAGATAATGCGCCTCGGCCGCAAGATAAATGCCGCCGTGCGCCAGAGCATAGACAAGAACCAGCGCGAATATTACCTTAGGGAACAGCTCAAGGCAATACACGCCGAACTCGGCGACGACATGGAGGAGCGCGACGCCCTCACGGAAAAGTTAAAGGCAAAGGGCATGCCCGCGGAGGTGGAGGAAAAGGCGCTCAAAGAAGTCGCCAAGATGGACAAGATGCCCTCTTCCTCCCCGGAATACACCGTCATACGCAACTACCTCGACTGGCTCGTTGACCTGCCGTGGAAGGAGCAGACTGAGGATACCGCCGACTTAAAGGACGCCGTAAAGATCTTAAACGAAGACCACTACGGGCTGGAAAAGATAAAGGAGCGCATCACCGAATACCTCGCCGTATTAAAGCTCACGGGTACGCTCAACGCGCCCATCCTTTGCTTTGTCGGCCCTCCCGGCGTGGGCAAGACGTCCATAGCCACGTCGGTGGCGCGCGCTCTCGGGCGCAAGTTCGTGCGCATGAGCCTGGGCGGCGTAAAGGACGAAGCCGAAATAAGGGGGCACAGGCGCACCTACATCGGCTCCATGCCCGGGCGCATAATCTACGGCATAAAGAATGCGGGCACGGTAAATCCCGTGTTCCTGCTGGACGAAATAGACAAGCTCTCTTCCGATATGCGCGGCGATCCTGCCAGCGCCCTTTTGGAAGTTTTGGATCCCGCCCAGAACAACACCTTCCGCGACAGGTACCTCGAAGTCCCGTATGACCTTTCAAAGGTGCTGTTCATAACCACGGCAAACAGCGTGGATACCATTCCCGCGCCCCTTTTGGACAGGATGGAGCTCATACAGCTCGAAGGTTACACCGAAGAGGAGAAGATCCAGATAGCCGTCCGCTATCTCATCCCCAAGCGCATAAAGGCAAACGGGCTCAAAGAGGGCGATATCGCCTTTTCCGAAGGCGCCGTCCGCGCCGTCATAGAGGGATACACGCGCGAAGCCGGCGTGCGTTCGCTTGAGCGCAACATAGACGCCGTCTGCCGCAAGATCGCGGTAAAGGTGGCGGAGGGCGCCCCCGCAAAGAAAAAGATCACCGCGGAGAGCCTTCATTCCCTCCTCGGCCCCGCGCGCTATAAGCGCGATGCCGAAAGTTCCCGCCGCGACGAGGTGGGCGCCGCAACGGGGCTTGCATGGACTGCCGTCGGCGGCACAACGCTCACCATAGAAGTTTCCGCCATGCACGGCAAGGGCGAGATACAGCTCACCGGCAAGCTCGGCGACGTGATGAAGGAGAGCGCCCGCGCGGCGATAAGTTACATCCGTTCCAACAGCGAAGCCTACGGCATAGAAGATTCGGCATTCGGCAATACCGATATCCACATACACGTGCCCGAAGGCGCCACGCCCAAGGACGGCCCCAGCGCCGGCATAACCATGGCAACGGCCATACTTTCGGCATTTACCAAAAAGCCGGTGCGCGGCGACATAGCCATGACGGGCGAAATAACCCTCCTCGGCAACGTGCTTCCCATAGGCGGGCTCAAAGAAAAGGCGCTCGCCGCCTACCGCACGGGCGTAAAAAACGTGATAATCCCGGAAGAAAACAAAAAGGACCTTGAAGAGATACCAAAGAACATACGTGAAAAGATAAACTTCATCCCCGTCACCTCCGTGAGTGAAGTTTTTCACAATGCCATAGTTGGTCTTTAAGGCAAAAGGGCGGCATATATGCTTAAAATAACCGACGTATCCTTTATAACCAGTGCTGCGAACAAGTCGCAGTTCATACGCGCGGAAAAGCCGGTGATCGCCGTATGCGGCAAGTCCAACGTGGGCAAATCGAGCTTTATAAACATGCTTGCAAACCGCAAAAAACTTGCAAGGGTGTCAAAGGACCCCGGCAGGACGCGCCTTGTCAATTATTTCGACTTCGGCGCGTTCATCCTTGCCGATCTTCCGGGCTACGGGTTTGCCAAGGTCTCCAAGGCGGAAAAGGCGCGCTGGGCGCGCCTGATGGAGGACTTTTTTGCCGACAGGGCAAACTGCACGCACGCGTTTTCGCTCGTGGACGTGCGCCACGACCCCACCGCGGACGACGTAAATATGATAAATTTCCTCTACGCGGGGCTCATACCGTTCACCGTGATAGCCACCAAGGCGGACAAAGTCTCGCGCATGGCGGGGATGAACGGGGTAAAGAATATCGCCGCAAAGTTAAAGTGCGGCGCGGGGGACGTCATCCTGACTTCCGCGCAGACGAGGTACGGTTTGGACAGGGTGCATGCCCGCATAGAGGGGATACTTGCGCTGTGCGGCGAGGGCGGCGCGGGCGAAGAGTTTGAAGAGAGTGATATGAAAGAAAGTCAAAGCGGGGAGGAGTGACCGTGGGTTTTTCTGAATTTATGGCGTCGCCTGCAGGCATAGCCGTATTTTCGGTCGTTGCGGCGGCGATAGTTATATTTTTCTTTGCGGTGAACTACCGCTATTTTGCAAAAAACGTGCTCGACTTTATATTCGGGCTGATAGCGCTTATAATAGTCTCGCCCTGCATAGGCGTGTGTGCCGCCGTGCTCAAAAAAAAGTGCGGCAGGGCGTTTACAAAGGTCTGGGTAAAGGGCAAGGGCGGCAGTCCCGTGCAGGTGCACCTGTTTGAAGGCGGTCAAAGCGGGGATTGCGGCGCCATAACGCGCGCGCCGCTCAAATACCTTCCGCTCTTTGCGGACGTGGTGGCGGGCAGGCTGTCGCTCGTGGGGCCGGTGCCGCTCTCGCTTGTGGACGGCGTGCTCATGCCGCAGCAATACGACGGGCGGTTTGCCGTCCGTCCCGGGATATTGAGCGGCGCGCATGCGCGCTTTGCCGAGCGCCCGGGGTATGAAGAGATGTTCGTCGCGGATGCCGCCTATGCCCAAAAACACGGGCTGTTTTCCGATATAGCCGCGGTGTTCGTGTGGCTCTTCCGCCTTTTGCGCGGAGAGGGGTATCCGCTGCTTGCGTCGGGCAGGGACGGCTATGCCAAGAGTTTGCTCGCGGACGGCGCGATCCTGCCTGAGCAGTATGAAGAGGCGTGCATCGCCGCCGAAGAGGAGCTCGTGGAGTTCAGGCGTTCAAAGATGCGCGTCGGCTACCCCGAAGGCGAGCGGGCGCAGGACGGCGAAGGGCAAAAAGAACAATAAAATATAAATCGAGGGTGCGGGCAGTTGCCCGCACCCTCGATTGTATAACGCCCCCCAAAAACTTGCCTCCTCTTGGTAAATGGAGGGCTTATTCCACCAAACTTGCCTCCTCTTGGTAAATGGAGGGCTTATTCCACCAAACTTGCCTCCCCTTAGTAAATGGAGGATTCATTCCACCAAACTTGCCTCCCCTTAGTAAATGGAGGATTCATTCCACCAAACTTGCCTCCCCTTAGTAAACGGAGGGGGTTATTCCACCAAACTTGCCTCCCCTTAGTAAGGGGAGGAA
>CALVPV010000027.1 GCA_944353935.1 uncultured Clostridia bacterium | reverse complement strand
ACGGTATCCAAAAGCTTTGCGTTGGGGGTATAGATGTCTATTATCCTCTTATAGGTGCGCTGTTCGAACTGTTCGCGGCTGTCCTTATATTTGTGGGGGCAGCGGAGGATGGTGACTATCTCCCTTTCGGTGGGAAGGGGAATGGGGCCGGATATCTTGGCGCCGCTCTTTTTCATCGTCTCCACTATCCTGGATGCCGCAAGGTCTACAAGCTCGTGATCGTATGCCGCAAGTTTGATTCTGATTTTCTGTCCTGCCATTTCGTTCTCCTTTTTATACTAACAATCAAAAGTTTAAAGTCGCTTCAACTTAGCCGTGCGTATCGCGGCTTTCACATAAAAAAAGCCGAAAACTCGGCGCAAAAAGAAAAAAGCCACGGTTAGTCGCCGGGGTCAAGCCCCGACATTTGTCAGCGCAAATTATCTGTCCCGCCGGCTTTGTGGCAGGTTTTTGCAGTAACTTTACGCCTCAACCCATACGCACTTCTTGAATACGCTCGACTATTATATTAGACGCGGGGTGTTTTGTCAAGCGTTTGAAAGAAAGTTTTTTGCGCAAAAAGCCGCCGTTTCGGCATAAAAACCCGCCGTTTTCGCCATTTTTGCCGCCCCGCGGCGACGCCCCGCGCGCACGGCTTTTTCAAACACAATATATTGACGTTTTTGCCGCAAAATATTCAATATTTAGGCGCAAAGAGCGCCCCGCGCGCCCTTTACGGCGGCAGAGGCGCTCAGTACAAATATTTTTTGATTTTGGTATTATATTTTCTTATACCTGCTTTAAGGGCGCATTTTAACAAAATTTTGTTATTTTGCAACAAAATCGCCCCTCCGCCGTCCCGTAAACGTAAAAAAATTTTCCGCGCGGTGCGGCATGCCGGAAAAAGCCGTTTACCGCCTTATACCGCCCCTTTTGCCGCGCCGGCAGCAAACCACGGCATAAAGCAGCCGCCCGCGCGGCATTGCCGCGCGGGCGGTAAGTTTTTAAAAGAATACTCCCCTCGCCTGTTCCTTGATCTCTTCGGAGGTGCTGAAGGGTATGCGCGTGGTGTAGCCGCGCTTTGCCGCGACTATCATCTTTGTGGGCCATACGTAGATCTCCCTGTTCCACAGGTTGACCGTATCGTTGTACAGCTCGCGCGCGGCGGTTATCTCCTTCTGGAGGTAGGCGTTCTGCTGCATGGCGTCGGCTATCTCGGCATGCGCCTTTAAGTCGGGATAGTTTTCAAACGCGAGGTTTATGCTGCGGCCGACGGAGTCTATCTGCCTGGCGACGGCGTTGCGCTGCCCGTCGTCCGCGGGGTTGTGGCCCGAACGGTAGGCGGCTATCTGCGTCATCGTGGTCTTATCCAGGTCGATGGCCTTATCCAGCAGCTTTGCGCAGTTTTGCAGTATCACGACGCGCTGTTCGAGATAGTTGTCTATCTGCGAAGCGTCGTGCTGCAGCTTTTGCTGGAGCTGCGAAAGGTAGGTGCCCGCCTTTATCTTTAAGATCAAAAAGATGATGCCGGGGATTATCCCGCATACCCAGAGGATTATCTGGAATATCGTGGAACCTACGCCCACCTTTATGGGGAGCTGTTTTTCTATGACGGCAACGTCGCGGCCCTCTTTGTTTACGGGGCCGTTGAGCTCGTCGAGTTCGTTTGCCATTGGCGATTTCCTCCTGAATGTTTATTTTTTGCCGCCGTTTGGCCCTTCGGGGCCGTCCGTACGGTCATTTCCGTCTTTACCGGGTTTTGCCTGCTCTTCGTCGAGCATGTCGGCGGCGCTCTCCAGCGCGGCGATGCCCGCGGCAAACGCTGCCGCGCCGGCAACGGCTGCCTTTACGCCGAATATCCTGCCGAGCTCCTCGTCGTCCTCCCTGCCGTAGCTTGCGCCCAGCGGGATGCCTATGAGCCCGTCGCTGAACGCCGAGGCGCCGTTTTGCGAGAATTTGCGCACGAACGAAGCCAGAGAGGATTCCGAGCGCATCCTTTCATACGAATCGCGCGAAGCCCCCACCGCCTTGACCTCCATCACGCCCGTGCGGTCTGCGGGTATGTATTCCGTCCACGGCACGGGCACGGAGTGGACGCGGCCGTCGCCGCCGAACACCTGCACGTAGTCCACCCTGTCCGCCGTATCGTAGGAATATGCGGTGACGGTGAGCTTGTCGGACGCGCCGTCCTTCTGCGCAAAAGACGTCTTTATTATGCTGCGCGTCTTGCCGTTTGCGGGGGCGAACTGCGCGTCGCCCAGCTTGTTGGCGAGCACCTCCGCCTGCGGCAGGGAATAGTTTGAAGGGTACACGTCGCGGTAGATAAATTCGTGCGGCTGCTGCATCCTGTACAGCGGCACGCTGAGCACGGGGGCAAAGTCGAAGTATATCGACCTGAAATATTCGGTATTGTACGCCATGAACGCCGCGCGCGACCGTTCAAGGTCGTAGCTTATGTAGCGCGACGGGTCGGCGTCCGGCTGCCAGTACTGGGCGTGGTCTGAGCGGATGCGGTTGAGCATGCCGCTCTTTACAAAGGCGAAGTCGTCGCCGTAGCCTTCGTCGGAAGTGAGCAGATCCACCATGTTGTTCTGCGCGAGCGGGGTGAACATCAGCCTGAACTCCACCTCGTCGTTCCTGTCCGTGGCGCCGAAGAGCACTTCAAATTCGGTATTGGCGAGCTCTGTGAAGCTGCCGCCCTTTGACGCGGCTTTGCGCGTCTTTGCTGCGAGTTTTTTGCCGCCGCGCTTTACCATCTTTTCCAGCTCGTCCTCGTCCTTGGTGTGCGAATATTTGGGCATGCGCGAAAAGCTGAGCCCGGGCGCCGCCTCGTTGCCGTAATACATGCAGGTCTCTTCGGTATATTCGGGGGCGGGCTTTTCCACGCTGGCGTGCAGAGTCTGCGTATGGTGTTCGGTGCGGCTGTTGCCCTTTGAATCCACCGAATGCGTAGTCCAGTGGATGACCAGCGTGCCCGTATATGTATGCGGCACTATGGCGCAGCGAAGCCTGCGTTCAAACAAAAACGGGTTGCCTTCGAGCGTGCCCGAAAGCAGGAACAGCGTGGAACTTTCGGGGTCGTCGCACGCCGGGCGGTAGCCGTACTTGCGCATGAACAGGTCGAGCTTTTGCACGCTGAGGCTGTCGTCCAGCTGCATGTCGGGGTAGGACTTTTCTATGAGCTCGCGCGTCATGCCCCAGCCGAACAGGGCGTGCAGCGGGCGAAGCAGGTCAAATGCCTCTTCCTGCAATTTCTTTGCGGCGGCAGCCGCCTTTTCGTACTTGCGCTTGCGCGCCTCCACCATCTTGTTGAGCCCGGAAAAGATGCCCACGATCCCCGCAACGCCCAAAACGGCGCAGGCTATGCCGCTTATGAGCAGTGCGGGCGCGCCGCCGTTGAAATAGCAGACGAGCAGTATCACCGCCGCGATGAACGCCGCCGCAGTGAGGAATATGACCAGCCCGCGCACGAGCCTGCCGGAGGACAGCTGCTTTTCGGCGTGCACTTCCTTGGCATGCGCGGCTTCATACTTTTTTACCGCCGCGGCGTTTGCCGCGACGTCCACGCCCGAACGCTTTACCAGGCCGTCGAAATACTCGGCGGCGTTCTTTTCAAACTCCGCGCGCAGCTGCCCGTTGTAATAGTCGAGCGGTTCAAAATCTTCAAGTTTATCCATTCACATCCCCCGTGTAGCTTGTATTTATATATCTTACGCTATATATATTCTATACCGCAAACGCCGCCTTCGTCAAGGAAAATCGCGCAATTGCCCCGCGGGCATACCGTTGCGCATGCACGCGGCACAACACGCCGTGACCCATGCGCGCCGCACGGCGTGAAAAAATAAAAATTAAAGTATAAACGGCGGCGGCGCGGGCAATAAGAGGTATATGAAAAACTTTTGCATAACTTTTTTTGTATTCGTCATAATAATTGCAACGGCCGCGTTCGCGGCAGGCTGGCCGGCCGCCGAGGAAGGGCGATCGGCCGACTATCTGCGCATACACGTGCGTGCCAATTCCAATTCGGAAGAAGACCAGGCGGTAAAGTACAAAGTCAAGGACGCCGTCGTGGAATTTATAACGCCGTACGCCGCCGAATGCGGGGACAAACCCACGGCGATGCGCGTTATAAGCGACATATGCGGGCAGATAGAGCGGGTGTGCGAGCGCGTATTGCGCGAAAACGGCTACGGCTACGGCGCACACGCGGAGGTCAGGGAGGAAAATTTTCCCACGCGGGTATACGGGGATCTTACGCTTGAAAGCGGCATATATGACGCCCTTATCGTGGAACTCGGCAGCGGCACGGGCGACAACTGGTGGTGCGTGCTGTACCCGCCGCTGTGCTTCACTTCGGCAGACGCCGGCGTGGAGTACCGTTCGCTCATATACGACATAATAAAAAAGTTCTTCGCGTAGGCGTGCAAGGGCTTATTTCGGGCATATATGCGAGCGAATGCGGCAGCGTATGACCTTTACATCGTTTTAATTTTTGGAGGAGAGATGAACAGAGCACTTAAGACGGGCGTCGCCGCAATATGCGCGGCAACGCTCATAGCGGGCGGCGGCGCCGCCCTGACTGCGGCACACACGGCAGCGCAGCCCGCGGCATACGCCGCAGTGCTGAGGCAGGGAGCTACGGGCGGCGAAGTTAAAGAAGTACAGCGAAGGCTTAAAAACTGGGGATATTATTCCGGCAAATTGGACGGCATATATGGCTCAAATACCGTAAAGGCGGTAAAGAATTTTCAAAGCAAGAACGGGCTTACGGCAGACGGGATATGCGGCAAGGCGACATATGCCGCCCTGGGGATGAACGATTCGGTGCGCGTGCTCGAAAAGGGCGACAAGGACGCGCAGAGCGGCTCCTCTTCCGCAAACGGCAACTACACGAATTCGGACCTATACCTTTTGGCGAGGTGCATATACGGCGAGGCGCGCGGCGAGAGCTACACCGGACAGGTGGCGGTGGGCGCCGTGGTGTTGAACAGGGTCAAATCGCCGCAGTTCCCCAACACCATATCGGGCGTGATATACCAAAAGGGCGCCTTTACCGCCGTGGACGACGGGCAGATCAACCTCACGCCCAACCAGACGGCGATAAACGCCGCGCAGGACGCGCTGAACGGCTGGGATCCGACATACGGATGCCTGTACTACTACAACCCCGCCACCGCCACGAGCAGCTGGATATTTTCACGCAAGACGGTCACCACGATAGGCAGGCACGTATTTGCCATATAGGAGGACAGGCATGGACGATAAAAATATTTCGAGCGGAGCGGAAAAGGCGGAGAGATTGGAACAAAAGACCGCATACTATGCCCAAAACAACGCGACTGCGGAGTACTGCAATTCGGCAGGGGCGCCTGCGGCATGCCGCCGCGGCGGACATAAAAGGCAGCGCGCGCCGGGCTTTGGCGGCTGGCTGGCGGCAGTGATCGCGCTGAGTGTTGCGACCTTGACTCTCGGCACGATGCTCGCCTTCGGCTGGATAAAAATGAACGACCTGCAGGACGACTTGGCAGACGGCACGGCGCGTTCGGTATACGAACTCAACGCCGCGATAGACAACCTTGACGCCAACCTTTCTAAGGCGAGGGTGGCAGGTTCGGACGGCGAAAGGGCAAAGATATTCACCGACATCGCCATAGAGAGCGAGCTCGCAGAGAGCGCCTTAGAGCGGCTGGCTACGGACGGCGAATCGGGCAGGGCGCTCACCTCGTTCATAAACAAAGTGGGCGAGAGCGCGCGCAACATACTGTACACCGTAGCGCGCGACGGCAGCATGACCCCCTCTCAAAAGGCGAGCATAGAGTATATGTACCAATACAACAGGCACGTAAAAGAGTATGTCAACGGGCTCACCTCCTCCTGCAGGAGCGAGGACATCGTGCGCGCGCTGAATGAGGGCGGCGCCCTGTTCGACAGCTTTGACGGCTATGTTGACCCCGCGATAGAGACGCCCAAAGAGATATACGACGGCCCGTTTGCCGAAAATGCAAACAAACCGCTGGCAAAGGCGGTGGACGGACTTAAAGAGGTTTCCGCCGAACGGACGGAACAGCTTGCCATGGAGTACTTTGCCGACTACGGGGCGGAGGGCGCCCGCTGCACGGGCGAGACCGAGGCGGAGGGGCTTGAATGCAGGAACGTAGAGATATATGCCGGCGGCGAAAGCTATTTTGCGCAGTTCACAAAAAAGGGCGGCAAACTCGTGATGTTCGACAGCTTTAAAGAGTGCACGCAAAAAAAGTTCAGCGTGGAAAACTGTATAGAGATAGCAAAGAAGTTTTTAAATAAGGCAGGCTATACCGGCATGACGGCGGTGTGGTCGAGCGAAAACGGCCCGACGTGCAACCTGAACTTTGTATACGAAGAGGGCGGCGTTGCCGTTTATCCCGACATGATAAAGGTCAAAGTGTGCGAAGAGCGCGGCATAGTGACGGGCATAGAGGCACTGCCCTACCTTTTGAACCACACGGCAAGGCGATTGCCTGCCCCCGCTATGAGCATAGAAAGGGCAAGGGCACAGCTGCACGGTATGGTGGACATAGCTACGGAGCGCACGGCCGTGATACCTTTTGACGGCGGAGAGAAGCTCGCCTATGAATTTTACGGAACGTACGGCGGGCAAACGTACTATATCTACTTTGACGCCGACAGCGGCGAACAGTTGCAGGTATTTACCGTGATAGGCACGGCACAGGGCAAGAGCCTTATGTGATAGCAGCCGCAAAAGTCCTATGTAAAAGCAGCCGGCAGCGCACGAGAAACAGCATTGGCCTATAAATAAAGATGTAAAGTTTTATTATCGGATATCGGCTGTTTTGCAAAATTAAATTTACAAATAATTAAAAGAACATTAAAGTTTTGAGCTTATAATAATAGAAAGGGCGGGTAGAGCACAAGCCATACCCGTCCTTTTTTATGTATATGCAGTACACAAAATTGCAAAATAATATTTACTTTATGCCAGTATCGCCGTCGTCATCGGGATCGGCACTATCCTGCAAGGACTTGACGGCAGTACCGCTCAAAGTGCCATCGGTTTTGATACCTTTTGCATTCACGGCAGCACCGCCGCCCGTCGTCCTCTTTTTGAGTAATTTGATAATTATAAAAGCGACCGCGCCGCCCGCTACAAGAAACAATAGGCTGAACGGAATAAACATCGCAATATTATCGGGGAAATACCTCTTTGCAATAAGATAGCCAAACAGTGTCGATAATACTATCCATGCGACCCACAGAGTATTAAGGCATATCATCTTTATCAAATATCTTTTGTCCATATATCACCTGTTGTAGGGCGCAAAGAATTGTGGCAATTTTACTCTTTGCGCCATATTTATTTTATGCAATATGCACAATATGTTTCCCGTGAAACTTAAACCTGTTTACATTGCCGCAGTCTTTTCAAAGTAATAGAATGTATCGTCTTCGCCAATGCATCTCATTCCGGCGGAGATGAGTGTCCTTTTGCTGCGGTCATTTGCTTTAAAGCACTTTGCAAGCACTTTTTCAATATCCAGCTCAAAAAAGGCATAGTGCATAAGCGTAAGCAATGATTCCTTGGCGATGCCCATACCTTCATATTCCGGCAGCAGCCTTATGCCTATCTCACAATCATTGCGATAGCCAAAGTTGTGGAGCACCACCTCTCCTGCCAGCCTGTTTTGATAGAATATGCCAAGCGGCATCTCTTCCTTGTTCTTAAAGTCATCCCTTATGCCGCGCATAAAATATTCCGGTGTGGGCTCACCCGAAAAGTGTTCACGCCAATTATATCCCCAATACCTGTTACGCTCTTCGTCGTATTCAAGCCTATAAAAGGCAATGGCGTTAAAATCATCTATCTCCTTGAACAGCAATCTCTCCGAACGGAGCTCAGGAAGCCTGCTTACGTTATCAATCGACCTGTGAGGCAATACATTGTATTTATCGACAAGCTCGACGGGATTGTACTGCAACTTACTCTTTCTGAGCCCAGCGTCATTTGAATCGTCCTCCCTGTTGATGTACCGGATATCGGAAGTAACGTTGTTTACGGCAAATTGATGCGCGGTGACCGTATATGCCCCTTCGTATTGCGTAAGCGCCTTTTCCACATGAATTATGAGCTGGTCGCCGCACCTTTCGCCCACCGAGTATGATATCAGCTTACCGTTCACCCTGATCCCGCCCGCCTTTAAACCGAGCTTATCTATCAGCGCCGTAAGTTTGTATACCGATTCAAGCTCTTCTTTGGCAATTACGGTGCCCTTTTCTATCTGCCTGTGGGCAAATTCCTTTAAAAAGGCAAATATCTCTTCACTATCCGCCGAAGTGAGCACGCAGTATTCAAAATCGGGATAGAGCTTTTTAAACTTATTGATATGGTTGCGCTGCCCGGAATACTTTTTACCTGCAAAGGTCACAAAGTCCTGCGCATTATAAAGGTAATCACGCCAACGGCGCTTATTGTTGATGCGCATATCGAAGCCATACCTTGACGTAAATTTACTCAGCTTTTCGCGCGGGACTGCCGTATAGTGCAGGCGTATATTGTTCTCTCTGCAATACCTCTCTATTGCGTCAAGCGCCCTGTCTTCGGCAGCCTCATCATCCAATGACAGCGGATAATAGAAGTAAGTCCTGCCCTGATAGAACTCTTCAGAGACAAAGCACCCCTCCACTATTGCAAAATATTCCGTATAATAGTCCTGCCACATCATCTTAAACGCGGCAGAATAGTCGCTCAAATGCAGATTGCATTTTAAAAAGTAGTCTGCGTATCTTATAATATCTTCTGTTGTCAATCTTTTAAACTGCATAACTTATACTCACGGCAATAAACTATTGACCGATACCCCTTTATTTAATTATACCGCATGCAAATAGCCGAAGGCAACATAAATCCGGGCATATTTTTTGAATTTTGCTGATAATAGATAATTACACAGGCAGTCAAACATAGCAAAACCGTAAAAAGAGTGGCAAATTTAAAGCCTTTCACACAGAATGACCCGCTTTTAAGGGGTTTTCAACCTCAAAAACAGGCAAAAATACCCTCAAAAATCCCGTTTAAAGCCTCTGAGACAGAATTTTTGCCTCTTTTGACCCGTTTTGACGGGATTTTTTGCCCAAATTTTACCATTTTGACCTTAAAAACGACAAAAAATATTCCGAAGATGGTTTTCACCTTCGGAATACTCAATGTTCCTTACTTCTGCTTGTCGATTATGTCGAGGATCTCTGCGATTCTGTCCAGATCGTCGCGCGAATAGTAATCTATATATATCCTGCCCTTCTTGTCGTTGCCGATCAGGCTGACCTTTGTGCGGAATGTAAAACGCATTCTCTCTACAAGGTCTTTAAGTTCAATGGAAGCAAGTGCACGCTTCTTCTTTTTACGCTCTTCAAGCATCTCCGGCGGCATGTTGTATGCACGCACCTTCTTTTCAAGCTCCCTCACGGAAGAGGCGTTCTTTACAACATCCTTTGCAAACGTCACCTGGTCTTCCTGAGAAAGGGGAACGAGCGTGCGGGCATGTCCCGCCGAAAGTTTACCTTCGGACACGAGCATGATGACTTCGGGTGCAAGCGTCAAAAGCCTCAAAGTGTTTGCGACAGCCGGCCTTGATTTGCCGATGCGTTCGGCAAGCTCATCCTGCGTCAGCTTATAATCGCTCATGAGCTGCTTCATTGCCGTTGCAGCCTCTATCGGGTTCAGATCTTCACGCTGCAAGTTCTCTATAAGGGATATCTCTTTGATCTCCCTTTCAGAATACTTTCTTATAATTACGGGTATAGAACTTATGCCCGCAAGTTTTGTTGCCCTGAAGCGGCGCTCGCCGGCTATGATCATATACGTGCCGTCACCGTTGTCGTTTACAACGATCGGCTGAATGACGCCATGCTCCTTGATGGAATTAGCGAGCTCCTTTAATGCCTGCTCGTCAAAGTTTTTACGAGGCTGATTGGGGTTTGGCTTGATCTTATCAAGCGATATGTCCTGGGCGTTCTTCCTCTCCTCTTCAGTATATTCAAACGGCTTGCCGTTTTCATACAGATGCTCAAACGCCGCGCTGGTATCTTCAAAAAGAGCTTCCAGCCCCTTACCTAATCCTTTTGCCATACTCTTTTACTCCTGTTTATAAACTCCGCATAGGCGGGCAAAATTTACTGCTTGGATAAAAACTCTTCCGTCAACGCCTTATATGCGCGCGCACCTATACATTTAGGGTCGTGCAAAAGTATCGGCTTGCCGTGGCTCGGAGCCTCCGAAAGCCTGACGTTGCGCGGAATTATAATTTCATATAGCTTGTTTTTAAAGAATTTTTTGATCTCGGCAGCTATCTGCCTGGAAACAGTCGCCCTGCCGCCATACATCGTGATCACTACCCCCTCTATTGTGAGAGCGGGATTAAGGTGCTGCTTTACCATTGCTATCGTGTTCATCAGCTGGCTCACGCCCTCTAAAGCGTAATACTCGCTCTGCAGAGGAATGATGAGCGAATCGGATGCCACCCACGCATTTATCGTAAGCAGCCCGAGCGAAGGCGGGCAGTCGATAAATATGTAATCATACCTGCCGTTCACCTCTTCAAGGGCGGTCTTTAGGATCTTGTCGCGATTGCGTTTGTACACAAGGTCAACTTCCGCCCCCGTAAGGTCTACGTTTGCAGGCAAAATGTCGAGCAAAGGGACCTGAGTGGGAAGAATGTTGCCGGAGATCTTCTCTTCTTCTATAAGGACGTTATAAACCGATTTTTTAAGAGCACTTTTGGAAAAGCCGAGCCCGGTAGTAGCGTTGCCCTGGGAATCGAGGTCAATCAGCAGCACTCTCTTGCCAAAATCCGCACAATATGCCGCCATATTGACAACGGTCGTCGTCTTTCCAACGCCGCCTTTTTTGTTTGTAAATGAAACAACTTTCGCCATATTGCCCCCGTTTAGGGCGGTGAAAATGTTTCACGGGAAACATTTTCACCGCATATTATCATTCATACCTTTTAAAAGGGTTTTCGGCATGTTCTGCATCGTGTTCTTCCATGTGTTGGATAACTTCGCTGTAGCTCTTGCCTTCCATGAGCATATCCACCTCATCCGCATAGATAGTCTCCTTTTCAATAAGCACCCTTGCCATATTGTCAAGGATAACGCGGTTATCGGTGAGTATCTTAGTAGCCCTGTCATGCGCGGCGTTGATGATGTTGTGCATCTCTTCGTCGATGGTCATGGCAGTTTCTTCACTGTATGCGTTGTGCGTCTCCATATCCTTGCCAAGGAACACCGTCTGCGAATTGCTTCCGTATGTCACGAGCCCGAGCTTTTCAGACATGCCCCATTCGGTGACCATCTTCTTAGCCATCTCCGTAACACGTTCAAGGTCATTGGATGCCCCGGTCGTTATATCCTTTATAACGAGCTCCTCGGCAACGCGGCCGCCAAGTGCCATACAGATAAAATCTTTTATCTTTTCTTTAGACATAAAGGCGTCGTCGCTGTCCGGCCTGGTCATCGTATAGCCCGCAGCATTTCCGCGGGGGATAATGGAAACTTCCTGAACGGGATCGCAGTGTTTGCACATGCGCGCAACGATCGCGTGCCCCGATTCATGGTATGCCGTAATACGTTTATCGCTCTCGGTGACTATCCTGCTCTTCTTCTGGGGGCCCATCAGAACCTTATTTACGCCCTCGTAAAGTTCAAGGTTGCCGATAAACTGTTTGTTCCCCCTTGCGGCGAGTATGGCCGCTTCGTTGAGAAGGTTTGCAAGGTCGGCACCGGAAAAGCCGCTTGTCATTCTTGCTATAGTCTTAAAGTTGACATCGGGCGCAAGAGGTTTGTTGCGCGCATGAACTTTAAGTATCTGCTCCCTGCCCTTTACATCGGGCAGGTTTACATAGATCTGCCTGTCGAACCTGCCGGGGCGCATCAACGCGGGATCAAGGATATCCGCCCTGTTGGTCGCCGCCATTACGATCACGCCCTCGTTGGATTCAAAGCCGTCCATCTGAACGAGTATCTGGTTGAGCGTCTGTTCGCGCTCGTCGTTTCCACCGCCGAGACCTGCGCCACGCTGCCTGCCCACGGCGTCTATTTCATCGATAAATATGATGCAGGGCTGGTTCTTTTTTGCCATATCAAACAAGTCCCTTACCCTTGATGCACCTACGCCGACATACATTTCAACGAAGTCCGAGCCGGACACGGAGAAGAACGGAACACCCGCCTCACCTGCAACCGCCTTGGCAAAGAGCGTCTTACCCGTTCCGGGAGGGCCTACAAGGAGCACGCCCTTGGGGATGCGCGCACCGAGATCGGAGAACTTTTTAGGCTGTTTAAGAAATTCAACTACCTCCGCAAGCTCTACCTTTTCCTCTTCTGCGCCTGCAACATCTGTAAAGCGCACTTTGATGTTTGTAGAAATTCGCGCCTTGCTCCTTGCAAACGACATCGTGCGCCCGCCGCCGCCCGCGGTGGAGCGGATTATCAGCCAGAACACAACACACAGAAGTATGAGCCCGCCTACGGATATAATAGATGACCAGTAGCTGCCCGAATTGGGGTTGGCGTATTCGATCTCTATGCCGTAATTCATCCACTGCCGCACGATACCGCTCTCGCTCAGAGCTTCGGAACCGTATAGCGATGCGCCATACAGAGTGTATACTGCGCTACCCGCAGTGTAACCGGTAAGCGCATACTGATTAATCTCGACGCGAACGATTACCTGCGAAGAGGGAACACGCGTCGGCTTGACAGTATCGGCATTGCCGTCCCCGTCGGAATCGTCGGGAACATTTAAAACAACTTCATTTGTTGATTTATCGACGACGACCTCTCCCTCTTCATCCTTTTCAGCATAGCTGAAATTCTTGACATAGCGGTCGAACTCATTGAGATCGTTGAGCTGTGTCCCTCTGTCAAGACTCGTGACGATGACTACCACGATGACGGCAATAATGAGCACCGCGATAACCACCCACATGATGATCTTGCTTTTTTTACTCAAATTTTGCTCCTTCGGGAAGAATTCTTCCTCTTATTTTTGCTTTTTTGGCTTAAAAACGCCGTAATATATCTTAAAAGCCGCAGTACGGCTTACAGACCTCCTATTATATATTATGTCACACGCGCGCGTAATTATTTATTATGCCAAACTAAAACTTCGCAGAGCATCATTTTTTATACCTAAGTAGCTTAGTACATATAAAAATGTATACTATCTCTTTCGAGCTCTGCAGCATTTGAACTTAAAAACTATATAAAATTACCCGCGAATTTATCAAAATATCGGCAAAAAATATACCGCGCCAATGAATTATATATAAATTGACCCTATTTTTATCATCAAAGATAAATTTTACCGTGCAAAAGCTCAAAAGTATTACACAGAAGAGACATCCATTTTTATATACTAACTTAAAACAGCTATCGGCTGCTTTGAACGGCAAAAAACCTTGCTGCATATCGAGCATATAAAAGTTTCACATGAAACATTTACAGCGAATATATTGCACCATATATAATTATACTGCGTATTGCAAATTGATTATGCACTATAAATTTCACTTATGCGCGATGTTTATTATGTGTACGCATAAAAACAATTTCAAGCGCCAATATACACACATATGCGTCACGCAGAACACCGAAGCGTATCGGCTACACAGGGTATACCAGCTTCTATCCACCGGTTCATTAACGGATACTTTCGCCCGTATAACTATATAGGCATCGGTAATGCCGGCAATATCCGCAGTACACAGTATCGGAAAATATCAAATATCCAATCGCCGGAACAACGCTTTCGCCTGTCAAATTGAGCGCACATATAATTTAATCGGCGCCTATAATATTTCACGTGAAACTTGTGGCGCAAATTATATTTACACACGCCGCAAAAACAATAATGCGACGGCATAACTGATGTGCCGAAAGTATGTGGCTTTGCAAGCGTATTGCCAAAATACAGCCGAACCAAACAAATCCGCTCGGCAGCGGTGGTGTACGTCATGCATTTTGTCCGCAATATACATCGGATACATCGGGTCAATTATTATTTTATCACATTATGATATTTATTTCAAGTGTTTTGCGCTAATTTAATGACTTATCACTTAATTTTTATTGTGTTTTCACGATGTCACTTGTAGTCAAACACTTCGTAAAATACATATTTTGGGCTAAAAATCACTATGCGCCCGTTGGATTTTTTATAAAATTTATGTTTCACGGGAAACATTCTCCTTGTAAAAAATAACTTTTTGATGTTCCACGTGAAACATATAACGCCTTAAATTTGGCAATTTTGTTGATAAAATTAAATTTAATCTGTGGATAATTATA
>CALVPV010000026.1 GCA_944353935.1 uncultured Clostridia bacterium | reverse complement strand
GCGGAAGAAGATAAAAACGAGCTTGCGGACATAATAGGCGGCATCCTCGGCCTCGATCTGAATGGCATGGTGGAAGAGCTAACGCTCAACGCAAGCGCGTTTACGACCACGCTCGATTTGGATAAATTCATTTCCGCGATACTCGGCATAGCAACGGGCGAGAGCGAACAGTTGCCCGTGCAGCTCGGCAAGGCAACGCTTACCTATTCGGACGGCGAACTTAAAGGATCCGCTTTAAACGGCGGGCTTGAACTGACCGTTTCTAAGGGCGGCGAAGTGACGGGCGCAAGCGGGGACTACCTCGATGTTGCGGATATAATAAAACTTATAGACGACGCGGTAAAAACAGCAGGGCAAATTGCTCAAAACCGCACCGTGGATTTTGCAATAGACGCGGTAATATCCCTTAACGAAGTCAATTTCCTTGCCGTAGGCGAAGGCAGGATAGGCTGGGATGAAGGCGGCGCTGTCACCTATGCCGCGTTCAAACTTTCGCTCTGCCTGTACACGGGCGACATCTCGCGCGGGGATAAGACCCTCACCGACTTCCGCTTTGAATATAACGGCAACGCGGAGGGGGATGAGCCGTTCATCCGCATTGCGGTAAACAGCGGAAGCAACGTTCAGGGCGGCAACATGCTCACCGTTTCACGCAACCAAGCGGGCAGCGTGAGCAGCTTTATCGGCGAACTCAAAGACATCATCGCCGCCATTTCGGGCGGAGCGGGCGCGCAGGGCATCCAAATGCTTGCCGATGCGGCGGGCAATGCCGCGGCATCTTCAAATATGCCCGCGGGCGAAATGACCCCCGCCGTGAACACCGAAGTCATCGAACTCATTTTAAACGTGCTCTCGGGCGAAGGGCTCGGCGGCGACCTGTTCGGCGCGCTCATGGCGGGCGACATAATCACCGTGGAAGAAATTGAAGGCGCCCTTGCCGTAAACCTGTTCGGGCTGAACCTTAGCATAAGGGACGGCAAATTTGTTGCGGAAGGCTCTGTCAAGATAGACTGTCATACCGTGCTGGAAGTAAAGCAGCTTGCCGTGTCCGCGGGCGTCAACGGCTCTGCCTGCAACTATTTTGAAGGCTTTACTCAGTGGGGCGAAGGCGCACAGTCATCCTTTGCAAGGATGATTTACGAATACGTGCTCGGCACGCTGGAAGGCTTGGATATAGGTTCCTTCCTCGGCGGCAAGACCTACTCTGTGGACTTTGAACTCATAGGCAACCGCAGCGGGATAGCTGCCTTGAGCGGCGTCAATGTAAAGGCAACGCTGTACTTTACCGACGGCGTAAATTCGGCAGACACCACAAAGAAGGAAAACGGCAAGCTGGCAGAGGCGGACTTCGATATCTCCGTGGGCAGCTTTTCCATGTCGGCGGGCGCCGTGTATATGGGCAGGAATATCTATATCGCCCTTGACAGCGTAAACAATATCAAACTCGATTTAAAAGTCAGCGCCTCTTCCGACGACATATTCGCCGCAGTAGAAAACGTGATAGAACTTATCAAGGATCCCGCGGTGCTTTCCTTCTTCTCGGGGATCGCCTCCCTCGGCAAGGGCGGCACGGGCATGACCCTTTCCGAAGGGGAGGAGCGCACGCTCGCGGATATGCTTGTCACCCTGTTGACGTTCGACTACAAGAGCTATGTGAGCGTTGTGACGTCGGCGGACGGCTCTACCGTCGTTGTGGCGGACGTGCAGGGCATCCTTGCGCTGTTCGGCGTGAATGAAGAAGTCGGCAAGGCGCAGCTCACGCTGCAAGGCAACGGCGGAATAGAACTGTTCCTTGCCCCCGCAGGGGAGGGCGGTAACCCCGACTATTCGCAGCGCTGGATATCGCTTGACGCCGGCTTTGAAGAAAGTACTCACGCCTTTGACGTAAACACCGACGAGTATTTGGATATCGGCTTTGTTTCAGACCTCGTCGGCGACGCGGGCAAGTTCCTCTCTTCCAATAAGACGGAGAGCGGCGAAATATCTTCCCTGTTCACTTTCTGTGAGGATGAATTGAAGATATCGCTTAAGGTATCGATAATAAGCTTAGAAATTGTTATCAAAAACTTTACCGTAACCGTAGGGCTTGAGGACGGAGAGCTGTATTTGTCGCTCGGCGGTGAATTACAGGGAAATAGTTTAATATCGGCTTCAAAAATAGGCGTTACATACAGGGACGGATATATCACGCTTGCGCGCGGCTTGGACGGCGATCCGCTGTACTGGATAATGACTCCCGAATATTTCATAGATCATCTCTTTGCAAAAAATGAAGGCAATGCCGACTCTCCTCTGCGCTGGTTGCTGGATATGAGCGATTTCTTGTGGAATTTAATTGTTCCCTCTATCGGCGACAGCGTAAATATCTCTTCCGGGCTTGCCGATCCCGATGTGGTAGACGTATTCGACCGCAAGGGCAATGATGCCGCCGGCAGCGAACTTTCCATCTTCGACTATATAGACGGCATTCTTGTAAACATAGACGGGGAGGAGGCGACCAACTTCAACGGCGGCGCGGTAAATACGGGCGCGCTTGGCGTTAGCGGCAACTTCTACGGCTTCTCGGCAGACCTGTCTTCCGTGATAGGCGATGTGCTTGACGACCTCGATATCGCCCTTGTAAGGAATGACACCACCGGCATAGGCGCGCTCAATGCGTACGCCTCGGTAAACGGCGGCATGGTCACCACTTCCATAAGCCTTGAATATAAAAACGGCGCCGACCCTGTACCAAACTATTACTTCGCCGCGCTCGAAAAGGCTGAGCAGGCGGGCAATGCGGTAGACTTCGGCTATTACGACGACGAAAAGGGCAACGACAACTCTTCGGACTATGCGGACTGGATATTCGGCGGCGTAAAAGTGGGAGACGGGCTCGTATACGACTATTCGGAGATGCTTGCAGAAGACTACGTCACCGTGTACATCACCGATATAGACGGCACCGTGCGCACCGAGCATGTAAAATACGGTTCTACATTAAATCTCTATGACTTGGATAACATCATATCCGTCACGGAAGACGGCGTGCAGTATGCCGTAGTGTACGTGAATGAGGACACTTATTCGCAGGGTGACGACGATCTGCCCACCTCTATAGTGGCGGACAGCAACACGATAAAGACCGATGAATACGGCGGACGCTATATAAAGTTAAAGGCGGTAAAGACGAGTGACCGCGTCGTATCGCTTGAACTTTACAACGTGAACCCCGATGGCGGCATAGAGCTGATAGACGGCGACTATAAGCTGTTTGAAGGTGACACCATCCCCGTGGATGTTTTAAACGGCTACGTCCTCCTCGGCGGTACGTGGTACACGGACAGCACTTTAAGCACGCCGTACGGCGGCGCCGCTGATGGCGACATGAAGCTCTACGGCAGGCTCGTGGATGAGGTGGTGACGGATAGCGGCGTAGAGTATAAGTTTGTGGACGCGTCCGGAGATGTGGCTGCCCATTACGTTGTAAACGGGCACGATAATTCCCTTGCGCTGTATTATAACGAAGGCACCACGCTCGTCCTTAAAAACGAAATAGACGGCTACCCCGTAACGGAGATAGCTTCCAATGCGCTGCAGAATACCGATTCTACCCTTGAACGCGGGCTTCAGAATGTGGTCGTGCCGGAAAACATAACCAAGGTGGGCGGCAGGGCGTTCCTTGATAACTACGGCATTAAGTCTGTGGTATTCCTCGCCGATACCGTGACGCTTGAAGGCAGTGCTTCCGATAAGACTACGCCTTTCTACGGGTGTTCGCAGACCGACGGCGGCACTACGAGTGAGCTTACCGTCTATTATAACACCATAATGTTTAACGGTACAGTGTATAACGGCAATATATCCGCAACAAGCAATGGCGGCGCGCTTTGGGAGAGCCCTTCCGAAACGTGGACATATTTCCGCGAATCAAGGGGAACGGTAAGAGTTGACTACTATTACTTTGGCGCAATAAGCCGTTCCGGTTGGGCATATATCGACTATAACATAACACTTGACGGCGAAGAGTATGACGGTTCTTTGGGCGACCTTACCTATGGCTTGCCTGCGGAAAATATCCTTCTTACATCGCTAACGGCTATGTCTCCGCAGGAGATAGCCGATCATGTTACGGCACTCATCAATGAGTACACTTGCCGGGAAGAAAACGGCGGATACATTGGCAGATATATTGCAGATACTGCGGAATCTATAGAGCTGAACGGAAGGTACACCGTAAATATTCAGATAACAGATACCCGCACCGAATGGTATCCCGTAGAATTTACATATTTGGTATCGTCCGAAGACGGGGCGCCCGTTGAAGATGATGCCGCCGGCACATATGCGTTTGCCGAAGGGTGCACGCAGGTGTTTAACGGAACGACCTATGTAAAGCAGGGTGAAGTATCTGTAAATATCCTGCCTGCCAACAATAAGTACGAGCTTGTTTCCGTAAGCGTGAACGGTGATCCCGTATATGCGTCGGAGGGCGCCTTGTACGTGTTTGAAATGCCTGCCGAGCGTACGGATATCGTGGTTGACTATAATTTTGTGCAGGTAAAGACCGTATCTGTCTACAGCGCGATCCCGTTTAGTTATAACGGTGAATATGCCGCGGGGCTTCAGGATGTCGCCGTGGGCGAAGAGGAGACGTTGCTTTCGCCCTCCGCCGCGGGATATGTGTTCCTCGGCTGGGCGATCGGTACTGACGGCAGCGAAGAGCTTGTGTTTAAAACTTCCGATCTTTCCGTGGAATACAAGGGCGTATATTATGCCGTCTGGGCAAAGAGCTCGCGTGAATTTACGGTGACCGCTCCCGTTGAGGACGGCACCGCGGAACTGCCGCAAATTTCCGCGACAGACGGAACGTTGTTCTATCAGTGGTGCAACGGAACGGATTTTTCAACCGCCTATTCGGGCATAACAACGCAAAATACCGTTGTTACGGCAAGGTGGCAGTTCAGGTTTACATATTCTTTTGGCACTCCCCGCGGCGATAGTAATGTGTATGAAGACGGTAACAGGGTCGTTCATAATGGCAAAACAATGACGGAACGGCAGGTTTTTGTGTTTGAAGGCGATACTGTAAGCATAAGCGGATTTAATAAGGTCGGTGCCGTCATCGTAAGCTATACTGATTCAACCGGTCAGGTTGAAAAAGAGTATACCTCATTTAAAACAAAGTGGGACTGGGGCAATTATTCTGATGACAGTCAAAGAGCATGGAAGCCCGCATCGGAAACTGAAAAAAATCAAGACCATTCATATGGCGGAGATGGCGAAGGCTGGCTATATGATTCGCAGGGATATTCAATGACGGTTATTGTCAACGGTGATATTACGGCAACAATAAACGGATGAGGATTTTTGATTTTTAAACTTTAAATATTGCGCCGCGGCTAAATAAATTCGCCGCGGCGCAATATTTTTTATAACGGCGGGCGTTGACGTGCGGGGCGCATATCTTTTTATATTCTGTCATATAGTTTTATATGAAACTTGTTGAACAGATTTTAAACGAACTCGGCGCGGAAGACAGGGACGCGTTCACCGTCTGCCCGGGCAAGGCGGCATACTTTTGCAACGTAAAGGCGGTGGAAGAGCTCTCGGAAGAAAGGGTGGTGCTCTTGTGCGGCAGGCGTGTGATAACCGCGGAGGGGGCGGGGCTCTCCGTGGGTGAATACTTTTGCGGCGATATGATAATAAAAGGCGATATAAAAAGGTTGACCGTTGAACAGGCTTACAAAAATTAAGGTGCTTGCAGCGCCTCGGCAGGCGCTTTTTAAACTTGCGCGGGCAGGCATCCCCGCATACGGCTGCAAAAAGCAGGGCGCTTTTTTCATATTCTCCGTGCCCGATAATTTTTTAAAAAAAGTTTTTGCAATTTTTTCAAGTCCGTGCTATAATATCACCGTAGAGCGCAAAAGCGCCGCGGCGCGCCTTAAAAACTTTGTCGCGGGCAGGGCGGCGCTCATGGCAGGTTGCCTGCTGTTTGCCGCGTGCGCCTTTCTTTCAAATATCTTTATATTTAAGGTGGAAGTCACCGGCAGCGGCGCATACTTAAAAAACTCCGTCCTGGAGATCGCCTCCTCGTGCGGCGTGCGCAGGTGGGCGGCATACGGCGGCGTGGATAAGGTCTCTGTCATATCGCGCGTGCTGGAATTGCCTTCGGTGACGTTCTGTTCGGTGCATAAGAGCGGCAGCGTGCTCTACATTGACGTGCAGGCGCAAAAGGAAGAGGAGCTTTCCAATAGCTATCTTCCGCTCTATGCCGACTGTGACGGAACGGTGGAAAATATAGTGGCGGTGTGCGGCACGGCTATAGCGGAAAAGGGCTCTTTCGTAAAAAAGGGAGACGCGCTCATTGCGCCATATTCCGCGGTCAATGAGGGCGACATAGTGCCGTGCATAGCGAGCGGCTACGCCGTTATAAGCCGCACTGTGCAGCTAAGTTACGCAGCCGACAGTGAAAGCCGGGAAAACCTTTCCGCGGCGTATGCCTCTGCATTGCTGTATGCCGACGGCGAGATAGTACGGCGGGAACACACCGTCTCTTTCACTTCGGAAGGCGTCGTCTACAATGTAGAGCTTACCTACCTGCATACGGTGAGCATAAATTTTGAATGAGTTTTGATATATGGCGGAAATAATTAAAACAGTAAACGCCCGCTCCGTGGACAAGCTGCAAAAAGTACTGGGCAGTTTCGATGAAAACGCAAACGTAATAATGCACGAACTCGGCGTCGTCCTGCGCGTGGAGGGGCTGGATATACTCGTCTGCGGCGGGGAAGAAAAGGCATCCGTCGCCGCCGACGTGCTCGAATGCCTCGTGGAGCTTGCGGAAGAGGGCGAACTTATAGACAAGAGCCGCATCACCTACTGCATAGAGCTCTCTAAAGAGGGCAGGGCAAAGGATATTTTAAAACTTTCCGGCAGCACGGTGGGCGTAACGCACCGCGGCAAGCCCATAAAGTGCAAAACGGTGGGGCAAAAGCGGTATGCCGACGCTATAAAAAAGGACACGGTGGTGTTCGGCGTCGGGCCTGCGGGCACGGGCAAGACCTACCTTGCCGTGTGCCTTGCCGTGCAGGCGTTCAAGTCCAAACAGATAGAAAAGATAATACTCACCCGCCCCGCGGTGGAGGCGGGCGAAAAGCTCGGCTTTCTTCCGGGCGATTTGCAGACAAAGGTAGACCCCTACCTGCGCCCGCTGTACGACGCCCTGCAGGAGATGCTCGGGCTGGAGACGTACACAAAACTCATGGAGCGCGGCTCCATAGAGATAGCGCCGCTCGCCTATATGCGCGGGCGCACGCTCTCGAACGCGTTCGTCATATTGGACGAGGCGCAGAATACCACGCGCGAACAGATGAAGATGTTTTTGACGCGCATGGGCGACGGCAGCAAAATGGTTATAACGGGCGACCTCACGCAGATGGATCTGCCGGAGGGCAAAAAGAGCGGGCTTGCGCATGCCGTCCGCGTGTTAAAGGATATAGAGGGCATCGCCGTATGCCATCTTACGGATAAAGACGTCGTGCGCCATCCCCTTGTGATGAAGATCGTGCGCGCATACGAACAAGATGTAAAAAGGAGCGAAAGCGAAAAAGGTGAAAAACAGTAAACAAGCGTATACTCTGGGCGCTTTCGCCTATATCGTCGGGACGGTGGTGCTGCTTGCCATATTCCTTTTGATGATAGCCATAAACGCCGGTTCTGCCGCCTCGCAGCACATAAGGGAAAACGTCAACGGCATAGTGCTGATATGCATCTCCTTCGGCATTGTCTCCGGCATAATGTACTGCTATTTTTATTTTGAAAATAAAAAGTACATCTTATGCCCGGGAAAGATAACTGAGGTGTTCCTGCTCCTTTCGGTGTCGCTGCTCGCGTCCTTCCTTATAGGCAAGTACGTAAACGCCGCCGCGCGCCCCGTGGCGTTCCTCGCCCTTATGGCGGTGACGCTGCTCGGCAGAAGGGAAGCCATATTTTTGAACATAATTTTTGCCCTGCAGATGTTCATCCTGGATAACTTTTCCGATGTCACGGGGCTCAATTCGCTGGAATCTTCGGAAAGTTACAACTTCCTCGTCCTCACGTTCTGCACGGGCATGATAGGCATATTCATCACACCCCGCATAAAGACGAGGATAGGCAGCGTCATTCTTGCGTTCGTGCTCCTCATCCCCATAGAGGTGATAAACGCGCTGCTCGGCACGGTGGACGCCGAAGAGTTTGAAAAGATTTTGAACTTGCTGCTGTTCGGCGCGCTCTCTTCATTCTTTTCCGTGCTTTTGTATATGTTCATGCTGCCGGTATTCGAAGTGATGTTCTCGGAGCTTACGATATTCAGGCTCAGGGAACTTGCCTCCGAACAGGCTAAACTGATAAAACGTTTAAAAAAGAGCGCGCCCGGTACCTATCACCACTCCATGACGGTGGCGCAGATCGCCGAAGCGTGCGCCCAGGCGATAGGGGAGGATTCCGAACTCGCGCGAGCCGCGGCGTATTACCACGACGTGGGCAAGCTCAAAAACCCCGAAATGTTCACCGAAAACCAGACGGACTATAACATGCACAACGAGCTCACGCCCGAACTTTCGGTGGATATAATCCGTTCGCACACGCGCGACGGCGCCAGCCTGATAAGAAAGGCGCACCTGCCCGAATTTTTTGCCGATATCGCCATACAGCACCACGGCACGATGCCCATAAAGTATTTCTATGCCAAGGCGCTTAAAATGAGCGACGGCGAACTCAATATAGAAAATTATTCCTATGCCGGGCCTACGCCCACTTCCAAGATAGCGGCGATAATAATGATAGCCGACGCGTCGGAAGCCGCCGCCCGCTCGCTCACCAACCGTTCTCCGGAAAAGGTGGAGGAGCTTGTGCGCAACATAATAGAAGAGAGGCTTGATCTGGAACAGTTCGATAACTGCAACATAACGATGAGCGAACTTACCACCATCAAGCTGACGATAGTGTCGCAGCTCACGGGCGTATACCATTCGCGCGTGGCGTACCCCAAACTTAAAATAAGTAAAAGAAACCATGAATGATTTGAATATATATTGCGATGAATATGATTTTTCCGCCGTAGGAAGGGCGTTTAAAGGGGAGTATTCTTCCGACGCGCCCCTCGCGGCGGAAATAGTTTTTGTAAGCGCGGAAGAGATACGCGGGCTCAACGCAAAGTTCCGCGGCAAGGACGCCGTCACGGACGTGCTGTCCTTTCCCACGCTGGACGGCATACGCGGCAGGCTGATACAAAAGGTGGACTTCCCGTACGATATCGGGGAAAACGGCGAAATATTCATAGGTTCCGTCGTCATCTGCGAAGAGCGGGCAAAGGAGCAGGCGGAAGAGTACGCCCACAGCTACCGCCGCGAGCTCAATTACCTCGTCGTGCACGGGCTCTGCCATCTTCTCGGCTACGACCACATGGTGGAAGAGGACAAGGCGCAGATGCGCGCTCTGGAAGAAAAAGTGCTCGGCAAAATGGGCATAACGCGCGCCGATTGACGGCGTTGTTTTTGCCATATGTGCCCTTCTTTTTGATTTTTTTACTGTTGGAGATAAAATGAGATCCGGTTTTATAGCAGTCATCGGTAAGGCTAACGCGGGCAAGAGCACGCTCGTAAACGTGCTCGTCGGCGAAAAAATTTCAATAGTCTCGCCCAAACCTCAGACCACGCGCGACGCCGTCATGGGCATACTCACCACGGAGGGCTATCAGCTCGTGTTCGTGGATACGCCCGGCATATACAAGAGCAAGACATACCTCACCGACGTGATGATGAAGACGACGGAGACGGCGGCAAAGGGCGTGGACGTCATACTCTTTGTGCACGACGGACATGCGGGCATATCCGAAAGCGACATCGCGCTTATAAAAAAGTACAGGGCGCTCGGCATCCCGATGCTCATCGCCTACACCAAGACGGACATTATGCCCAAGGAGAACATCCCGCAGGACGTAAAAGCGCTGTACGAGGCGGGGATAGACTGCGACGTCTACCCCGTGTCCGCGCGCAAGGGCACCAATATGCGCAAGCTGGAAGCCGCCCTCGCCTCCATGGTGCCGGAGGGCGAAAAGGTCATAGCCGAAGACATCGTCTCCGACAAGAGCGAAAAGTTCATGCTCGCGGAGATCATGCGCGAAAAGATATTGCTCAAATTCGATAAAGAGGTGCCTCACGGCATCGCCGTCGTCATAAACAAGTTCGAGCGCATGGAAAACGGCGTGTTCGACGTCAATCTGGACATCATATGCGAAAAGCCCTCTCATAAGGCGATACTTATAGGCAAACAGGGCGCCGCGATAAAGGAGGTCTCTTCCTTTGCGCGCAAGGATATGGAAAAATTCCTCGGCGCCAAGGTCTTTTTGACTACATATGTAAAGGTCAAGGAGGACTGGCGCGACAGGCCCGGGCTGGTAAAAGATTACGGCTACGAGGCAAAAAAGGAGGACGGCAGGTCATAACCCGTGCCCCGGTTGCGCAAACTTCTGTTAAGGGGGTGCGCGCATGAAACATACCGACAGGGACGCCGCCGAACTTGCATGGAGGATGTTTGAAAAGACGGGCAGCGTAAGCTATTACATGCTCTACAAACAGCTTTCGGGCAAAAAATAAGGGCGTTCGTATCAAAATGAGCGGCACATATGCCGCAACCAATACAGTTCTTTTTCGCGGCGCGCGGCAAGGATGCCGCGCGCCGCGGTGCGGTAATTTATGGATATAAAAGTGGATGCCCTGATGCTCAGGGCCGTCGATTACGGCGAAAACGATAAGATACTCACCCTGCTCACGGCGGACTGCGGCAAGCTGACCGCCGGCATAAAGGGGGTCAAAAAGGCGGGCGCAAAACTAAGGTTCGCCGCCCAGCCCTTTTGCCTTGCGGAGTACATGCTCTCCGGCCGCGGCGGAAGGTATACCGTCACGGGCGCTTCGGAGAGCGAAAGTTTTTACGACCTGCGCTGCGACATAAATAAATTTTACGCCGCGTCCGCCCTGTGCGAAGCCGCGTCCGCGCTCACGCCCGAGGGTGAAAATTCCCCCCGCATGTTCGTGTACTGCGCGGAGGGTCTGCGCGACATGTGCGTCGGGGACGAGGGGTTTGCCCTTATAAAGTTCCTCGTGCGCGCGCTGTCGCTGTCCGGCTACGGCTTTTCCGCGGGAACGTGTTCGGAATGCGGCGCCGAGCTGTGCAATGAACAAAAGCTGCGCTTTGACATGCCGTCCGGCACGTTCACCTGCTGGGACTGCGGCACGGGCTCGGGCGTCAGCGGTTCCACTTATGCCGTGCTGCGCGCCGCCGAAGGCAGGCCCTGCGGCGACGTCACCGAAGACGGCAAAAAGCGCGCCCTTCGCCTCCTGCGCGAATACTTTACCTTAAAGACGGACGGGCGCTGCCTCAGCCTTTCGGAATATCTCAGGCTGTTATAGGTATACGGTGAATTATTTTTTGCAATATTTTAACATTTTTATTTAAATTCTATTTTTTGTTTTTTGTGCCCTTCGCCGCCCGTAAAACGGCTCGCAAGGGGCATTTTGGCGCAAAACGCGGGCATAACGCCGCATATATCGCTTTTTTTGCGCGGGCGGGCAAAATGCCGCGGCAAAAATTGCTATAAATTTACTCAATAATCATTTCAAACGCTTGCAAAAAAATTACATTTATTGTAAAATAAGAGTGTTGAAAAAAAGTAAAATTTTAGTTGGAGGAAAAGTTTATAATGGCTAAGAAGTATTGCTATCTTTTTACCGAAGGCAATGCGAAAATGCGCGAACTTCTGGGCGGTAAGGGCGCAAACCTTGCCGAAATGACCAGGATCGGGCTTCCCGTTCCTCAGGGCTTCACCATCTCTACCGAAGCCTGCACCCAGTACTATGAAGACGGCAGGAAGATCAATCCCGAGATCCAGGCCCAGATCATGGAATACATCGACAAGATGGAAAAGATCTGCGGCAAAAAATTCGGCGATAAAGAAAATCCCCTTCTCGTTTCCGTCCGTTCCGGCGCGCGCGCTTCCATGCCCGGCATGATGGATACCATACTCAACCTCGGTCTCAACGAGGACGTAGTCAACACCATAGCCACAAAGTCGGGCAACCCCCGCTGGGCATGGGACTGCTACAGGAGATTCATCCAGATGTTCTCCGACGTCGTTATGGAAGTCGGCAAGAAATATTTTGAAAAGCTCATCGATAAGATGAAGGAAGAAAAGGGCGTTCACTACGACGTTGACCTCACCGCCGAAGATTTAAAGACGCTCGCAAACCAGTTCAAGGCCGAATATAAAAATCAGCTCGGCAAGGACTTCCCCGACGATCCCAAGGAGCAGCTCTTCGAAGCCATCAAGGCGGTATTCCGCAGCTGGGACAACCCCCGTGCGAACATCTACCGCATGGACCACGACATCCCCTACAGCTGGGGCACCGCTGTAAACGTTCAGATGATGGCGTTCGGCAACATGGGCGACGACTGCGGCACCGGCGTTGCGTTCACGCGTAACCCTGCCACGGGCGAAAAGGGACTCATGGGCGAATTCCTTATGAACGCCCAGGGCGAAGACGTCGTTGCCGGCGTTCGTACTCCCATGCCCATCTCCAAGATGGCGGAAGTTCTTCCCGACGTTTACAACCAGTTCCTTGAAGTATGCAAGACCCTTGAAAATCACTATCGCGACATGCAGGATATGGAGTTCACCATAGAACAGGGCAAGCTCTATATGCTCCAGACGCGTAACGGCAAGCGCACCGCCGCTGCCGCTATAAAGATCGCTTGCGACCTTATAGACGAAGGCATGATAACCGAGCAGGAAGCGCTCATGCAGATAGATGCAAAGTCGCTCGACATGCTCCTTCATCCCCAGTTCGACGCCGCCGCTTTAAAGGCTGCGGATAAGAAGAATATCGTAGGCAAGGGCATTGCCGCATCCCCCGGCGCAGCCGCAGGTACCATAGTGTTCACCGCGGAAGACGCCGTTAAGGAAGGCAAGGCAGGCAAGAAGGTCGTTCTCGTCCGTCTTGAGACCTCTCCCGAAGATATAGAGGGCATGAAGTTCGCCCAGGGCATCCTCACCGTTCGCGGCGGCCAGACTTCGCACGCCGCAGTCGTTGCCCGCGGCATGGGTACCTGCTGCGTATCCGGTTGCGGCGACATCAAGATGGATGAAGAGAACAAGCAGTTCACCCTTGCGGGCAAGGTGTTCAAAGAGGGTGACGCCCTTTCGCTCGACGGTTCCACCGGTAACATCTATGACTGCCTCATCGCCACCGTGCCCGCAGACCCCAACAGCGGTTACTTCGGCAGGATAATGGCGCTTGCGGATAAGTATAAGGCGCTCGGCGTCCGCACCAACGCGGATACCCCCAAGGATGCAAAGCAGGCGGCTGCGTTCGGCGCACAGGGCATCGGTCTCTGCCGTACCGAGCACATGTTCTTCGATCCCGCGCGCATCGGCGCATTCCGCGAGATGATCTGCTCCGACACCAAGGAAGAGAGGGAGGCTGCGCTCGCCAAGATAGAGCCCATGCAGCAGGCAGACTTTGAAGGCCTTATGGAAGCCCTTGAAGGCCAGCCTGTTACCATCCGTTTCCTCGATCCCCCTCTCCATGAGTTCGTTCCCACCGACGAAGAGGATATCAAGGCGCTCGCGAAGGCTCAGGGCAAGACCGTTGCGCAGATCAAGCAGATCATTTCCGACCTGCATGAATTCAACCCCATGATGGGTCACCGCGGCTGCCGCCTTACCGTTACTTATCCCGAAATAGCGGTTATGCAGACCAACGCCGTTATAAAGGCGGCGATCGCTGTTCAGAAGAGGCATCCCGACTGGAAGGTAGTTCCCGAAATAATGATCCCTCTCGTAGGCGAAGTAAAGGAACTTGCGTTCGTTAAAAAGACCGTCGTTGAAACGGCGGATAAGGTAATAAAGGATTCCGGTGTAGACCTTAAATATGAAGTGGGCACCATGATAGAGATACCTCGTGCCGCTCTCACCGCAGACCAGATCGCTACCGAGGCCGAATTCTTCTGCTTCGGCACCAACGACCTGACCCAGATGACCTTCGGCTTCTCGCGCGACGACGCAGGCAAATTCCTTCCTTCGTACTATTCCGCCAAGATATACGAATTCGATCCGTTTGCCAAGCTCGATACCACCGGCGTAGGCAAGCTTATGGAAATGGCTGTTAAGCTCGGCAAGGAGACCCGCAAGAACCTTCACTGCGGCATCTGCGGCGAACACGGCGGCGATCCTTCTTCCATAGAGTTCTGCCACGCAATCGGCCTTGATTATGTATCCTGCTCGCCTTTCCGCGTTCCCATCGCAAGGCTCGCAGCCGCTCAGGCTAACATTAAACACCCGAGGGGCTAATGGCTTTTCGCCTGAAAAACCACTGTTTACAATAACGATTGATGCCTCAATCGCAAGGGATTATTACAAACGCCTCGGAGTAAAATTCTTCAGGACACGTTTTACTCCCATCA
>CALVPV010000025.1 GCA_944353935.1 uncultured Clostridia bacterium | reverse complement strand
GAAAACCTCGCGCTCATTGAAAAAATGCCCGAAGATAGCATTGAAGACATCGTCAAAAAGTACGTGGAGATGAACATCGCCCACCCGTTTATGGAAGGTAACGGCAGAGCAATGCGCATCTGGCTTGACCTTATCCTCAAAAAGAACCTGCATACCTGCACCGATTGGAGCAAGATAAACAAGCGCGAATATCTTGACGCGATGAGGCAAAGCCCCGTCGATCCGTCGCATATTTTTGAACTGATCAAAAACGCTCAGACGCCGCAGATAGACAACAGGGAGATCTTTATGAAGGGCATTGACTACTCATATTATTATGAACAAATCGATGAATAGTCGTTAAAAAATGTTTTAAATGTGGTATTTTGTTCAATTTGGCGACGGCACTCGGAACGGAGACGCCAACGCAGGCCAACATCAAGAATCCCCGCAAGTAATGTAAGGGTTTGTTTTTGCGATCGTGCGGCAAAATCCCCGTAAAATTGCAAAAAAAGATAAAAATAAAGAAAAAGCAGGGCTTATCCCGCCAAGGGATAAGCCCTGTTTGCATGTCAAAACTTGGGTAAAAATGGCTCAAAAAAGTATTTTCCATATAAGTTAAACACTTGATTTTATCGCAAAGACGTGTCTGCGTCTTATATCGTAATCGGTAAACGCGGCAAGTCGGCCGTAAAACAGGCTCGATCGGGCGATTTGCCGGATAGGGGTGTTAAATTGTTGCAATATGGCAATATTATCACGGGCGGCGCCTGTTTTGGCGACGGTTGATTGACAAAATGCCTTTGCGGTGATAGAATATTGTTGAACAAATGTTTAAAGCGGAGGTGTGACGCCGATATGCCGGAAAGAATATACATAGCGATCGACCTTAAATCCTTTTACGCCTCCGTGGAGTGCATGGACAGGGGGCTCGATCCGATGACGACAAATCTCGTCGTGGCGGACGAGGGGCGCACGGAAAAGACCATCTGCCTTGCCGTATCGCCCTCGTTAAAGGCGTACGGGATACCGGGCAGGGCGCGCCTGTTTGAAGTCGTTCAAAGGGTAAAAGAGGTCAACCGTACCCGCAAAAACAGGGCGCCGGGGCATAAATTTTCAGGCAAGTCCCATTCGGACGTGCAGCTCAAAGCCGACCCGTCCCTTGAACTGAGCTATATCGTGGCGCCGCCGCGTATGGCGCACTATATGCAATACAGCACGCGCATATATAAGATATACCTGCAATACGCCGCCGCGGAAGACATCCACGTCTATTCCATAGACGAAGTGTTCATCGACGTCACCGGCTATTTAAAAACGGCAAACTGCACCGCGCGCGAGTACGTCATGCGCATAATAAGGCATGTTTTAAGCGAGACGGGCATAACCGCTACGGCGGGCATAGGTACCAATATGTACCTCTGCAAGGTTGCGATGGACATCGTGGCAAAGCACGTTCCCGCCGATAAAGACGGCGTGCGCATAGCCGAACTTGACGAGGCGGCTTACCGCCGCACTCTGTGGGAACATCGCCCGCTCACCGACTTTTGGCGCGTCGGCAGGGGATATGCGGAAAAACTTGAAGCGCACGGGCTGTACACCATGGGCGATATCGCCCGTTGTTCGCTCGGCGGCGACCCCATATACAACGAGGATCTGCTGTACAGTATGTTCGGGGTGAATGCCGAACTGCTCATAGATCACGCATGGGGATGGGAACCGTGTACCATAGCAGAGGTAAAGGCCTACAGGCCGGAATCCAACAGCATATGTTCGGGGCAGGTGCTTCAGGAACCATACCCGTATGAAAAGGCAAAGCTCGTGCTCTCCGAAATGGCGGACGCTCTCGCGCTCGACCTCGTGGCAAAGGGGCTCGTCACCGACCAGATAGTGCTCACCGTCGGGTACGACGTGGAGAACAGGGATTACGGCGGCGAATATTCCGTAGACCGCTACGGTCGCAAGATACCCAAGCACGCGCACGGCACGTACAACATCGACATAAAAACTTCGTCCGGCAAGATGATAAGGCAGGCGGCGGCGCAGCTGTTCGACAGAATAATAAACAAAAAGCTCAGCATCCGCCGCATGTACATCACCGCGGCAAAGGTGGTGCCCGACTGCGGCGAAGAGAGCGCCGCGGACGAACAGATGGATCTTTTCACCGACTATGAGGAGCGCGCAAGAAGGAACAGGGAGCGTTCCGCCGAAAACGAAAGGGAAAAGAAGCGGCAAAAAGCAGTGCTCGAAATACGCGGCAAATACGGTAAAAACGCCGTATTAAAGGGCATAAGCTTGGAAGAGGGCGCTACCGCCATAAGCCGCAACGGGCAGATAGGCGGCCATAAGGCGTAGGCGCGGGCATTTTTAAGGAGGAATCATGGGAAAGTATGACGATATAATCGATCTGCCGCACTATCGTTCGTCCAAGCGCCCGCATATGCCTGCGGAGGCAAGGGCGGCTCAGTTTGCCCCGTTTGCGGCGCTCACGGGCTACGGCGACGCGATAGACGAGGTTCGCAGGCCTACATCCGAACGGCTCGAACTCGGCGAAGGGCAGCTTGCCGAACTTGACGCCGCGTTTTCCGTTTTGTCTGCGGAAATTTCTTCCCGCCCCTCGGTGCGCATAACCTATTTTGAGGCGGACGCGCGCAAGGAGGGCGGCGCATATGTAACAAAGTCTGGCAGGGTAAAAAAGATAGACGCATATAAAAAATTGCTCATATTTGCAGACGGGCATACGATAAACATACCCGATATAACGGAGATAGTCATATGCGAATGAGCGTAAAATTTCGCTGCGGCAAAATTTTATGTTGCTGCCGTGCGCCGCTTGCCAAACGGCGGGCAAAAGTGCTATCATGGTTAAAAGGGCGTGCGCGCTGCCGCACGCCGCGGCTTAAGGAGAACGTATGAGGCAAAGGATAAGGGCGCTAACGCAGTTGCCCGTGCTCAAACAGTTGCTGTGGTTTTTAGACAGCTATTATTTCCCCGCGGCATATGCGCTGCTCGCGCTGCTTTCGTCGCTGTTCGGGCTGGAGATAGCTTTTTACGCGGTGTCTGCGGCGGTCGTGGTGTTCAGCAGCATATTTTCGCGCGATTCAAAGCCGTTTCTTCCCATGGTGTTCCTCGCCGTGTATGCAGTGAGCTGGGTGCACACTCCGCAGTATCCCTTTTCTTCCGGCTTTTTCAACGACGGCGGGGTCAGGATATACCTCTTGTGTCTCGGCGTGCTGCTCGTCGCCTGCCTGCTGTTCCGCTTTATAGCCTTCCCGCAGGACAGGAACTTTTTCAAAGAGAGCAAACTGCGTCTGGGCATAGTGCTGATGGTGGCTGCATTCCTGTTGAACGGCGTGCTCTTTTCAGGCTATCAGATAAAGGATCTCCCGTTCGGGCTGTTGATGGCGCTGTCCTTTTTCGCTTTCTATATATTTTTCTTCAATACGCTTTCCGTGGACGAAAAGACCCCGCACTATGTGGCATATATCCTCGTTTTGGCGTCCGGAGTGATATTCCTGCAACTTGCAAAAATATACATCTTTGACGGCGTAATAAAGGACGGTTCGGTAGATAAGAACCTGCTTGTCGCAGGCTGGGGGATGAGCAACAATATAGGCGGCATGCTGGGCATGCTGTTCCCAGCGTGCTTCTACCTTGCCCTAAAGTCGCGCCGCGGCGGGTGGGCGTTCTATATGCTCGCCTTTCTGTTCTTCGGCGGGGTATGCCTGACTTTGAGCCGCACTTCCGCGCTCATAAGCGGCATAATACTGCTTGCGGCGGCAATATACCTCAGCATAGTAAGATCGCCCGTGCGCAAATTCGTGCGCATATTCAACTGCGTGGCGCTAATCGCAGGCGCAGCCGCGCTCACCGTGATGTGGGATTTTATCCGCGAACTGCTCGCCGTGTACTTTGAAAGGGGATTCGATGATTCCGGCAGGTCGTTCATATGGCAGAGCGGCATAGAAAACTTCCTGCGCGCCCCGCTGTTCGGCGTGGGCTTCTATGAACCGATAGCGCCCGACTGGTCGTACGACATAGAAAACTGGATATTCCCCGACATGTACCACAACGTGTTCATACAGATGCTGGCAAGCTGCGGCATATTGGGGCTGCTTGCATATTGCGTGCATTTTTTGCAGGTGGTGTTTGCCGTAAAAAGGCGCCCCACTGCCGAAAGCCTGTTCTATATAATAATATTGCTCGGCATATTCGGGATGTCGCTGTTGGACAATCATCTCTTCCACGTATTCCCCGCAATGGTTTATTCGGTGTTCCTGCTCCTGTCCGAAAGGGAGGGCGAAAGCGGCCCGCTCCTGCTTTTAAGGCCGCTGCTTGTAGGGCGGAGAAAAAAGTTGCCCGCCGGCGGAGAACTCGCCGCAACGGGCGAAGGGTGCCCCGCACAGAGCAAAAAGCTGTAAAAATTGCCGCCGCGCATTGTATGCGCGGCGGCTTTTGCTTGATTCATTTTTTGTTCGCGTCTGCCGCTGCGGGTGCTGCGGGCTTTGCCTGCGGCTGCGCCGCGGGAGCCGCCGGTGCGGTGGCGGGCGCTGCGGTTTTTTTGGTCATCGCCTCGGTGTAGTGTTTGAACACCGTGGTTATGTCCCCGTCCTCCCGCACAAGGCCGCCGTCTATCCATATGGCGCGCTTGCAGTATCTTTTTACTGCCTCCCCGTGTGAAACTATCAAAAAGGTCAGTCCCTTCTGCTGCAGTTCCGCAAGTTTTGCGTGGCACTTTTTGTTGAACGCTATGTCGCCCACGGCAAGTATCTCGTCTATCAGCAGTATCTCCGAATCCATGCTGACCGCAATGGAAAACCCCAGCCTTGCCAGCATGCCCGAAGAGTACGTCTTTATGGGGGAATATATAAAGTCGCCCAGCTCCGAAAATTCAACTATCTCCGGTATCTTTGCGTCTATCTCCTTTTTTGTGTAGCCGAGTATCGCGGCGTTTAGGTAGATGTTTTCCAGCCCGGTGGCGTTGCCGTCGAACCCCGCGCCCAGGCGCAGCAGCGGCGTTATCCTGCCGTATCTTTTCGCATAGCCGCTTGTCGGCTTCAAAATGCCGGAAACTATCTTTAAAAGCGTGGATTTGCCGGCGCCGTTGCGGCCTATCAGCGCCACGGCTTCACCGCGGTGCACGTCAAAGCTCACGCCTTTAAGGCATTCGAACTTCCTCTTTTTTAAATTCTTTTTAAAAGCGCGCACAACAAGTTCTTTAAGCGAATTTACGCCCGTTTCGTACTTGTTGAATTTCATTGTCACGTCGCGCACTTCCAAAACGACGTCCTGCCTGTTGTCCTCCATATCGTCACCTCACAGATTGGCGGCGATCTTGTTCTTCATCGCCTTTAAAAACAGCCAGCCTAAGACGAGCGAAACGGCGGCAAAGCCGTACATCGCAAGTATGGAGGGCTGAGTCGTGGAAAATGACAGCATTATCTGGGGGATATCTCCCCTTAAAAGTTCGCGGAACCCCTCTACGTAGTGGTACATCGGGTTGAATACCATTGCCTTGGAAACCAATTCGCTCTTCAATGCCTCAACCGAATAGAAGAGGGGGGTAAGGTATGTCCACAGCGTAAGTATAACGCCGTAAATATGCTTTATGTCGCGGAAGAATACGTACAGCGCGCTCAAAAAGTACGATATGCCGAGCGAGAACACCGTCACCGCGGGCAGTATGATTATTATGAGCACTATCTTCCAGGAAAAATAAAAGTAGGGCCCGCCGAATATGGGCAGCGCGCGGAATCCAGCCACGAGTAGCAGCGCTATAAAGGAAAAGCCGAACGTCACCAGCGCGGAAAAGACGTTTGCCGTGGGGAATATCTCTATAGGCACCTTGGTCTTTTGCAGCATGTCGGACTGCCCTACAAGGCACCCGAGCGAAGAGGACGTGGAGCTGCGCATTATCCCGAAGATTATGTTGCCGGAAAGTATATATATGGGGTAGTCAAGCCCGTCCGTGTGCCTGCCGAACAGCGCGGAAAACACGAACGCCATGACTATCATGTTCAAAAGTGGATTTAAAACCGTCCACAGTACGCCTATAAAGGAGCGGTAGTACTGGTTTTTTATGTTGCGCTTTACCAGCAGGCGCAACAGGTACATTCTTTGGCTAAGCCTTGCCGTCTTTTTGCTCATAGATGTTATTCTCCGACCTCGCGTTCTTCAGCTTAAAGTATAGCCATTTAGGTGTAAAAATAAGTATAAGGCATTTAAAAGCCGTAAAAAAACCGAGCGGCCGCCCTATCGCGGCACATCCGCGCATCCTTACGATAAATTCGTTGAAGCGCGTTTTCGGCGTGTGCTTGGAGTTGTCGCAGGGTGATTCGCTGTAGTCTAAAAGTGCTTCCTGTATATTATATCCAAAAAAGTCTTTTTTGTAAAGCCTGAAATAAAGGTCGTAATCTTCACAGCGTATTGTATACTTTTTATCATTGTACCCGCCGATTTTTTCAATTACGGGTCTTCTTATAAGCAGCGTCGGGTGTATAAAGGGGCAGTATTTTGCAAGGTCGCCCTTTGTGGGTGCGGGCTTGTACCTTCTTTCGCCGTATGCCTTTCCGTCGTGGCACAGCCTTGCCGCGCTCGCGCAAAAGGCGTATTCCGGGTGCCCTTCAAGAAAGGCGAGCTGTTTTTCCAGCCTGTCCGGGTGTGAAAAGTCGTCGGCGTCCATCCGCGCGATGTATTCCCCGCGCGCGGCGGCTATCGCCCTGTTCAGGCTGTAAACGATCCCCCTGTTTTCTCCGTTGAACAGCGCAACGACGCGCCCGTCCTCTGCGGCGATGCGCGCGATCTCTTCGGCGGTGCCGTCCGTGCTGCCGTCGTCCACGAGTATGAGTTCTATATCCCTGTATGTTCCGCAAAGTATGCTCTCGGCTGCCCGCCGTACCGTCTTTGCATTGTTGTAGGCGGGGCATATCACGGATATCATCTTTTTTCCGCAAGCGCCTTTTTGTAAAAATCGGTCAGCAGGTGCGCCTCTTTCTCTATGTCAAGGTGCGCGTCTTCCAAAAGTTTTTTGCAGTCGTACAGGTGGGGGCAGGGCTTTTTGAGCTCGGCTGCCCACGCTTCGGGGTCGTCAGGCAGGAATACGCAGTTGTCCGTGACGTTCACCTCGCGTGAGACGGAGTCTGAAAGTATGCACTTCAATCCCGCCGTCTGCGCTTCCACCGCGGCGATGCTCAATCCTTCGTAGCGAGAAGGAAGGCAGAATACGTCCGCCGCCTTGTACCACGGCGTGGGGTCGCAAGGGGGGACTATCTTGACGCTCTTTTTTATCCCCAGCCCGGCTATGAGTTCGTGAAGGGCGTGCCTTTCCTTGCCGTCGCCTATAAGCACGAGCGTCGCGTCCTCTTCGCGGCACATCAGCGAAAATGCGCTTACAAGCAGGGGAAGGTTTTTTTGGTATTCAAACCTGCCGGTAAACAGTATGACCTTCCCGTGCAGACCCAATTTTTCCCTCGCCTCCGCGTATGCCCTTTCGTCGGATAAAAACCTGTCCGTCTCTATCGCGTTGGGCAGTATGGTGGCTTCTTGCGCGCGCTTGCCGAAGATGTTTTCCGCCGTTGCGCGGCTGCATGCCATCAGGTGCGTGGCGTGGTCGCTGGCAAACGGGCGCAAAAAACTTTTTACAAGGTAGTGTTCGGAATTTTTATTGAACGTGCTGTGCGCGTGGCATATCCTCACCGGCACGTCCGTGTGTGCCGCCGCGGTGAGCGAAAACGCGGAAAGCGTTGTAAGGTGGGAATGCACTATGTCGTAATTGTTGTTTTTACAGATTTTTTCAAGGTCAAATATGCCCTTTAAAAAGTTTTTCTGAAAGGGCGATATATAATAAACGCGCGCTGAGCCGTCGACTTCCTTTACCAAGTCGTCAAACGGCGAGGGCGCGTACGTCACAAAATCAAAGCGGAATCCAGAAAGGTCGACCCGCCTGAAATAATTCATTAAACAAGCGGCAACGCCGCCAAGGCGCGCGTTGCCGACTATCTGCAGTACGTTTATCCTGCTGTCTTGCATTCGGTCATTTCCCCTTTTTTGCCTCTTCGGGCGGGACGAGCCCGAAGTTGATGTATGTCTGCCTGCTTATGGGGCGTTTTTTAACTTCTTCCTGCAGGCGGATGTAATCTTCGGGAGGGACGTGCCTCAAAAAGCGGCGCTCCCCCATAAACAGCACGGCGGCCGTCTTTAAGATTATCTTTATATCGAGCACGGGCGAAGCGTGCATCACATAGTAAGCGTCGTAATATTTGCGCGCCTTTATCGTAAGGTATCCGTTCCCCCGCACCTGCGAAAGCCCGGTCAGCCCGGGGCGCATCTCAAATTTGATGAGCTCCCATTCCTGGTATTCGCAGTCGTAAACGGGAAGAAGGGGGCGGGGGCCTATAAAGCACATGTCGCCCTTTAAAATGTTGAATATCTGGGGCAGCTCGTCTATCTTGAACTTTCTTATAAATTTGCCGACTTTTGTAAGGTTGTCGTTATTGTCCTTAATTACAGGCTTGTTTTTGTCGAACGGCACGTCGGCGCTCTTCATGGAGCGGAACTTGTAGCATGTGAACTTTTTTCCGTGCCTTCCCGTGCGGCTCTGCCTCAGCAGCACGTTGCCGCCGTCCTCTATCTTTATGGCTACGGCTACGGCAGCCATCAGCGGCGAGGCAAGTATTATCCCGACAAGCGCTATTATAAAGTCTGTTATATATTTTATGTGCAGGTAAAATTTCGTCATTTCTCTGTCTTTGTTTCCGTCGTATGACCTGCCGCACTGTCTTAAGCGGCGCTCGCATCGGATATAGGCGCGTCGCCGGCATTCTGCCGGACGTAAAATATCATTATAATTATTATAGTACAATATATATTATAAATCTATCGTTTGAATAAAATTTATTTGGAATTTGCAGCAAATTCCGCAAAATCTTTTACAAAGTGTCAATATCTGATACTACTGTAATTTTTTTACACCAAATACGGCGTTGCCGCGCGCATAAACGCGTCATTTTTTGCCTTCGGGGAAGAACAGCCTGTTCCAGTTTTCTTCCGAGCACATTGCCGAGCGGCCGCTTATATACATTTTTTTGATTTTTCCGTACCCGAAAAGCAGTTTAAAGATGATGCTCAGCGTGTGCCGCCTCAGCTTTTTCCTGCGTTCTTTGTCCAGCGTGCATACAAAGCCGCTCCCCGTGTATTCGTCGTAGTGTATCACCGTTCTTTTTAAAAAGGCGGCGGAGGCCTTCGGCCTGAACGCCTGCGTTGCGACAGGCTTTTTTGAAAACAGGAATGACGGCAAAAAGTTTTCTACAAGCATCATTGCGCGCATCAACTGTTCAAAAAAGGACAATTTGTTTTTGTAATCGTTGTCGCAATCTATCTTCCCGTATTTTTCTTCAAGCTGTTTTTTGGGCTGCCAGTCGGGTTTTACCTTTATAAGTTCGGCGTTTATTTTTTCGGGGTCGGAGGAAGTAAAAAAGTCCGGCCCCTTTAAAAAGTCGTCGTATCCCTTTAAAAGCAACTCGGCACAGTTGTAATTTTTCATCGTAAGGTGCTTGAACGCATAATAGCAAAAGTGCACTATGACTTTAAAGCGCGAACAGTCCAATCTCACTGCCGAAGTCACCGCCTCGTTGCGCTTGTAATATTCGAGCGCGGGCGAGATCTTTTTTGCAAAGTCCTGGTGCCATACCGCAACGCCGTTCATCAGGATAAGCTCCTCAACGGCGCGCATGCCGTATTCCACGTCGTCGCACTTTATAAAAAAGGGCATGGGCAGCCCGAATTTTTTTACGCAGGTCACGGGCATGCAGCAGTACCACCAACCGCAGTAATTTGCGTTCCGGGGTTGTTCGTTTTTTAAAAGATTTTCCGTATCGCGCATATCCAGGCAGTAATTTATCGCCCTAAAGCGCAGTCCGTCAAAGTTTGCCCCCGACTCGTGCTGAACGTACGGTCTGTCCTGATAAAGCATTGTGCTGCCAAGCGTCGCGTTTTTATGTTCGTCCGTAAGCGCGCTCATCATGGCATATGTGCGCTCCAATACGGAAAAATCAAAGCTGATGTCGTCGTCCATCAACAAAAAGTGAGTGTAGGAAGGGTCTGCGCACACTTCGGTTATACCGCGGGTAAAACCGCCCGAACCGCCCAGGTTGCGGTTGGGTATCACCGTATAAAAACCGCTCTTTTCAAGTTGGAGCGTCTTTGCGTTGTCTATTATAAAAAAGTGGAGGCGGTCTGCCCATTCGGGGCGGCGGTCAATTGCCTCGGCAACGCGCGCCATGTTTGCGCGCACATAATCTTCGCGGCGGTAAGTGCATATCACCACGCCTATTTTGACCTGCCTGCCGGGCTGCCTTTCCGCCGTCCACGCCCCGCCGCAGATCGTGCAGTCGCCCGCAGCGGTAACGGTGAAACAGATATACCCGCCCGTCTTTGCGCCCGATATATTCAGGAAAACGGCGCCGTCGCCGTCGCAGTCGGCAGACGATATGCGCGTGCTGCCGCCGTTGCGGCGTTCGTATACGTCTATACGGTAGCGCCCCTTTGCGTAAAGATTAAGCGTAACGCCTTCAAGCCCGCAGTATTTTGCGTATTTCGCATGGGGGAACAGGTTAAAGAACGTCTCAAAGTCGGCAACTTCGCCCGCCTTTAACGCGAGCGTCCCGCTCGCCGCGTCATAGCTGCCGCCCTTTACAAACAATTGCTCTGCCCCGTCTATGCCGTTTTTTAATTTAATTTCAAATAATATCACGTTTTTATTATATCACACAGCCGCATATAAATCAACGGTATGACATAAGTTTATTTGGTGCTCTGCGGCACGTTTAAAAAAGGTGCGGCAGTATGCCTTGATTATTCAATTTTTATTCATATATTAAATTTGCGCCGCGCAAAAATGCGCGGCGCATATATGCCGTTTAACGTATTTTTAAAGGTTTTCTTCCGCGCAATCGAGTGCGGCGGCTATTACCTTGTCCATGTCGTAGTACTTGTACTGCCCCAGCCTTCCGCCGAATATTACGTTCGGTTCCTTTGCTGCAAGCTCTCTGTATTTTGCGTACAGGGCATTGTTTTTTTCGTCGTTTACGGGGTAATAGGGTTCGTCGCCCTTGTGCCACGTTGCGGGATATTCCCGCGTGATGTACGTCACGGGGCTCGCGGCTTTTTCAAAGTGCTTGTGCTCTATTATGCGGGTGAAGGGCACTTCGCGCTCCGTGTAGTTCACAACGGCGTTGCCCTGGTGGTTTTCCTCTTCCAGCCTTTCCGTTTCAAAGCGGAGGGAGCGGTATTCGAGTTCGCCGAACTTATAGCCGAAGTATTCGTCTATCATGCCGGTGTAAAGCGTCTTTTCGGCGATATCGGGGTTCTTCTTTTTAAATTCGGAATACTCCGTTTCAAGCAGCACTTCGGTGCCTTCAAGCAGCTTTTCGGCAAGGCGGGTGTAGCCGCCCTCGGCTATGCCCTGATAGCGGTCGTTGAAGTAGTTGTTGTCGTACACAAAGCGCAGGGGTATCCTCTTTATGATGAATGCGGGCAGCTCTTTGCAGCTCTTTCCCCACTGTTTTTCCGTGTAGCCCTTTATGAGCTTTTCAAACACGTCCCTGCCCACAAGTTTAAGGCCCTGTTCTTCAAGGTTTTTCGGCTCGCCTATATCAAGTTCGGCTATCTGCGAAGCTATTTTGTCCTGCGCCTCTTTGGGCGTAACTACGCCCCACATCTTGGAAAAGGTGTTCATGTTGAAGGGCAGGTTGTACAGCTCGTCCTTGTAGCGGGCGATCGGCGAATTGACAAAGTTGTTGAACGTAACAAACTCGTTTACGTACTTCCACACGCGCTCGTCGGATGTATGGAATATGTGCGCGCCGTAAACGTGGATGTTTATGCCGTCCTTGTTTTCGGTGTATATGTTGCCGCCTATGTGGCTGCGCTTGTCTATCACAAGGCACTTTTTGCCCGCCTTTTTTGCTTCGTGTGCAAACACGCAGCCGAACAGGCCCGCGCCCACAATAAGATAGTCATACTTTTTCATATAAGATCTCCTGCGCAATTGCCGCGCAAAGCGGCTTTTGTATTATTATATCACTTATATTTTATAAGGTCAAGGCTCTTTTTCTAAAAAATGTCCCGTTATTCGGAATTATTTCACCGCCTCTTTTTATCGAGTATGATCGCAAGCTCCGCCGCCGCCTCTTTGGGCGTGATGCCGGACGTGTTTATGCACAGATCGTAATTCAGGCGGTCGCCCCATTTTTTGTCGGTGTAAAAGGAGTAGTACTTTGCGCGCTCTTTGTCTATCTTTAAAATGTGCCTTTTAAGGGCGGAATCGGACAGGTGTTCGTGCTGAGGCGCCTTTTCGCGGCAGCGCCTTATGCGCGAGGGCATGTCCGAATACACGAATATCCTGAGCGGCGCCATATCCTTTAAGATCCTGTCCGCGCACCTGCCCACAATTACGCAGTCGGACTTTTCCGCCATTTCGCGTATTATGTTGTGCTGTTCGTTGTATACGGAGAGCGTCTGTTCTATAACGGGGTCTGTCAGCGGATAAAAGCTCCTGCCCGTGGTTATCGGGAAGGGCATGTAGGGCTTGTGCTCTATTATCTGGTGCACGTATTCCTCCGAAAGGGAGGTGCGCTTGGCTATCTCCGTTATTATCTGGCGGTCGTAGTAGGCTATGCCCAGATCGTCGGAAAGTCTTCTGCCGAATTCTCGCCCGCCGCTGCCGAATTCGCGGCTCACGGTAATTATAAGGTTTCCCATTTTTCACCCCTCGTTTGGTGTATATGATATAAAATATAATAGCACTTAAAGGGGCGTTCGTCAATATGCTTGCGGAAAATACTCAAAATTGGCATGCCGCAGAAAAAAATTGTGATATTTGCATAAAATTCTTGCGTTTTACACTTAACTTTAACAAAAACGGTTTATATTATAACCGTAAAGCTCTAAGGGGCTCTGTAAGGGAGAAAGTGTATGCAGGCACGGCAGGGCGGCGGGCTCGCCGCGTTCACAATGGCAAGGCCGCTCATAGGCGGCAGTTATACGGTCACATATTTCCGCAACGGCGAAGAGGCGTGCAGTATGGGCGACGCCACGGCAGAGATAGTGCATTACTATGATATGGACGGAACTCTGCTCCATTGCGAATATCACCGCATAGAAAGGGATACATAATATAGTCAGGTGCTTTAACGCGGCAGATGTGGTGAGATACCCGCTTCCGATCGTGTTCGGCGCACTTTGACTTGGTTAAGTTCACAGACGCGGCGCTTTTTACGCGCCGTATTGCAAATACATAAAATTTCCCCTCCAAAAAATACCCACCGCAGGCGCAAATGTGCCTGCGGCGGGTATTTTTTTGCCTGCCGTAAGCGCTTTTAAGCGTATAAGGCGGGTATTGACAAATTTATTTTTGGTGCTATACTGTAAGTGCAAAAATTGTGGTTTTACTTGTATTTTTTAAATTTTAAATATTGAATAGTATATATGTCGTATTAAATGGCTCGGAGGTTACATTATATGCTATATAAAAGAAGATTGGCATTTTTGTTTGCGGGGGCAATAATTACTGTTTCCTGCGTTTGTTTTGCGGCATGCGTAAAAAAAGATTCTGTAGATTATGTCGATCGCGAAGCCGGTGATTTTATCGTGCGCTTTTATGACGACTATTGCGAAATTATGGGCACTACTGCGCAGGGAAATAAAAATCGATTTTTGGTAATTCCTTCATATATTGACGGTATAAAGGTTAAATCGCTCGGCTACGTTTCTCTTGGCGGGGCTATAGATATGATTGCCGGGGAACTGACATTTCCCGATATAAAAAGTCAATCTGTAGAAAAAGTTTATCTGGAAAGCGGGATAGAAATGTATCCGTTTTCTTTTCAAAGTTGTCCTAATTTAGAAAAAATTATGAGCCCGCAAGTCTTGCCCTATGATTATTCGATAAGTTATGATATATATTATCCCGCTAATGTATATGAATCTATTACTGCAGACGGTTTTTATTTTGTTAATCGGTTTCCTGCAAATATATCTTATTATTACAATTACGAGAGGGCGGACGGAGCGCGGTACTATTGGATAGACGATTGCGATTACGGCAGTAAAATAGAGTTTATCCCGCCCGAACCTGTCCGCGAAGGCTATACGTTCGGCGGGTGGTATAAAGAGCCGGGGTGTTTAAACGAGTGGGACTTTGAAACGGACGTTCTGCCGGAAGAGCGCACGCAAATAAATGGAGATGGTAAAAAGATTGTCTATCAAGAGACAAAGCTGTATGCAAAGTGGACAAGTTCATAATAAATTCGGCAACAATATAATTTTCGGGCGGGGGCGCGTTCTATGCGCCCCCGCCCGTGCGTACGCATCCAAATAGTGCCTGTGCGTTAAGTCTGTCACGGTTTGCGCTATATTGCGCGCCTTAACCGGGGTTGAAATTTTAAAAAAAACTTTACAATTGCCCGCCGCTTATGTATAATAGAACTAATAGTATTCGTCATACGGTGTTCGTCGCGTGAACAAGCTGAAACTTACAAAAAAGGCGCTCGCAGCGGTGATAAGCGTTGCCGTTGCCGCTGCGGTGATAACGGCGCTGCTCATAGTTAACATTTTTTATCCGCTCAAATACATTTCGGCGTACTTTGTGCGCCGCACCCGCCCGCAGCAGGGGCAGTTGGTGCTGCGCATGTTGGATGTCGGCCAGGCGGACTGTACCATTGCGACCCTCCCGGACGGCAAGGTCATGCTAATTGACGGCGGGGGCGGCAGTTATACGTCCACGCTGTCCGTCATAAGGGCGCTTAATTCTATAGATTGCGATTTTATAGATTACGTGGTGTGCACTTCCGTAAAGTCGGAACATTGCGGCGGGCTCGCGGAAATTATCGGCATGTTCGGCGCGGGCACGATCTTTTACCCTTACTGCGTCAATAAACACATAACTTCGGCTTTTTCCGATTTTGTTTCCGCCGCGGAGAGCAGCGGGGCGCAGCTCGTCATATCGGAATACGGCGCC
>CALVPV010000024.1 GCA_944353935.1 uncultured Clostridia bacterium | reverse complement strand
GCACATCTTGGCGACAGCCACGTTGTTTAAAAAGTTTAAAATGTCCTTTACGAACACGCCCGCGCTCTTCCCGCCGGCAAAGATTTCTTCCGCGCAGGAAAGGGCGCCGCCCGAATCTTCTAAAAGCAGCATCTTTACGACTTCCGCCACTTTGTAAAAGTCGGCGCTGCCCAAAACGGCATTTACGTCCGCATAGGTGAGCTTACCCTGAGAGTATGAAACGCACATATCCGCTATGGACAGCGTATCGCGGGCGCTGCCCGCGCCTGCGCGGGCTATGGCGGCGACTGCCTCCTCTTCATACTCCTTGCCGACTTTTGCAAATATGTCCTTGAGCAGGCCTTCGAGGTCGTGCTGGGGAATGAGCTTGAAGTCAAAGCGCATGCAGCGCGAAAGTATGGTTGCGGGTATCTTCTGCGGTTCGGTGGTGGCAAGGATGAACACGGCGTGCGCGGGAGGTTCTTCCAGCGTTTTGAGCACGGCGTTGAACGCCGAAGCGGTGAGCATGTGCACTTCGTCTATGATATACACCTTGTACCTGCCCGCAACGGGGGGATACTGTACCTTTTCCCTTAGATCGCGCATCTCGTCCACGCCGTTGTTGGAGGCGGCGTCTATTTCGGAGATATCCAGATTGCCGCCTTCGGAAAGCGCCCTGCACGTTGCGCACTTGCCGCACGGAGAGCCGTTTACGGGATGTTCGCAGTTTATGGCGCGGGCAAAAATTTTTGCCACGGACGTCTTGCCCGTGCCGCGAGGGCCGCAAAAGAGGTAGGCGTGGCCTATCTTGCCGCTCTCTATCTGGTTTTTTAAAATTTTTACTATATGCTCCTGGCGGACGACCTTGTCAAGGGTATCCGGGCGGAACATCCTGTAAAACGCGAGGTATGCCATTTGCTCTCCATTATTCACGGGCGGCGGCGCCGCAGGCGCCCTGCCCGGGATATTGCTTTTTTGTTGCCGCCCTTAAAGCAGCGCCGAAAGTTTTTTCTTGGCGCGCTGAAGGGCGTTGTCTATGCTCTTTACGGGTTTGCCCGTGGCGGAGGAAATTTCCGCCATCGTAAGCCCGTCCATATACATCACCGTGACCTGAAATTCAAACGAGGAGAGGTTCTTGCCTATCTTTTGCAAGAACTCCCTGCGGTTTTCGCGCTTTATGAGCTCGTCTTCGGGATTTTCGGGCGAGGGGTACAGCTCTTCGCCGACCTCCACTATGGGCAAAAAATTGTTGAGCGCGGAATGCTTTGCGCCGCGCGTGGCTTTTACGGCGTCTATTATGCGGTTGCGTATGCAGCGCGCCGCGTAGGAAGAGAACGCCGACTTGCCGTCCGAATACCCCTCTATAGCGGAATACAGCCCGCACATTCCCTCCTGCACGAGATCTTCCGTTTCGCCCCCGGACAGGAAAAAGCGCCGCGCGACCGAAAGGACTACGTTTTTATAGCGCTTTAAAAGCTGTTCGGTGGCGGACTTGTCGCCCTTTTGCGAAAGCTCCACGAGCCGTTCGTCGCTCAGCTCTTTTGCCTGCATCTCACCACTTCGTATGCCGCTATGCCCAGAGCTACCGAGGCGTTGAGGGAATTGACCCTGCCCTTTAAGGGAAGGGATAAAACGCCGTCGCACTTTTGGCGCGTGAGCCTTTTGACCCCGCTGTCTTCGCCGCCGATCACGAGCGCGACATTGCCCGAAAGGTCGGCGGAATATATGCTCTGCCCGTCGGCTTCGAGCGCGTACACCCAATAGCCGGCGGCCTTAAGTTTATCCACGGCGGCATTGAGCGAGGGCACCTTTGCCACCTTTATAAGGTTTGCCGCGCCCGCCGAGATGCGTATGACCGCCTCGGTCACGCTTGCTGACTTCTGCGCGGGGATGACCACGCCGTCGGCGCCCGCGCACTCCGCCACCCTTATTATGGAGCCGAGGTTGTGCACGTCCTCTATCCCGTCGCACAGGATGACAAATCCGCCCTGCGCGCCCTTTGCGGCGACGATGTCTTCCAGATCGCAGTATTCGTATTCCGCGGCAAAGGCTATAACGCCCTGATGATGCCCGGTAGAACTCATCCTGTCGAGCGCCTTGGCGTCTGCAAACTGGACGCGGACGCCCGCCTTCCTTGCTTCGGCAAATATCCGCGCGAGGCTGCCCTGCGCGCCCTTTTCCATAACGATCTTTTCAATAGGTTTGCCGCTCTTTATAAGCTCTGTAACGGCGTTCCTGCCTTCGGTCTTCATTTTATTCCTTTATTAAAAATTCTATCCTTTCGTACCTGCCCGTAAGGTACAGGTAGCCGAGCAGCGCTTCGAACCCGGTGGAGCGGTTGTATTCGCCGACGCTTGCATTCTTTGAACGCGCCGCCTTGTGCGCGTTCCTCCCGCGGCGGTAAACATCCGCCTCCTCATCCGTCAAAAGGGGAAGCATGCGTTCGGCAAGTTCGCTCTGCCCGCGGGCGGACACCTTTTGCGAGGCGAGCTTTTGCAGCGTGCCCGTCTTGTAGTCGGTACCCTTTACCAGCCGTTCGCGGACGTACAGCGAATAGACCGCGTCGCCCACGAAAGCGAGCACCACGGGGCTTATGTTGCGGGCGCCTTCCGGCGTTAAAAAGTCGTCTTTTCCGAACATACTCCACCATTTATCCTTTGGACAATTATAGCAGAAAGTCATAAAAAAATCAAATATTCAATAGTATATAGCGTGAAATTGTTTACCTTGAAAAGGGGCGCGGCGGCGCTTGCCGCCGCCGTTTTAGTACTGAGCGCGCTCACGGGGATAGTGTGCGGCGGCATACCTTACGCGAGCGCCGCGGCGGCGCCCGTGATAGTCATAGACGCGGGTCACGGCGGCATAGATGCGGGCGTGCGCGGAAAACAGAGCGGCGTAAAAGAGAGCGACATCAACCTTGCCATAGCGCGCACGCTATACGGAAAATTTACCGACGCGGGATTTTGCGCCGTGCTGACGAGAAAGAGCCAGGCGGGACTTTACGGGCTGCCCGTAAAGGGATTCAAACTGCGCGACATGCAAAAGCGCCGCGAGATAATAAAAGACTGCGGCGCGGACATGGTCATCTCCGTGCATCAGAACTTTTATCCCGACGGCACCAGGCGGGGCGCGCAGGTATTTTTTAAAAAGGGCAGCGAGAGCGGCAAACGGCTCGCCCTATGCGTACAGGAGCGGCTGAACGCCATGCCCTCCGCACCCGAGAGCGCACAGCCGCTCATAGGCGACTACTATATGCTGCAATGCACGGAGGCGCCCTCCGTCATTGTGGAGTGCGGGTTTTTATCCAACGCCGAGGACGAAAGATTGCTGCTGACCGAGGAATACCGCGAAGATGTGGCATACGCCATATTCGCCGGCGCGGTGAGCTACTTTACATAAGATGGGCCGCGACCGAAGACCGCAGCCCATCTTTTTTGTGATACGGCGCAGGATATGTCATAACCAACACCCTTTTATACTACATTAACAAAAACACCGCAACAACGCCGACGGGCAGCGCTATTGCCGCCAAAAGGCAGAATATGCCTACGAAAAGATCTCCGCCGCAGCGCGCCCGCTCCCCCGAAGGAGCGGCCGTATTGCGGTCTATCACTCCCCGGGCAAACATCTTGAAGCCGGCAAAAGAGTATACGACGGCATATTCCTCCGAGGCGATAACCAGCCCCGCTGCAAGGATAAAGGTAAGTATGCACAGCATATTGCCTGCGGAGAGCAGGGAAAAGCTCCATATCTCAAAGCCTATCGCCGCGCCGGCAAACAAAAGCAGGACTGTCACCGTAAGCATCCGGACGCCCGCGCCGCCCCTTTCATACCTGGTAATGCCGCTGCGGTGCCTTACTTTGACCGAAAATAACCAACGGAAAAATTTCATATCCGTCTCCCCCTTTACCGCACACGCGGTTTATTTTAAGTATAACATGATTTTTTTAATTGTCAATATCCGACTTTGCGCATAGGCGGCGCCCTGTTTACACAAAGCGCCCCTGCGGCAACTGCCGCAGGGGCGCGTAAACGCTGTATTGATTTAGGAGAGCTTTTCAAGCAGCTTGAGGTCTATGCCCTTTTCGCCTATCTTGATAATCTCTACCTTTACGACGTCGCCGATGTTGACAACGTCTTCCACCTTTTCAACGCGCTTGTCCGAAAGTTTGGAGATGTGGATCATGCCGTCCTTGCCGGGGGCAAATTCCACGAACGCGCCGAAGGTGAGGATGCGCACTACCGTGCCGACGAACATGTCGCCCACTTCGGGATCGTGTGCTATGGACATTATTATCGCCTTTGCCTTTTCGGCATTCTCTATGGGGCCGGTAGTGGATATATAGCCGCGGCCGGAATCGTCGTCGTTGAAGTCGATGTCCGTGCCCGTCTCTTCCATTATCTTCTTTATCACGCAGCCCTGCTTGCCGATGACGTCGCCGATCTTTTCGGGGTCGATCTCAAAGCTGATGATCTTGGGAGCGTATACGGAGAGCGCGGGAGCTACCTCGGGAACGCATTCGAGCATCTTGGAGAGGATGAACTGCCTGCCCTCGTTTGCCTGGTTTATGGCGGTGTGCATTATCTCTTCGGATATGCCTTTTATCTTTATATCCATCTGGATGGCGGTTATGCCCTTTGTAGTGCCCGCTACTTTGAAGTCCATGTCGCCGAGGAAGTCTTCAAGGCCCTGGATATCGGTGAGCACCTTGAATTCGCCCGTCTCCTGGTTCTTTATAAGCCCCATAGCAACGCCCGCAACGGGACGGGTGATGGGAACGCCCGCATCCATGAGCGCCATCGTGGAGCCGCACACGGAAGCCATAGAAGAGGAGCCGTTGGAAGAGAGGATGTCGTTTACCACCCTTATGGCGTAAGGGAACTGCTCTTCCGAAGGAAGGACGGGCACAAGGGCGCGCTCTGCAAGGGCGCCGTGGCCTATCTCCCTCCTGCCGGGGCTGCGCAGTGCCTTTGCTTCGCCCGTGCAGTAGCCGGGGAAGTTGTACTGGTGCATATACCTTTTGGACGTCTCTTCGTCAAGGCCTTCGAGCCTCTGCGCCTCCGAGAGCATTGCCAGCGTGCAGGTGGTCAAAGTCTGGGTCTGCCCGCGGGTGAACACGGCGGAACCGTGAACGCGGGGAAGGACGTGCCTTTCGCACCAGATGGGGCGCACGTCTTTAAGCCCGCGGCCGTCGGGGCGGATGCCCTTGTCGAATATCTTGGCGCGAACCTTTTCCTTGGTGAGGTAATACAGGCTGTCCTTTATCTCCCTGGTGTTTTCGTGATAGATGTCGGCAAAGTGCTCCAAAACTTCCTGCTCCGCCTGCGCCTGGCGCGCCTCCCTCTCCTGCCTGTCGAACGTGTCGATAGCCCAGTCTATCTTGGAGGATGCGTATTCGCGCACGGCGTTGTCAAGCTCTTCGGGGATGTGGTAGAGTTCCATCTCCCTCTTGGGCTTGCCCACCGCGGGAACTATTTCATCGTCTATGAAGGCGCATATCTTTTTGATCTCTTCATGGCCGAACATTATAGCGCCGACCATCTCTTCGTTGGTGACCTCGTCGGCGCCCGCCTCTATCATTAGGATGGCGTCCTTGGTGCCCGCGAGGTTGAGGTGTATGGTGCTCGCCTGGCGCTGCGCAAGGTCGGGATTGATGACGTACTTGCCGTCCACCATGCCCACGACTACGGAACCCGTGGGGCCAGCCCAGGGGATATCCGATATGGCGAGGGCGACGGACGAACCTATCATTGCAAGGGGTTCGGGCGAGATGTCGGGCTCTACCGAAAGCGCCTGAGCTATTACCGTCACGTCGTTGTAAAGGCCCTTGGGAAAGAGCGGGCGAAGGGGCCTGTCTATCAGCCTTGCGGTGAGGATGGCCTTGTCGCTTGCCCTGCCTTCACGCTTTTTGAAACCGCCGGGGATCTTGCCGACGGAATACATCTTTTCGTCGTAGTCTACCTGGAGAGGGAAAAAGTCCATGCCCTCCCTGGGGGATTCGGACATGCAGACCGTGACGAGGACGGCGGTATCGCCGCAGCGCACGGTGCAGGCGCCGTTTGCCTGTTCGGCGTACTTGCCCGTCTCTATGACTACCTCCCTTCCGCCTATCATTGTTTTGAATTGTTTAGCTTCTTTCATTTATACACTCCTTGTCTGTTCTTGCGCCCGCGGCGACCCCGCCGCAGACAAAATTTTTTGTGATTTTATGAAAAAAAGAGCGGCATAAAACAAGCGCTCTTTTTTATACGTTAAAATTACTTTCTTAAGTTGAGAGCAGCGACAATGGCACGGTACCTTTCTATATCCTTGGATTTGAGGTAGTCGAGAAGACCGCGGCGACGGCCTACCATTTTGAGAAGGCCCCTGCGCGAGTGATTGTCGTGAATGTGTTCCTTAAGATGTTCGTTGAGGTGGTTGATACGCTCGGTGAGCAGAGCTATCTGAACCTCGGGGGAACCGGTGTCGCCTTCCTTGGTGGCGAATTTAGCGATTATTTCCTGCTTGTCCATTTTAAATTATCCTCCTGTAATGGAACTTGATATGCGGTCAACAAAGCCGGGCGTGGAGTATTCGCACCGCTTTGTAGCCGCAGCGTATTTTATTTTACCATATGCTCTTTTATTATGCAAGTTTTTTGCCGCGGCTTTTACAATTTTGCCGCAGCTTTTTTGCGCCCCGGCAAAGCGGAGCGCTTTTTCAGCGGAAGAGCTCCCCTCTTGCCGCGGTTATGTCCTTTACCTTTGCAAGGTATGTGGGGATATCCTTGGGGGAGGCGAGCCGCTCTATGCGCGCCCCTCCGCCGTACACCCTTTTGGATATGGCACCCGCGCCCACCGCTATGTTTGAACAGATCTCTTCCATAGTGTCTATGTTGTAGGCGCACTCCTTGCCGGCTTTGCACCACCCGGTGTTTTCGTTGGCGCCCGCCTGATACTTCTGGCGGTACAGATAGTACGGTTCGTACCCCGCCGAAGTGAGCGCCGCGCGCGAATAGGCTATCATTCCGTCTATGCCGGATACGTCCAGGCGGGAGGTGCCCTCTTTGAGCTTTGAACCCGATTTAAGGCAGAGCGAATGCACCGTGATGTTTGCAGGCGCCAGGCCTATGGCTGCGTCCAGCGAGCGCTTAAAGTCCGCCTCCGTTTCGTCCGCGAGCCCGGCTATAAGGTCTATGTTTATGTCAAAGCCGTACTTTGCCGCCATGCCGTATGCCGCAAAGGTCTGCGCAGCGGTGTGCCTGCGGCCTATCTTTGCCAGCGTTCCGTCCGAAAAGCTCTGCGGGTTGACGCAGATGCGCGTGACGCCCGCGTCTTTGCAGGCGGCAAGTTTTTCATCGGTAAAGGTATCCGGCCTGCCGGCTTCCACCGTGAACTCCGCCCCGCCCGCGTTCAGCGCGTTGATCGCGGCATATATGCGGGTCAATTGACCGTTATTCAGGCAGAACGGCGTGCCGCCGCCTATGTATACGGAATTTATCCGCGTGAGCACGGGCTTTAAACTTTCTATCTCGCCCACCAGCGCGTCCACATAGTCGTCGATGTACCTTTCCACGGCGGGCATGGGCGCAGTTATAAAGGAGCAATATTCGCACTTTGTAGGGCAGAACGGCAGGCTGACGAAGATGTCTTCGCCCTTTCCCCTGTTCCTGTCATATATGCCCCGCTGCGAGGCGAGCACGCGGCGGATGATGCCGGTATTTTCTTCCGTGACGAAAAACCTTTTAAACAGGGGAGCAAAGTCGCGCCCTTCGGCAAGTTCGGCATAAGCCATCTTTGTGGGACGGATGCCCGTGAGCGCGCCCCAGGGGAAGCTCTTGCCCGTGCGCTCGCAGAGGTATTCGTAGAAAGCAAGTTTTGCCGAGCGCTTTGCGCAGCGCTTGTATTCCAGCTGCCCTTCCGCGCGCTGCCTGAACGTGTAGCCCACGCTCCTGCCGCCCTGCGTGACGGTGTTTATAAAGTCGTCGCCGTAGCGCAGGAAGACATGGGTGAAGTCCTCTTCCTCCGCGCCGAAAAGGCGGAGAACGTCCATTATTTCCGCGCTTAAAAATTCACAGTTTGTACTAAGCATTTCAGCCCCTTACGAAAGGATTGTTCTCACGCTCGTGCGAAAGGGTGGTGTCCTCTTCGTGCCCGCAGTACACTTTGTAGTCGCCGGGAAGAGCGTACAGTTTTTTTATGCTGTTGATGAGCGCGGAAGAGCTGCCCGTAGGCAGATCCGTCCTGCCGACGCTCTCCCGAAACAGCGTATCGCCCGTAAAGAGGCAGTCGTCCGCAAGGTAGCTCACCCCGCCCGACGTATGCCCCGGCGTGGATATCACGTTGAAATTTATGCCTGCGACGCAGAGCGTCTGCCCGCCGCCCACCGCGGTGACCTTGAACGGCTTTACAGGGTACCCGAGGCAGGTGTATTCCGGGGAAAACATATTTGCCGCCTCCTCCCCGCCGGCGTATACGGGCACGCCGTTTTCGCAGAACTTTGCGCAGCCGCCGATGTGGTCGTAGTGGCCGTGCGTCAACAGCACGCCCTGCGGTTTGAGCCCGAGGCGGGTGCATTCCGCCCACACCCTGTCCTGTGCGCAGTCTATGACGGCGCAGTTTGTTCCGTCCTTTGTTAAAATATAGGAATTGGATGCAAACCCGTGCGGGTATATCTTGTAAACTTTGAGCATGATGACCCCCGGATATATCCGAAATACTGCCGCGGCAGCTTTAATTTGACGTCCTGTATACGTCTATCACGCGCTTGTCCTTTTTGATGTGGTTTATCAAAAGGTCAAGGTCGGAGCGCTTGTTGAGGCGCACGTTTATGTCCACCACCGTCTGCTTGTTCTTGTCCAGCCTGCCCACTATCTGGGTGAGCGACAGGTGCATGGCGGCGATCTCCGACGTGACGAAGGCGACTATGCCGTCGCAGTTGTCCGCCACGACGCGCAGCCCCACGATGAATTCCGAACCGGTCTCCGCCGCCCACTGCGCGGGCTGGATGCGGTCGGGGTCGTAGTCCTTTAAGTTGGGGCAGTCCTTGCGGTGCACTATCACGCCCCTCCCGCGCGAGACGAAGCCGACTATATCGTCCCCCGGGACGGGGTTGCAGCAGCGCGCAAAGCGCACCATCAGCCCGCCCATGCCGCGCACCGTGACGCCCGACGCGGGGACATGCCCGCTCTTATCGGGAAGGACGGGAGCCTTGGGAACGACCTTTTTATAGTAGTCTATAAGTTTGTATATTATCTGGTTGACGCTCACCGCGCCGTAGCCGACGGAGGCAAACATCTCTTCCTGCGAGGCGAACACCAGCTTCTGCGACAGTTTTTCAAAGGAGTCGTTGGTGAGCAGGTCGCCGAGCGAATACCCCCTGCGCCTTGCCTCCGCGTCCAGCATCGCCTTGCCGGTGCGGGCGTTTTCTTCCTTCATCTCCTTTTTGAAGAACTGCCTTATCTTGGCGCGCGCCGAGCCCGACTTGACATATTTGAGCCAGTCCCACGAAGGGCCCTTGCCGTTGGGGGAGGTGAGTATCTCCACCACGTCGCCCGTGTGCAGGACGGAATTTAAAGGCACTATCTTGGAATTGACCTTTGCGCCCACGCACTTGTTGCCCACCTCCGAATGGATGGCATAGGCAAAGTCTATGGGGGTGGCTTCGAGCGGAAGGGATATGACCTTGCCGTGCGGTGTGAACACGAGCAGCTCGTTGGTATACAGGTCGGTCTTTAAACTTTCTACAAATTCCTTGGCGCTGCCCGTGCTGCCCTCCCAGTCCATAACGTCGCGTATCCACGCAAGGCGCGCGTCAAAGTTGCTGTCCTGCCCGCCCTTCTGTTCCTTATAGCGCCAGTGCGCGGCAATACCGTATTCCGCCATATGGTGCATTTCAAAGGTGCGGATCTGAATTTCAAACACCTGCCCGAAGTCGGTCACCACCGTGGTGTGCAGCGACTGGTACATGTTGCGCTTGGGCATGGCGATATAGTCCTTTATGCGCCCGGGCACGGGCTTCCACTTTTTGTGTATCTTGCCCAGCACCTCGTAGCACTCTTCCGTGGTGTTTACTATAACGCGCACGGCGGACAGGTCGTATATCTGGTCGAGCGTCTTGCCCGTGTTTTTCATCTTTTTATATATGGAAAAGAAGTGCTTGGGCCTGCCGAACACTTCGCCCTTTATGCCGCTCTCTTCAAGCATGTCCTTGAGCTCTTTTACGCAGGCGTCTATGAACGAACGGCGCTCTTCCAACTTTTGGTGGATGTTGGTCACGAGGTATTCGTACGCCTGCGGGTCGAGGTATTTGAGGCAAAGGTCTTCCAGCTCGCACTTCATCTGCGAGATGCCCAACCTGCCCGCGAGCGGGGTGTAGATCTCAAGCGTCTCCTTGGCTATCCTCTGCTGCCTTTCGTCCGAAAGGAAGTTCAAAGAGCGCATGTTGTGCAGCCTGTCCGCAAGTTTTATTATGATGACGCGGACGTCGTTTGCCATTGCCACAAATATCTTACGGAAGTTTTCTATATCCTCCTCTTCGTGCGTCTGGTAATGAATCTTATCGAGCTTGGTGACGCCGTCCACCAGCGTGTACACCTCCTGCCCGAAGCGGCTTATTATGTCGTCCTTGGTGGCGGGCGTATCCTCTATCACGTCATGCAAAAAAGCAGCCGCGACGGTGGGCGCGTCCAGTCCTAAATCTATTAAAATTTCTGCAACGGCGCACGGGTGGGTGAAGTACGGTTCGCCCGAGGCGCGCTTTTGGTTGGAATGCATCTGTTCGGCGTACTTGTATGCCGAAAGCAGCATCTCCCGCTCTTCACGGGGATAGTTTTCATAGATCTTGTCAAGAACGTTTTTCATAATACAGATTAAACTCACACATTCTTTGTCGCATGCCTCTATTTAAAGGCGGGCGGGTCACTTTGCAAGCGACAGCGCCGCCCTGTACAGCACGGAATTTTTAAGGTCGGTCTTTATGCCCCTGTACACCACGAACCGCGGCGAAAAGCCGCACAGCCCGAGCTGTTCAAAAACTTTTAAGGCAAAAACGAGCTCGCCCTTTTTATAGGGGCATTCGGCAAGCATAGCCACCTCTTCCGCGCACGTGCCCTCCAGCATGCCCGCGTTGGCGGCGAGGTAGGAGAATATCTCCGCCATGCGCCCGCGCGAACAATCTATGGACGCGAGCGGCGCGGTGCCCGCTATATCCGAGCAGACGACGACCTCTTTGCCGGCAAGCGACGGAAAGGTTATTTTAAGCGGCGCATCCAGCCACACCACGCGCCTGAACCCCGAAAAATCACAGTCCGGGCGGGGAGCGACGAGTATGACGTCCGCAAGGTTGCGCGCCGAAAGGTTGAATATATCGACGGGAAAGCGCGCCGAATTTTTGTATTTTTTTAAAGTGGCGTAGTCCTCCGCTATATACAGCGTGCCGTAGCCGCCGTCCTCTTCCGCCATTAGGGCGTCTATCTCCGCCCCCGTACGGTATGCTGGGGAGCAGTCTGCCTCGGCAAGGCATGCGCGCAGCACGCTGTTTGCAACTATGCAGTCGGCGGCGTACGCTCCACAGTCCGGGCGGTAGATGACGTCGCGCACAAAGCCGCGGACGTATTCCCTGCCCTTAAAGCGCGAGATGTTGTATTCAAACACCAGCTTTTTGGGTGCGGGGCAGCGGAGAAGTTCCATAAATTTTGCGCCGCTGAAGTACATCATCTCCAACCCGCCGCACTTTAAGGCGAGGTGGGGCGACAGCGGCTTTATAGGGCGGGCGGCGCAGTCCCTTGCGTCCATTGCAAAGAGCGGGCGCTTGTTGCCCACGCCGTACGGTTCAAACATCTCAAGTTCGCGCGCGACGCGGGAAAAGACCTCGCCTTCCGCCACCTCGTTGACATACAGCGTGGGGATAAAATCCTCCGCCGTGTAGGTGCGCTCCATATACTCTTCGAGGGCGCCTTCGAGCAGGGCGAAATTTTCCTCCGTGACGTTTACGCCCGCCGCCTGCGAATGCCCGCCGAATTCGCTTATGAAATCCGAACACGCCCTGAGCGCTTCGAATATGTTGACCCCCTCTATGCTGCGCGCCGAGCCCTTGAGCATACCATGGTTGTTTACAAAGAGTATGACCGGCCTGCCGTATTCCTCTGCAAGGCGGGCGGCGACTATGCCTACAAACCCCGAATTCCAGCTCTCGTCCCACAGCATTATTATCCTGCCGTAGGCGCCGCGGCCGGCAAGTTTTGCCTTTGCCTGGTTATACAGTTCGTCGCAGCGCTGCTGGCGCTCCTGGTTGTACGAGGTGAGCTTGGCGGACAGTTCGAATATCGCCCTTTCGTCCGTCTCCGTGAACAGGGCGAGCGCGGAAGCGGCGTCGCCCATCCTGCCCGCGGCGTTTATTTTGGGGGCTATCGTGAACGCCAAAGTGTGCGCGTCGGCACTCTCCTGCGTCTTGGATAAAAAGCCGGTGAAGCACTTCCTGGGCGAACCGTTAATAAGGCGCAGCCCCTCCGCCACGATGTCGCGGTTTTCTCCGAGCAGGGGGACGCTGTCCGCCACGGTGGCGAGCGCCGCAAAATCGAGGTACTTGTATGCCGCCTCGCCTTCGAGCGCGCACGCCACTTTGAACGCCACGCCCGCGCCGCAGAGGTTGTCGTACGGGTAGCCGTCGGCAAACTTGGGGTTTATGCAGATGCAGTCGGGTATGTTCTGCGGAAGTTCGTGGTGGTCGGTGACGATGACTTCGCACCCGCTCTCCTTTAAAAATTCCACCTCTTCGGCGTTGGATATGCCGCAGTCCACCGTTATCACGAGCTGCGGGAAGTATTCTTCGAATATCTCTTCGAGCGCGGACACGGTGACGCCGTACCCGTTGCGCCTTTCGGGCACGAACACGCGCGCGTTGACGCCTATGTCTTTGAGCGCGCCGCCCATTATGGTGGAGGCGCACACGCCGTCGGCGTCGTAGTCGCCGTAGACGAGCACGTCCCAGCCTTCCTCCCTTGCGCGGTTGATAAGTTCGCACGCCTCCCTCATGCCCCTCATTTTAAAGGGCGAGACGAAGTGACGTTTGGAGGGATGTATGAATGCGTCCGCCTTTTGCGCGGTGTCTATCCCCCTGCCGAATAGCACGGAGGCTGCCGTAAGCGTGAGCCCGCAGCCCGACGCGAGCGCGGCTATCGCCCTTTTTTGCTGTTCGGAAAAATTGAATTCCGGTAATATCCTCTTCATTGCGTTATTGCCAAAAAGCGCGTATATCTTTCGCGCCGTGTGTAAATTCTCAATTATATTATATAATACTTCGGGCAAAAAAACAAACAAATAAAGGCGGGGACGACGCCCCGCCTTTATTTTAACATCATATTATTGCTGTTCTGCCTTTTCGGCCTTTTTTGCCCCGACATATTTTACCGCCTTCTGCGCGGCATACCTGTCGGCACGCAGCTTTAAGCGGGAATATACGGAGGGCACAAAGAACATAGTCCCGTATTCGCAGACCGCCGCGGCTATGAGCGCGCATACGCAGGGCATGAGCAGCCCGAACGCCGTGCCGCCTATTATTGCGGTGAGCACGAGCATTATCGCAGCCGCCGCAAGTATGCCGGCGTTCAATGTGGTCACCGTGGAGAATGCGGCCTTTGACGCCGCGTCCACCTGTTCAAAGGAGGGCATCTCTTTAAATTCGTCGGTGCGGAAGCTCTTGCGCATCTTTTCAAAGAGCAGCCCGCAGCCTATCATCGTGAGCACCACGACGAACACCGAGAGGGCAACTACCGAAGACGCCACCTGGACGCGCGTTATCGCGAGCAGCGCGTAGAAGAGTGCGAGGTTGTGAACGTCGCCTATGAACGCCGCAGCCGCCATGGTGAGCTTGTACCTTATTACAAAGTAGATAAACTGGAATACCACTACCGCCGCAACCGCTATGCCCGCGTACATTATATCCTTATTGGAATTGAAACGGGCGTTGAGGTCTACGTAAGCCGTGGCGTAACCGGTGCGGTCGGACGCAATGCCGACTTCGTCGTTGATGGCTTCGGCTGCCTTTGCGAGCGCGTCCGGATCCTGGGACGCGGTGAACCTGTACTCTATGCGGCTCTCGGTGGACATACCGGAGGTGACATAGGAGATGTAATCCACGCCGTTTTCTTCAAACGCGGCGTCGCATGCCTCCATTACGTCCTTTTCTTCTATCTCGTGGACGGAATACCTGACTTCCACCGTGCGGTAGGAAGAATAGTCGCCGCCCCAATTGAAAAACGTGCCGGACGTAAAGTGGAAGGCAAGCCCCATTGCAAGCCCTACGGCTATTATTATCGAGGTGATTATTATAAAGAGGTGCATTCCGGAGGAAAACTTTAACTTATTCATCTTCGTCGAACGCCTCCCTGCTGAATCCGCAGAATTTGAATTTGTCGCGCGCGGGGCTCATGGTCACATACCACATGAACCTTGTGAACCAGTGGAGCACATAGGACGCTATGGTGCCTATGAGAAGGATCATACCGCATGCGGCGGCTTCGCCTATGCATACGAGCGCGAGTATTACAGAAACTATGAGGAGCACGATGTGAAGATCGAGCACTCCGGTAAAGGTCTTTTTATAGCCGAGCTTTACGGCGGACTGTATAGTCCTGCCCGCGTCGCTCTCCCTTCTTATCTGTTCGTAAGAGAAGAAGTTGCAGCCCGCAAACAACATCAGGCACAGCACCGCGGTGAACACTCCCGCCATTGTAAGCGTGACGCCCACAAGGTAGGTAACCGCTATCATCGCGCCTGAGAAGAGCAGCGCCATCAAAGAGAAGGTGACGCCGAGCATACGGTAGCGTACCACGGAGAATACTATGAGCGCAACGAGCACCAAGAGCGCCGCTATCGCAAGCGCCATCGCAGCGTTTTCGCCGCTGTATGCGGTGGTGTATATCACCTCTTCATAGCTGTACACGTATTCGAGGGGGTTGCCCGTTGCCGCGGAATTCAAGAGCGCGGAATAGTTGCGCGCCGTTGCCTCGTCGCCTACGCTTATATAGAACGTGTCGCCCGTTATCTGGCTGTCGCACGTGAGCTGTAATATTTGCGATTCACCTACATAGAACCTTATGGTCTGGTCGCTCGTCTTGTCCGTATCGGCAATGTCTGC
>CALVPV010000023.1 GCA_944353935.1 uncultured Clostridia bacterium | reverse complement strand
GGGATTTGAACCCCCGTACGTGTTCCCACGTAACACGATTTCGAGTCGTGCGCGTTCGACCACTCCGCCATCTCTGCGTGACCATTAGATTTTATATCATTTTCGGCTAAAAAACAAGCGATTTTTAAACGTTTTGCGATTTTTTATTTTTGACGGCATACAAATATTCCGCAAAACGTGACGGACGCAGCGTTAAAACGCAGAAAATTCAATGCACACGTTGCAAAAGAAAGCGCGCCGTGATATAATTTTAACTAACAATATATAAAGGAGCAGAATATGAAGACAGACAAGACGATGTGGCAGCCAAAGAACGATCCGCGTGTAAAATTTTACGACGACAGGATAGAGCTGACTACCATGCCCCACACCGACCTGTGGCAGCGCACCTACTACCACTTCCGCAACGACAACGCGCCCATGCTCTTGATGAAGACGGCGGAAAAATTTTTTTCATTCACCGTTAAAACCACATTTATAAGCTCCCACCGCTTTGACCAATGCGGGATCATAGTCTACTTTGACAGCGAAAACTGGTTAAAGGCTTCTGCCGAGTATGAAAACGAAAAGATGCAACACCTTGGCAGCGTCGTAACGGTAAACGGATATTCAGACTGGGCAACCACGGAGGCAGATGCAAAAATAAGGCAGATATGGTACAGGCTCAGCCGCCGCGAAGATGATTTTTGCATTGAATGCTCTTTTGACGGAGTAACTTTCAGCCAGATGCGCATATGCCATATGCCGAATGCCGTGGGCGAAGTTCCGTTCGGGATATACGCCGCGAGCCCTGAACAGTCCTCCTTTACGGCAATTTTTTCCGACATGGAGATTAGCGAATGCAAATGGAGAGCCCATGAAGGGCAGCCGCCCGATGTGGAATAAACCGCATTTTTAGCGTAAAATACAACAATTATGCCACACATAGTAGTATAATAACGCATAAAAAGCCTGAATGGTGAAGAAAAATCAAGCCCGTGCACAATTTTGCGCACGGGCTTGATTTTAAGAATTTTATCGGAAAGTCTGTATAAAGGTTGGATTTGGATTTGTATATATCCCCCTTTCGCTCGCTGTGCTCGCTGTTCCCCCTTGTGTAAGGGGGACATAGGTCTAACCCCCTCATACTCCCCCTTTACAAAAGGGGGACAAGTTGTGGGTAACCCATTTACAAAAGGGGGACAAGTTGTGGGTAACCCATTTACAAAAGGGGGACAAGATGTGGGCGCCGCTTGTTGTGCGGCAGCGGGCGCCTACATATAAGGAAACGCGGGGGCAACGGGCACAGCCTGTTGTGCGGCAGCGGGCGCCTGCATATAAAAAAACGCGGGGGCAACGGGCACAGCCTGTTGTGCGGCGTTTAGCGCATAGGGAGCTGATCGGCGCCGCTTTGAACGGGCGCGTAGGGCTGATCGGCGCCGCTTTGAACGGGCGCGTAGGGCTGATCGGCTCCGCTTTGAACGGGCGCATAGGGCTGATCGGCAAAATGCCGCCCGGGATCATACCCCACCCTTTGCGATATATCCGCAGGGATAGGCATTGCAGACGGCATATAGGTCTGCTGCGGCTGCATATACACGGGCTGCGCGTTCCTGCCGGGGGCGGGCAGACGCACGTTCTGCGCAACAGGTTCTGCCCCTGCGGGAGGAACGACCCCGTACTTGTTGGCGTCCACTATCGACCCGAATCCGCCGTCATCGGGAACCTGAAACTCATCTTCGGGCGCCCTCTTTTCCCTGCGGCGGTAAACTATGACCGCATAAGCTATGAGCAGCGCACATATGAGCACCGCCAGCGAAAGCAGTACGATAAGAGCTATTTTCCAGCCTATGCTCCACACGGGAGCGAGCAAGATGTTCGCCATTTTTTAGCCTCCGTTTTGCGAATTTGACCAAATTACAGTTCCCGCTGCGGGGTACTGCGGATTGGCAACTTCCAGCAATTCTACAGATATGTCCGTACCGCCTACCGTAACGGTTAAGCCCGTCACCTGCGCATTGCCTATTATGACGTAAGTCGCGGTATCGGTGACGACCGTCTCCACATTTGTGCCGGGTACGTTTACGTCTGTTCCCGTTATGCGCCATACGTAGAACTTATCCTGATGGCGGATATCTGCGGGAGCATCCGTGCCCGTATTTTGTACATTGTAGGTAAGCGTAGTACCATTCAATTGACCGCTGCGGATGACCGCATCATAGAGCGTAACTTCCGCCGAGATGACGCCATCCTGCTGCTCAGCGGGTTCGGCATAGGTCTGCTGCGCCTCTCCCGTCACGGGATCCGTATAATAGTTAACCGGCTGCTTACCCGTCGTAGATTGCGTTTCAACGCTTACGGTGAGTTTGTCGCCGCTAAAATTGTTCTTATTGTTCGGCAAGGTTATTACCAGATAGTAAACCTCGCTTACAACATTGCCGCTATATTCAAACATATTCGGCGAGCCCGTGAGTGCGGTAAAATTGCTGCCGCCAAATGAACTTGCGGCATTATTTTTCAACACGTATTCGCCTACCGAGACGGGGCTGCCGTTCACCTGATAGAACAGCCTTACCGCCGTACCTGCGGGCAGCTCCTGACTAAAGGTAAATTTAACTCCTTCACCGAGTGCGGTTGCATCCTGTGAATGGTTTATGACATAGCGCACGGTAAATATGCCGTCCCTGCGGAGAGCCAGGGCGCCGCCAAAGCTGTCGGCTTCGTCCGTTTCGCCCGCGGCGAGAGAGATGTTGTCGCCATAGATATATACGACGAGCCTATCCGTAATTTGCAGCGGGTCGGCTACCGTATAGACTATGGTGCCGTCCACCTGTTTTGCCTGCGTGAGCCGCAGTTCAACGCCGCCGCTATACACCTTTACGCGGGGTATGCCGACATAATTTTCTGATACGGTAAAGCTGAAGCCGTGTTCGGTATCTATGGGAATGATGCCGCCTGCGGTTTGCTCCGTGGATACGAGCGCCGCATTGAGCGCGCTTTTTATGGTTATCCCTGCGGGCGCGTAGAGCTCTACGGTATAGTTCCAGCGCGCGTAGTAGTTCATTGCGCCGCGTACCTGATCGCTGCCGCTATCTATGCGGGAAAGGAACTCGGTGCCGTAGGCGCGCTCCGAAGAGGCGCTGTTTGTGGGGTAGAATCCATTGAACACAAAGCCGCTGCGGATATTGTTTGCCTGCTCATAGATGGCATTGCCCGTTCCGCCGAGCCCGAACTCCGAGCGGAAAGCGTCATTTATCTTACCAAGAAGAGTGCTGTCTATTGTTTCGCCATTCTTTACTTGATAGATAAAGTAGCGCGAACCGCCGTCCTGCGTAAACGAGGCACCCTCGCCGAGGTCGAACATTATGGAATAGACCTTAGGAAATTCCGCGTCCACCTCTATGCGGTCTACATTTTTACCGAAGAGTCCGGCGGGCAGGGTTATGGTGTACATACCCGTAAGCTCGTCATACACATAACTTGCCGTATAGCCTTCAAATGTAACAGTCCCGTTTTTATTGCCGGTGTGCTCTTCTTTAAAGTTAAGTGTATAATTACCAATCGGCGCATCATTTCCACCATTTTTATTATACAAACGCAGCGTTACCGTAGGATTCAAGCCATAGCCGGGGTTGGGGTCAAGGTAGAACGTATAGGGCTGCCCTTCTACCGCGTTGTTGTTTGCGGCGGGGGTAAACACGGCGCCCTGCATGGTGCACGGCACGACGTCTATGTTGTTCACCACTTCAATGGTTATACTGCCCGTCTTACCTTTGTCCGCAATGGACGTACATATAACGGTAAATGTACCGCTTGCTCCCGTCCCTATCTCTATAGTGCCGTTGGTGCGCACGGTTATGTCATTAGTTACACCGCTGCCGCCGCTGTACTTTACGTCCACTATGAGCAGGTTATATTCAAAGCGCTGCTCAAGCTCGGCTTCGAGGCGGACTTTGTCGCCGGGGGAATAGTAATAAACGGTATTGTCGTTATCATCATTGCCAACGGCGCGGGCGGGCGTATCTGCCGCCGGCTTGACGGTTATGCCCGTTATGGCGTTGGGCACCACCTCTATCACGATAATTTCACGCTTATCCGAAAGGTCGTACTGCAGTATTAGCGCCGCGCCGTCCGTTTTGCCGAGCACGGGCGAAAGGGCAATGGACTTGCCGTTTTGCGACTGCGTGATATTAAAGTATTCGAGCGCGTCGCTGAGGTTTGCCGCCGTAGCGCCATTTATAAGGGTTTTGATGTTACCTTCATTGGCTGCGACGTTATATCCTATAAGATTACTTTCCGCCATGTACACCGAGGGCGAATACACGTTTGTTGTGGAAAGCAACACATTCTGCAGCTTGCCGCCCGGCGCGGCAGGGTCTTCACCTGCGTATATCTGGAAATAGGTGTAGTTTATATCGCCACCGGTCGTAGCCCTATATGTAATGGTTAAATTTATGATTTCAAATGTAAGCTCATCTATCACATAAGTGTCATGCTTATAATTAAGATACAGGGCACCACTATGATTTGAAACATTCCAAGTATTAGTAAATGTGTTCTCATTTTGTATTTTATATTCACCGCCTTCTTCTTGGCTGGTAGCGAAATCGCCCACACTCAAATAGATAACAGGTTTAGTACTTGGATTTCTATTCAATTTTCCCGTTATGCTTACACTGAAAGAAGATACATTTTGCGGCACATTATCAATATATCTACTTACACTTCTTGTACCGCTATTCTGTTTTGTTATAGCATCAATACTATATGTTTGAGCATATAAATACAAGTCGGTACTTTGATGTGAATAATTATGCGAATTGTCGCCATTCACCTCATCATTATAATCGGGCGTGGTGACGGTGAGATTTTCTGCAGACGATGCGGGGATGACCGTCACGGGATAGGAGCAGAGCAGCTCATAATCCGTGCCCGTCTTTACAAAGAGCTGGGCATAGGATGTACCTGTATTATTACCATTTTGCCCAACATACAGGTCATCACCGGCTTCATCAAGAATAACGCTATCACCTACAATTTTTACCCTGAATTTTATATGACGATCATTATAAGATTCGCCGTCTACCGAATTATCATTATTTTCTTGATCATTATATCTAATATTTGAAGAACTACTATATAATTTACCATGCCGACCTGATTCAAAAGAAAGCTCATTTGAAGCGCTCGGCTGTACATTATTTTGATTGCTTCCTATAAGCGCGATGGCGTAATTATCAGAGCCGCTATCGTCGTTAAATGCTGTGGCGGCAGTTATAGCCCCCGCCTTTACGTTGGCTGCAATAAAGTAATTGTTGCGGTTTTGATCGTTAGATGTTAATTCCAAGTTCTCACTAAAACATATGCCTATACCTGCCATGTAAGAAGTTCCGCCCTCTGCCGAAACCACGGCATTTGAAACGCAATGTTCTATCTTAGGCGAAACGTAAACTCGCGAGCATATCCCCGCCGCATAAGCATTTGCATTATTTGCATATGTAATAGCTTTTACAGATGTATCAAGTACAAATGAATCTATTATGTACGAACTACCTTTACTGCCCTGAACCTGAGCAGAAAGACCGCCGGCAAATGTATGGTAAGAAGCGGAAGAAGCCAGCACATTGTTGTTGCGGCTTATGCAGTTTTCTACATGGATGCTGTCTTTATACCATACGCCGCCGAATACGCCGCCCGCGTAGGTGAGCATGTATTCTTCGCCGACCGATTCTATATTGCAGTCCTCAACCGTTATATTTGTTGCAGTAACTACACTTCCGGCTACCGTTGTCCCCAAAACACCTACTGCGCCGCCGGCATACAAGTCATACAATATTCCATTCGGCTTAGACACATAAGCTCTGCCGGCAACATGAACATTATTTACAACACAATTAGAAATATTATAATTTTGAGCATTGTTATAAAGCAAACGGGTGGCGCCTATAAGCCCGCCTATGCAGGCGGTGTTGGGGTCGTTTGTGGCGTTGAGGTAGACGAGCGTTTCCGCTGGAGAGCTGCCGTTGACAGTAAGACCGCTTGCAGAGCAGCCTTCCAACATGCCGAACATACCGCCCGCGTAACCTTCCGTGCAGTAGTCGCCGTCACCCGTCTCTGCATTCTGTATGCCGCGCACGGCATAGCCGTTTGAAGGCCTGCCGCTGTAATTTACGCTGATATTTTTTAGGCATGCGGTGCCGTAATTGTTATAATTTTTTGCATAGCCCAAAACGCCGCCCGCATACACGTTATTGCCTTCTGACCCACCATAATCTGAATCAAAGGAATAGCCGAGGGCGTTGACAGAGCTCTTTGTTAAATTTACAGTAACGCCATCCATTACGGCATTGGCATTACCGGAACCTTCCGCCTTGCCCGCTATGGCGCCGGCAGAGATATCGCCCACCGCCACGGAGCCTACGGCGCGGCTTGCCGTAACGGTGCCCTGCCCGACATTGAACGTAAAGTTTTTGAGCGAATAGCCCGCCTGCAATTTGCTTGCAAAGAACCCGGCGGACACATCGTAGAGCGTTTTACTTGCATTGCTCCCCGCCGTTTCCGTCTGTTCGGCAGAAACTTCTATGCTCTTGCCCTCTGCCAAAAGGTTAAAGGTTATAGGCTTGCCTTCATCCGTAAAGGAAAACGCGTTGTAGCCGAATATGCCGCCCGCGTATACGGGGCCCGTGCCGCTCTGCGAAGAGCTTACTGCAACATCGCAATGGAATATGGTTTTACCGCCCGAGATACTGTCTGAATGAGGGGCATACGTTATTTTGCCGAGCTCGCCCTGCATTACATAGCCGAATACGCCGCCCGCAAAGGACGCGCCGACGCTGTCCGAGCCGGAAAGACCGGAACGCACGTCAAGGCCGCCCGCCGCGCCCTGCACGGAATTAAAGGTTATGCCCGTGATATAAATAGAGAGCCCACCGGACGTATTCGGGGAAGAGGCGTAAGCCGTTCCGAGCATGCCTCCCGCTATCGCCACGCCGAAAGCGCGGCTTTCTATTATTTTATCGGGATCGACGGTAACACTACCACCTTTTGCCGCCGCTATGGCGGATATCGTGCTGTCCGCCGCGGAGATATCAATATTTTCTATGCTTACATCGCAGCCTTGGGAAAGGGCTTCCGCATTGCTGATGCTGTCCGTGACGTAGGCGACGCCCGCAAGCCCGCCTGCGAGCGCGCTGCCGCGGTTTACGGAGTCGGCAAGAATGTTGGCGCCGCGCAGATTGGCTGTAAAGCCGTTTACATAGGCGTTTTGAATGACGCCCGCAAGCCCGCCGACTATGGTATCGTTGGCGGTTTTATTGCTTGAATTGGTGACGCTGACTTCGGAATAGTTCCCGTTATAGGACACGTCCGACCAGTAGTTTATATCTGCGGAAGAAAAGCCGAATACGCCGCCCGCATAGACGGAGATGCCCTGATCTTGCTGCGAATGAGAGGCGGTCACGGTCAAAGAGGCGCTCGAAGTTACGCCGTCCAACACGACTTTGTCGCCTATAGTGCCGGCAACGCCGCCCGCATACAGGCGGTAATCGAAATTGTCAGAGCTTTCTATTTTCGCACTGATAGCCATGGTGCCGCGCACGTCCGCGCCGATTATCGCGCAGGCGTTAATTCCGTCACCCTGAATAAAGTTGAAAAAGCCCACGCTGAGTATTTTTTGCTTGCTTTGCGTGCCATCGCTTTGCGTGCCGTAGGCGGATGAAAAGTTATTTGCAGAAGCTTCGGAAATGACCATGTTCATGGTCACGGCGTGGCCGTTAAAGTCAAACACGCCGGCAAAAGGCGTGCCGCTGCGGCGGGAGCCGATGCCGAAGTAGCCGCTTTCAAAGGACGCTTCCTGACTTTTGTCCGTGCCCGCGTTGAGCATTATGTCGTCCGTGAGGACAAAGTATGCAGACGAAAGGCTGTCGCGCGCGGAAGATACCGCATCCGTTACTGCGGAAGTATTGGTATTTATGTATTTTCCGTCCTCGTCAAACCACCCCTCCCCTTCGAGCCCGAAAAGTGCAAGGTGATTTGCAAAAGTTTCTGCGTTGCCGGGAACGTCACTATCGGTGGAGGCGAGTATCTTTGAAAGCGCCAAAAGCTCGTCCTGGGAAGAAATTTCGTATGCGTAGGAAAGGCTCTTGCCGCGCTCGGTGGAAAGCGAGGCGCTCACCTCTATTTTAAGGTCTGTAGTGCCGCTGTTTACTTTAATAAAATTTGCAGAAGAGGTGCCGTCGGTCGGCTTCAACTCTTTATTTCCATCCGATACTTTAAGTGAATTGCTTACGGTGGTGTTGTTTACAACGGTTATTTCTACATCTGTATTTTTAGGAATGGAATATTTGCCGTCTTCGTCGCGCGTGACGCCGTCGCCCGATATGTAGACGTCCACGCCCGCGGAACCGTCGCCCTGAATGACGGCGCTGACGTCATCCGCGGAAAAAGTTACAGGGGAAAAGACTGCCACCGAATACAGCGCCAGGACAAGGCTTATTACAAGTATGACGGCAAGGGCGATAATTCCGAGCGCCCTCTTTTTTATGCGCGATTTCAAGCAGGTTTCCTCCTGAAAATTTTAAGGTAAATGCCGATTAACACAGCGGTGTTTTTTTGAATAGTGCCGCATGCAGCGGCGTTTTTTGAATGATGCCGCACTCCATTTGCCGTTATATGGGCAATGCCCTCCCTCTTGCCTCCCTTTTTAAAGGGAGGTGGCGCGGCGCTTTGCCGCGACGGTGGGTTATATGGGCAACGTTCCGCAATTACGCCTCCCTTGCGAAAGGGAGGATGGGCGGACGAATTTTATGAGACCGCCAAGGTGGGATATATTTTAAACCGCGCCGCATTTTTTACTGGATTTAAAATAAGGCAAGATGTTTTATATATCCCCCTTTAATTCCCCCTTTTGCAAGGGGGACAAGATGTGGGGGTGCCCCTTTACAAAAGGGGGACAAGGGTTGGGGTAGTCGTCTCTGTCTAATGGGAAAAGTATGGGGTAGATTTGTGTCTATCCCCCTTTCGTTCGCTGCGCTCACTGTTCCCACTTTACAAAAGGGGAACATTTCCACCCTCTTGCCTCCCTTTTTAAAGGGAGGTGGCGCGGCGCTTTGCCGCGACGGTGGGTTTTTGCTTTATTGAATTGCCGTTCTTTGCTCTTTCTTCTAACCCCCTTTATTTCCCCCTTACATAAGGGGGACAAGATTTGGGGGGGCCCTTTACAAATTGGGGGGGCCCTTTACAAAAGGGGGACAAGGTGTTGGGTGGATTTGTATATATCCCCATTTCCCAAGGGGGACAAGGTGCGGTCAAACGGATATCAGCGTGCCGTTTTCATCCACGCCGGCAACGGCGGAATATTCATAGGCGGTACCTTCAGCCAAAAAGTGTGCGGTGACTTTGCAGGTATAGCTCTGCGGAACGTAAAAGTACAGCGCAAGATCCGAACCGTGCGGCAGGAACAGCGTCAACGTTACCTCATTCTCGCTACTTTGAATGTACCAGCCTTTTTGCCAATTGCCGCCTGTGGGAAGAGAGGCAAGCCTGTCTATGTTGCCCTCCGCGCTCTGCGCGAATCTGCCGCTATCGAATATGACGGGCGTAGATGACTTCCACGTAAGCGTCACCTTTGCGGGCGCGGAGCTTACAACTTCTGTGTTATCTTCTGTATAAGTAAATTCATAATGGCGCGCGGTCTGGATGCGCACTTCCGTTTCGGCATAGCCGAAGTGCGAGCCCGGATCGTTGACCGACGTTGCGCCCACCGATACAAGGCTCGTGGACGCGTTTACCAAAAACACGTATATGGCGCTGTACGGCTTGGTGATCTCTATCACTATGTAAAAGGATTCGGGCGTGTTGTCTATACTGTTTCCGCCGCCCGTGCGCGTTATAGTTAAAATGTCTGTGCGCGACGCTTCCTGCGGGTCTGCCCCGTCCGGCGCGTTCGCGCCGAGGGAAAGGCCGTCCGCGGCACTTTCTTTTGCGTTCACAGAATAATTCCCGCTATTTGTTATTGCCTGCGGATTGGAAAGTATCTGCGGCGTGCCCCACGCGTCCTCTATGGTGTTGCCGTCCTTTACATCCTTGCTTTCAAGCGCGCGCACGTTGTACTTTATCTCCCTTGCAGATACATGCCCGCCCGTATGGTTGAATGCCGTCAGGGAGATATAGCCGATATAGCTATCCATCTCCCCCTGCTTTTCCATTATAGCAGTGGCGCCCTCGCCGTTGTGTGAAAAGTAAAGCGTGGTAAAGCTGCCGCTGATGTTGTCTTCATGGTCAAAAACGTAGCGCGAAACTGACGTCCCCGCGACAACAGCCGCGAGCAGCGCCAGTATGAGCAGCAATATTAAACTTGTTATCTTGCTCTTTTTGGTCATACGCTTTTAACCGTGGGCGGCTTGCGCCGCAACTAAAATCTATTTCAAGGCGCAAAAGCGCCGTGCGCTCCGATTCAAATAAAAACTCAGCCCGTCTGCCCGGGTTGGGTATCCAGCTCCTGTTCGGCGATTATCTTTAAAGAGATGTTAAGGCGGAATTCGCTGTCTTCGTCATATTCGCCGGAAGAAGCGCTCTGCGCGGGCACCTGCACGGTAAAGCCGAGGCGCTGTGAATATTTGCTCTCCGCGCTTGCGGGATACAGGTAAAAACCTATCCTTTGCACGTTTTCTTTGTTTTCTTCGTTTTCTCTGTTTTCGGCGTTCTCAACCACGTAGATATCGGAAGACGAGCCGGTCTGCGGGTCGTAATAGACGGGCGATGTGCCTGTCTGCGCTTCTATCTCGTTCAAATCTTCGGCGCCTTTTTCTGCAAAGGAAAAAATTATATCGGGGTGCGAAGAATCGTCTGCTACCGCGCTAAGCGACTGATATTCCACTTTGCCGCCGTCCGCCATATAGGCGTATGTAAAGGTAAATTCGCAGGTTATCTTTAACAGCACCTCGTTGTACTTTACATCGGCGCCGTCCGTAAAGTTGTTTACGGAAAAATCGTAATAGAACAGGTCGCCGGGAGAGAGCTCGGATACGGTGAGCGTGCCCTGCGTATCGACTATTTCGACGGGGTCGTTGTTCCTTTTGGCGTTGCCGCGCTTATATTCTGCAACGGCGCCAGCTACGGTCGCGCCGCCCTCGCTCATGACGTCGCGGCGGTACGCGGCATAGGTGAAGGACACGGCAACTATCGTAGCAACGGCTGCAAGCAGCAGTGCGACGGCGCAAAGTATGAATTTTTTACCCTTTAAGAATGCGGGCATGCCGCGCCCCTCCTTTTAAGTATTTTTAAAAATGTAACTTTATGTAAAGATTTTTGGTTTTGGCTGACGTTGTTTTTGCCGAGCAGCTTTTTTTGCACTTTTATGTCTATCCCCATTACTTTACGTCTATCCCCCTTTCGCTCGCTATGCTCGCTGTTCCCCCTTTATCAAAAGGGGGACAAGGTGTGGGATGCAAGGTGGCAAGGTGGCAAGGTGTGGGGTGTGAGGCTCGCCGCCATTGAGGGGACAATATTCCCTCTTGCCTCCCTTTTTAAAGGGAGGTGGCGCGGCGCTTTGCCGCGACGGTGGGTTATATGAGGCGACGCTCTTCCCCTTGCCTCCCTTTTTAAAGGGAGGTGGCGCGGCGCTTTGCCGCGACGGTGGGTTATATGAGGCAACGCTCTTCCCCTTGCCTCCCTTGCTAAAGGGAGGATGGGCGGGCGAATGTTTACGAGGCCGCCAAGGTGGGATATATACTAAACTGCGCCGCATACCGTGGCGCCCTTTTTAAAGGGAGCTGATAAGTTGGAGTAATAGCGACAACTTGCCTGAGGGTTTCTATCACCCTCCCTTTTTATGTCTATCCCCCTTTAATTCCCCCTTACATAAGGGGGACAAGTTTGTGATTATGTCTATCCCCCTTTCGCTCGCTATGCTCGCTGTTCCCCCTTTATCAAAAGGGGGACAAGGTGTGGGATGGGCGCCCTTACATAAAGGGGACAAGTGTGGTTACGTCTATCCCCCTCTTACTCTTCTCGCCGCCATTAAGGTAACGACATGGCGGCTCTGTCACCGTTCGCGCACTGACATTTGCGCTCACTCATCTCACTTCGGCACGCACAGCGGGTGTCCGCTGTGCTATGAAATGCCTCGTTCGTCCCCTTACATAAGGGGGACAAGGTGTGGAGGTGTCCCCTTTACAAAAGGGGGACAAGGTTGTGGGGTGTTGTCATTTCCCAAATGGGGCAAGTGTGGGGTGTAAGGGTTAAACTTGCCGTTCGGAAAAGCCCGCCCCGCCGCAGAAACTGTTTTCACGGCAGGTGTAAGCAAAATTTTTTATATTTTTTTCGCCGCGGAGAGCACGGCGGCAAAGCGGGCAATATCTGAACGAAAGTTTTTCGCCTAAACGCAGTTTTTTAATAATGTTTTCGCCTAAACGCGGTTTTTTTAATAAAGTTTCCGCCTAAACGCGGCTATATTCACCACATAAATAAGCTACTCACTGCCTAAACGCGGCTATATTCACCACATAAATAAGCTACTCACTGCCTAAACGCGGCTGTATTTGCCACATAAATAAGCTACTCACCGCGTAAAAGCGACTATATTTTAACGGTGGCTAAGCCTTTACTACGTATACCGCCGCCACCACTATACACGCAAATAAAAGTATCAAAAATATCCCGGAGGGCGTTTTGAGCCATTCCAAAAAAGTCCCGAGCCCGGGTATGACGAGCACCACTTTGCCCGCCACCTGTGATTTTGCCACGGGCACCGCGTCTTCCGTATTGTTGTTGGTGCCCTTTGTTATATAATAGGTCACGCCGTCCTGCACGTACTCCCTTACTATTTTATGGGTTACGGAAGAGGTGCCGCCGCTCACCACGTAAGTGACCGTGTCGCCCACGGCATAGTCGCTCTCCCTGTGGATGACGACCATATCGCCGGGGTAAATCTCCGGCTCCATACTGCCCGTAAGGACGGTGAGGGGCGAAAAGCCGAAAACGGAAGGTATTGTGCTTTTGGCTATCACCCTGTCGGCAGCCAGCACGCTGAATATGAACAGCAAAAAGAGCAGCACGGCAAACACTATGCCGAGCGCCACGCGCTTGACCCATAAAAGCGCCTTATTCTGCCGCACGGGCGGCGAAAGGGGGGCGTTTAAAGTGGCTTTCATTCCTGCCCCACTATGGACGCGCTCACTTTTACGTTGAGCCTGTAAATGCCGTTTGCATGGCCCGCCTGTGTATCCGACCCGTCGTTGCCGCTTTCAAAAGGCCACCTCCACTCTATCGTGATGATGTGCGACGAACCGGGCGTAAAGTGTATGCCGTAAAAACTTATTACGTTGCCCGTATCTGCCATGGCAGTCCAGCCGTTGGTCTCGCCTATGTACACGTTGTTCATTTTAAGGCGGTATTCCAGCGGCGACCTGCCGTTCCAGCTATTGTTGTCCGTAAGGGTCAGGGTGTACTCCATCTCGTATTCGGTGGGATTTTCTATCTCTAAATCGTACGGGTCGTCAAGGTTGTTAGACCCGGGGCAGATAGACCCGCTGAATACGCCCAGATCCTGAGATACGCCCCATTCCTCCCCCTCTGAACGAATGGTTAGCACCGGCCGCTCGTCACCCGAAACGGGCACGGGCGCGGGGAAGCCGAGAACGGCGGTTATTACAAGTATGGCAACTATTAAAAGGCTCAATGCAATTGCGGCGGGTACAAAGGCGCCGCGCTCTTTGCGGGCGACTACCCTGCCGAGAACGCCGCCGTTTTCCAGGGTGAGCAGCCCGTCCTTTACAAGAAAGCTGCGGTACCCTTCGTACCGGCGCACGTCGCCCTTCGGCGTCTTTTCTACATGCGAAAGCCCGGCGATCTTTTCGCCGTTAAGGTCGTATATGTTGTATGCCGAAACACCGCCTATCACCGCCCCGTGCGGGTCGATGACGCGGTTGACAGACCTTTTTAATTTTACTTTGCCCTTAAAAGGGGACAAAGTTATTACGCCGTTAGTTTTCAAATTAGTGTCCCCGTAAAGTGATTTTAAGCTACAAGCGGCGGCTTTTTTAAAAGCCATGCCTGCCGCGCAGGTTTTTACATTTACCCGCGCGGCAAGCCGCTTATATCAATTTGGAGAGTTTAAAATAAGTAGGTTTGGTGATTTAATTTCCTGGGGTGATGCCGGTCTGTTCAACGCTAACGCTAAGAGCAAAGCCAACTTCAACGCTGTATCCATCACTAATTACCGTCCAAGTATCTTCCCCGACTTCTACAGAATAATCTGATAACGTAGGAGATGTTTCTGATGCTATCTGTCCAAGGAATGTATCAAGAATATCCGCGTCTACAGATCCTGTACCGAAATTAACATCTGCATTTTCAAAAGCCCACTTCCAGCCTATCGTATAGCTGCCGGCTGTAGTTGCTGAACTACCGGCTTTTATATCTGCCGTTATTTGACCAACTGCTGTAGCCAAATCTGCTATAGTTTCATATTCTACTGCAGTATCGCTATCTTTTTTCAACGTCCAAACGATTGGTCTATAAGTTACTGTTTCTTCGGTATTACCTTTTTTAAGTGTAAGATATACTTCTTTCGTAGAAGATAAAGCAGCGGTGAGCTTAGCATCAACTTCTGCCGTACCGTCAATACTGAAAGAAATTACATTACCGTTAGTACCGGGAGCAACAACATTAGACGAGCCTTTGACAACAGCACTTGCTGCTGCTTCTTCTGGTACCGACGTACCATCCGTACCATAGATAGTAGAGAAACCATTATTGCTGTCATTAATAGTAACCTCAAATCCCCATTTTGCAACCTTCGCGGAATCCGTGCCTTCTTTTGAGGTAACATACTTAGAGTATGTATACGCGCCAAAGGCGATCGCCGCGATAAGCAGTATAGCCAGCATTATGAGCACTATACGCTTGCCGTTGTTTGACCTTTCATTTTGCTGATTAGTCATAATGTTTAAAAACCTCCAAAAAAATTTTTATATCAAGGAAAACCTCCCCCTCCCCCCTTTAAGGGATAAAGGAAACTTTTCCGTGACTTTAAATTAACCCCTGCCGCAGTTGCGCCTCCCTTGCGAAAGGGCAATCATATCTTGCCTCCCTTTTTAAAGGGAGGTGGCGCGGCGCTTTGCCGCGACGGTGGGTTTTTTACTATAACCTGCCCACACTTTTTACTGACGCCTCACTGTTCTTTTCTAACCCCCCTTTATTTCCCCCTTTATCAAAAGGGGGACAAGATGTGGGGTGTCCCTTACATAAGGGGGACAAGGTGTGGGGTAGTCGCCCTTTTTAAAGGGAGCTGGCAAGTTGGAGCAATTGCGACAACTTGCCTGAGGGTTTCTATCCCTTTTTATGTCTAACCCCCTTTATTTCCCCCTTTATCAAAAGGGGGACAAGTATAGGGGTAACCCCTTGCGTAAGGGGGACAAGGTGTGGGGTAGTTGCCTTGCCGTCATTGATGGGAACAATGTGCCACAGTTGCGCCTCCCTTGCGAAAGAGAGGATAGGCGGACGAATGTTTATGAGACCGCCAAGGTGGGATATATTTTAAATCGCACCACATACCGTGGCGCCCTTTTTAAAGGGAGCTGGCAAGTTGGAGCAATTGCGACAACTTGCCTGAGGGTTTATTACCTTACTTTCCCGCTATATGCTTGACCCTTTGGGTAACGATATTTTCGATATATTCACATACGCCCTTAAAGTTTGTATTTATATCTATGTTAGTGAACCGGATTACCTTCAAACCTTGTTTTTGCAGAAAATCAGTACGCGTTTCATCATA
>CALVPV010000022.1 GCA_944353935.1 uncultured Clostridia bacterium | reverse complement strand
TTGCAATGAGGATGAGCCGCAAGGCGCGCAAAAAACGCCTTTCAGGGCGGGTTCGGATTACTTTGACTTGGTTATATAAAAAATAAAAGCTAAAAATAAAAGCTAAAAATAAAAGCTAAAAATAAAAGCTAAAAATAAAAGCTAAAAATAGAAGCTAAAAATAAAAGCGAAAGCGCCTCTGTATATTATTGCGCTGTTTCGTCAAAAAAATGCGTTGCATTGCGGATATATGCGGGGCAATTTACATATTTTCCCGCTTGGCGTAAAACAGGTACTGCTGCATGTAGCCAGCGTCCTCGCCGAACAGCCCGCAAAAATAGGCGTTTATCTTGTTCCTGTCTTTAAGCGTGCCGCCAAAGTCCTCGCGGTACAGTTTTTCTATCCATGTGTCCACGGGGAAGCTCTCCCTCCTGCCAAAGCCGAAAAGGCTTATGCAGTCGGCGACCTTGGGCCCTATCCCCGTGTACGTCAGCAGCTCTTTTTTGAGCTTGGCTGTCGGCAGGGGGTATAGCATGCCTATGCCCTCTTTTGCTATCCTTGCGGAGGTCTTTGCAAGGTATTCGTCCCTGTACCCCGCGCCCAGCTGCTTAAAAAAGGGCGCTCCCGCCGCGGCAAGCGCCGCAGAATTCGGGAATGTGCGGTATTTTTCGCCCATGAACTCGCGTTCCTCGCCCAGGGCGGCGCATATCCGCTCTATTATCCCCTTTATGCGCGGGATGTTGTTGTTCTGCGAAATTATAAACGAATATATCATCTCTTCCGCGTTCTGGTTGAGCAGCCTGAGCCCCGCGCCGAGCGTCGCCCCGCGCGTAAGCAGCGGCACGTCAAAGCTCTTTGCCTTTTTTACGATGGCGGCATAGTCGCGGCCCAGATCAAAAAAATCATAAAAATACCGTCCGTCGTCGCAGGCTATATATGTGGTGTTCGCCCGCGTGTATATGTAGCATGCCCTGTCTGCGGAAAAGACCTTGTATCCCTCTTTGTACGGGGCAAAGCGGAATATCTGTCCGCATTCCAGCACGTCGCGCGGAGAAAAGTACGCGGCGTCGCACTCCAAGATTTCCATAAAACTTCCTCTTTTGTCTTTTTAAAAATTTTATCACCAACGCCCGTTCTTGTCAACGCCGCCGTGCGGGTACATAAATTTTTCCGCTCATAAATAAAACATATATGCCGATAATATCTGTATGTGCAGTCTTGAAAAAAACATCGAACGCATAAAGGGGGTGCTCGTATCGGAGGACGTGATAACGTACGAATTTTCCTCCGCCGCGGGCAAACGGTTTGCGCTCATATATGTGGACGGGCTTGCGGAAAAGGCGCAGCTCGGCGAACTCGTGGTAAAGCCGCTCGCCGCCGTGGCAAAGGACGCGTCCCTTTCCGATGTGCGCCCCGTGCTCGCCTCGCCTGAGGTCAAGGAGGGCTCCGACTACGATATGGCGGTAAAGGAGATATCCTACGGCGGTGCCGCGCTCTTGGTGGACGGGGAGAGCGGATTTTTTATAATCGGGCTCACAAAGCCGCCCGGCAGGGCGGTCGCGGAACCGCCCACCCAGATAGCCGTCAAGGGCCCCAGGGAGGGGTTTACCGAGGATATAAAGGTAAACTGCGCCCTTGTAAGAAAGCGCCTTAAAACGCCGTCGCTGCGCATGGAGACCGTGCGCTGCGGAAGGCGGTCGGATACCGCGGTTACTATATGTTACCTTTCGGACGTGTGCGACCCGTCCGTGCCTGAAAAGGTAAAGGAGCGCATAGCCGCCAACCAAATAGACATAGTCGCCGACTCCTCCTATATAGGCAGGTTCATATCGTCGCGGCCGCGCTCGCTGTTCAAGCGGTGCGCCACGGCGGAAAAGCCCGATATCTTCTGCGCAAAGCTGTGCGAAGGCAGGGCGGGCATAATAGTGGACGGTTCCCCCATAGCGCTCACCGTGCCGTATATGCTGGCAGAGGACTTTCAGTCTTCTGAAGATTACTTCATCTCTTCCTACCGCGCCACAATACTGCGCGTGCTCCGCGTCATAGCGGTTATAGTCGGCATTTTTTTGCCCGCCACGTACGTTGCCGCGCAGCTGTTCAAATTGCAGCTCATACCGTTCAGGCTGCTCATCAACATATCGAGCTCTGTCTCCGGCATACCCCTTTCGCCGAGCGTGGAGATGTTCCTCACGCTGTTCGTGCTCGAAGTTTTAAACGAGGCGTCCATAAGGATGCCCAAATACGTGGGGCTCGCCATATCCGTCGTCGGCGCCCTCGTCCTTGGCGAAACGGCGGTGTCCGCGGGCATAATATCCACGCCCGCCATAATAATAGTCGCCTTTTCCGCCATATGCCTGTACGTCGTGCCCGACCTGATGGAGACGACCGCCACGCTCCGCTGGATAAACCTTATAATAGCGGGCAGCGTGGGCACGTTCGGCATAGTGCTCTTTGCGTGTTTTATAATAAGTTACCTCGTGACCGAGCAGGCGTACGGCGTTCCGCTCACCGCCCCGTTTGCGCCGATGATATCCCGCGATTTAAAGGACGGCATGTTCAAGGCGGACATGTTCAATCTGCCGCTCCGCCCCGAGGCGCTCGGCGGCAAAAACAAGGTGCGCCTGCGCAAAAAGAAGTGATTTTCGGAGGATGATATGAACGATAGCCTGTGCACCCGCCAGGTGTGCTTTATAATGTATGCCTACCCCGTGGCGGGCAAGATACTTATGATGCCGGCGCTGCTGTCCTTTTACTGCAAAAACGACCTCGTCTTTCCCGCCGTTTTGTGCTTTTTGGCGCAGTTTGCGGTAGTGTGGGCGGTAGCCTATGCCTGCACAAGGACGCAAAAGACCTTTTTTGAACTCATCGGCGGCGGGGGGAAGGTGCTCAAAAAGGCGGCGATGTGGCTGTTTGCCCTGTTTTTTGCCGCCGCCGCCCTTGTGCCCCTGCTGGAGCAGAAGCTGTTCGTGCAGGAGATATTTTACGATACCATCCCGTCGCTCATAATCTTTTTGCCCTTTTTCATCCTGTCGGTATATGTGGGCTCGAAGGGGCTGCGCAATGCCGGGCGCACCGCGGATATAGCCGCCCCGCTGTTTGTGGCGGCGCTTGCCGCGCTGCTTATAATGTCCGTCGGCGAAAGCAACCTTTCCTGGCTGTTGCCCGTGTTGAAGACGCCCGTCGGCGAGCTCTTGAACGGGGCGCGCTCCGCGCTGTACAACTTTACCGACGGCGCCGTGATGCTGATGCTCATGGGCAGGTTCCGCGCGCGCAGGGGCGACTGCAAAAAGATAGTTATCTCCTATGCGGCGTCGGCGCTCACGGTGTGCGCCTTCCTTGCGCTCTTTTACAGCATATTCTCCGTGATCTCGCCCGACCAGTACTTTGCCGTGAGCAAGATGGCGATATTTTTCAGCGCGCTCTCGCTCGTGGGCAGGATAGACCTTATCGCCGCGTACGCCATGGAGGCGTGCATGCTGTTTGCCCTTCTGTTGTATGTCCAGCTGTGCGTCACGTGCGTATGCGAGGCGCTCGGCAAAGAGCAGACTGCGGGGCGCAACGTCAGCCCGGCTTCCGCCGCGGCGTCCGTAGCCGTCAACGTGCTGCTCGCCGCGCTCGTCGTCGCCTTCAACGAGATGTATCTCCCCGTGCAGCAGTTTTACCGTATGTACATGTGGGCAGCCTTTGCGCTGTTTTCCTTCATCCTGCCCGCAGCGGGCGCTGCCGCCGCTCTTTTGCGCGGAATGAAAGGCAAGGAGGCGGGGCGTGAAAAGTAACGCGTTGTTCGGGCGCGCCGCGCGCGTTTTGATGGCGCTCGTCGTTGTGGCGATGCTGTTTTTATTCTTTTCCAACGATTTCGGGCTGGTGGATATACACAAGGCGTCCATCGTGGTGGCTGTAGGCGTGGACGTGACGGATAAGGGCTATGAAGTGACCGCCCAGGCGGCTGTCCCCGCTCCCGCACAGGGGGCAGGCAAGGCGTCATATACGCAGGTCACGGGCAGCGGCGCCACCGTGGCGGACGCCGTGGACGACATCAACGCCAAGACGGGCTTCTACCCCAAACTCGCCTTTTGCAACCTGTTGGTGCTCGGCGAAAGCTGCGCGCAGCGGCAACTGTTCGTAGTCCTCGACTATTTTTACCGCAACGGCTATGTTCCGCTCACCGCGCTCGTGGGGATGTGCCGCGGCAGCGCGCGCGAACTGCTCGGCAAAAAGCCGGCGGACGGGGGAATGTCTGCCTCAGCCATACAGCGCGCCATGTCGGAAGAACTCAAATATTCGGCAAACAGCTCTACCGTCAACCTCAAACTGCTCGCGCAGGACGGCGGCAGTAAGTCGGCATCCTGCTACATGCCCTATATAGAATTTTCAGAAGGCGCGTCCTCCTCCGGCGGGAAGGAGGGTAACTCCGGCGCGGGGACGGGCGGCAAGAGCGGGCAGGAGGGTGAAGGCGGCGCGGCGCAGTTCACCTGCCTTAAAACGGCGGCGTTTTCCAACGGCGTCTTTGCGGGCCTGCTCAACGAAGACGCCGCGTTTGCGCTCAACCTCATAAGGTGCGGCGTGCGCTACGCCATAGTCAACACCGTGTACGGAGGCAAAAACTATACCGTCGGGCTTAAAAACACGGGCGGCGGGGCAAGGATGGGGGTGAAGGGCGGCGTCCCTGTGCTAAAACTTGTATTTAAGGCGAGCGCGACTTTGCAGGATTCGGAGAGCGACCCCGCGGCGGCGGGCAGGGCGGATTCGCACGTCGTCAAGGACGAGCTCATACGGTCGGTGACGCAGACGGTTAAAGAGCGCATGCTCGCGCTTGAGGATTTTTGCAGACAAAGGGACTGCGACCTTTACGGCGCGGCGCGCATGCTGTATGAATATGAATACGGCTGCTTTACCGCGCTCAAAGGCGAGGTGTTGCCCTCTTTAAAGGTGGAATACGACATCGGGATAAAGAGTGTGGGTTAGTAATTTAAAACAAATCACAAATAAAACTATTCAAATTTGGTATTTTTAACAAATAAAACTTGTAATATTTAAAAATAGAAGCGCGCGGGGCAAAATCGCCCCGCGCGCAGCGCTATGCGGTTGAAGTTTTAGTTTGCAGGCATGTCCTCATCGGTTTGCTGCCCGTCGCCCCGACTGTTCGCCGCGCCCTCGCCGCCGCACAGCTTTTCGGCTGCCGCGGCTATCAGCGCGCACAGCGCGTCGTCCTCGCTGCCGCCGTTTTCGCTTACGATACGCCTTACCTCTGCTGCGAGCTCCTCCCCGCGCAAACTTTCCGCCGCACTGCATATCTGCGCGGCGCAGCCGTCTTCGGCGCCCGCGCCTACCACGCCTTCAAGCATCTGCGCAACAGCTCCCTTAGCGCCGGAAGAACTTCCGCCGTTGAACCTGTCCGCGGCGGCGCAAATGACCATCGTGGCGGTGCCTATGGTGACGCCCTTTTGCACCACTTCGGAAAGTTCTTCAAATATATAAAGTGCGTCGCAGCGGTTGGCGCTCGCGTAAACGGCGTATATCGCCGCGCCGAGAATGTAGGCAAGGGCGGTGGATGCGCGCGGCTTGCCCTTTAAAACGGTGCGCTTTAAGGCAATGCATACGGCGGCGTTGATCGCGGCTATCGCCACAACGTCCAGCCCGCAATGTGCAAAAACTTCGCAAAGTTCCATACGTTCCTCTCCTTTAAAGGGGGAACATATCGCAGATCGTCTGCCCCTCTCCGCGCATCAATGCGCGCCGACGCAAATAGCGGCGTATGGCATATTCTATTTTTCTGTACCCCCTTTTTCATATTCTTCACCCGACGTTTTTTTATAAGCCTGCGGGCTTTAAATAAAACGCCGCAGGCAAAAATAAAACATCGCAAAATTTTATGTATTTTCACACAACTGCTTGACGTAAAAATTTTACGCTATTTTACTGTAATTATTTTACATGTATTTTGCCTCCGCGCAAAGGAGCGCCGCGGTAAACGGGTGCGGGATATAAAATTTTTATGGCGGGGCGCTTTTAAGTTGCCTTTTTGCTGCGCCGTGTGATAAAATTTTTCCGTTATGAGAATGCACAGAAAGGACAATCTTGACGCGCGCCTTGCCGCGTGCGCCGATATTATGACGGGCGCCGACCTCACGGAAAAGAACATGAAAAAGGCGGCGCAGATGAAATCTTATATAGATTTTGGCGATATATTCAAAAATGCCGCCCCCGTCCACCTTGAAATAGGCTGCGGAAAGGGCGGGTTCGTATGCGGCATGGCGGCGCTTCATCCCGATGTAAACTTTGTCGCGGTGGAAAAAGTTTCCAACGTCATCGTCACCGCGTGCGAAAAGGCAAAGGCACTCGCGCTTAAAAACGTCCACTTTATAAATTGCCCGGCAGAGGTGCTGCCGCGCTACATAAGGGAGGGGAGCATATCGCGCATATACCTCAATTTTTCCGATCCCCTTCCCAAGCTCGGGTATGCCGCCCAGCGCCTTACCAACCCGCGCTTTATCGGCATATATTCCTCGTTGCTCTCCTCGGGCGGCGAAGTGTGGCAAAAGACGGATAACGAGGCGCTCTTTGAATACTCCGTTCAAAGTTTTTCGGAATGCGGCTGGAAGGTAACGCAGGTGTGCCGCGATCTTGCCGCGCACCCGTTTGAAGGCAATGTAATCACCGAGCACGAGCAAAAGTTCATGGACGAAGGCCGCAGTATATACCGCGCCGTATATGTAAAACAAGGCTGAAATGTGCGTTAAATGCGGCATATTGCGGTATCTGCCGTGCGGTATGTCCGTATTTTCCCAAAAAAACAAAAACAAGCGGGGCAAACCTTACGGCGTCCCGCTTGTCTTTTTGATTGTCCCGCACATATGCCCGAACCAAACCCTTGCGATTCGTTGCGGCATATGTGCCGTTTATTTTTTATTGAGGGGCATATATGCCCCGATCATTGCCATTTATTTTGCAAGCAGCGTGAATATCGCCTTTACGGCGTGCAGCCTGTTTTCGCCCTGGTCGTATACTATGCTGTGTTTGCCGTCTATCACATCCGCCGTGACCTCTACGCCGCGCATCGCGGGCAGGGGGTGCATAAAGCAGGCGTTGTGTTTTGCATAGCTCATCAGCCCCGCGTCCACGCGGTAGGGGGCAAGCGCGTCGCGCTCTTCCGTCGGCACTTCGGTGTGGTAGCGGTAGGCGTTCGTATATACGAAGTCTGCGTCGCGCACTGCCTCTACGGGGTTGTCGGTAAAGTATATCTTGCCCATCTGTTCGGCGGCCTCTATGTTCTCGCGCTTGAGCCCGTATCCCGCGGGGCAGGCGACGGAGACGTCCATCCCGCACTTTACGGCGCCTATCACAAAGGAGGAGGTGAGGCTGGTCGCCTTGCCGAGCACGGCAAGTTTTACGCCCGCCATCTCGCCCTTCTTTTCCCATATGCTGAACAGGTCGGAAATTGCCTGTATGGGCACGCAGTCGTCGTTGTGCGAATTTATTATGGGCATGGAAGAGGTGGCTGCAAATCCGGTTAGCAGCTTTTTGTTTATGCCGCGCGTCACCAGTGCGCCCACGCCGTAGCGCGATATTACGTTTACCAAGTCCTTGATGTTTTCGCCGGCGTGCATGTCCCTGTTGCTGTACGGCAGGTCTACGCAGTTGCCGCCCAGCTGGTGCACGCCTATCTCTATGGCGCTCCTCGTGCGCAGCGAAGTGTCCGCAAACAGCATGGCTACGGTAGTCCCGTGCAGGATGTTGGTATCCTCGTGCACCTCGAATTTGTGCTTCAACGTCTTTGTGGCGTACAAAAATTCAAATATTTCTTCCGTGGAATAGTCCGTAAGCCCCAAAAGGTGCCTTTTGTTTACTATGTACGAAGGTGAATAGCGGTTGATATCCATAATTTTTTCCTTGTAATTTTTTTACGTTTGCGCCCGGCGCCGCAATGAGCGGCATGCTCCGCGCTCCGTCGCGCCCCGTCCGATTACATTATACTACACTGTGCAAAAATTTTCAACTGTAAATTTTTGTATTGTCCTATTTGCCGTGCGCCGTCTGCAAAAATTTTTATTTTTGGCACCCGTCCTTTCTTTGGGCGTCGGCGCGCTCACGCTCCTTGCGTGAAAATTCGCAGCCGCAGTAGTTTTGGCGGTACAGCGAATATTCCCGTGCAAGGGCGCAGCTCCTTTGGTATCCGCCGCGCTTTTTAAAGTCGCTCGGCAGCCACTTGACGCCGCAGCCCTCGGCGAGCCTCTCTCCTATCGCGTTTATGGCGGCGGCGGGCTTTAGCGGGCTGACGGTGAGGGTGGTGGCAAAATATTCGTATCCGCCCGCCTTTGCTTCCGCCGCGGTGCGGGCAAGGCGCAGTTCAAAGCACTTCAAACAGCGCGCGCCGCCCTCGGGGAGATGCTCCGTCCCGCGGCAGGCTTCGTAAAACTTTTCGCCCTCGTGGTCGCAGTCGAGTATGTCCGCCCAGCCCGTCTCCTTTAAAAAGCGTACCTGTTCGGCCTTGCGCTTTACATATTCGTCAAATTCTATGTTCGGGTTGTAGTACAGCACCGTCACGCAAAAAGCGTCCTTCAGCCTTTCGAGGCAGGCGGAAGAACAGGGCGCGCAGCAGCTGTGCAGTAAAAGCCTTGCCCTGCGCCCGCCAAGGAGAGTTATCTCTTTTTGCATCATCTTGTCAAAATCGGGTCTGTTCATGCCTATATTATAGCGCGCCGCGTGCAAATTTACAAATGTTTTTCCGCGGGCGGGCTGCCGCCTTTTTTCCTGTTTTTTTGCCGCATTTAAAAAATGTGCGCTTTTTAATTGAATTAAAGGCGCGTTTATGTTATTATGTAATGGTAAAAATTCAGGTGCGGCCGCGGCATATTCCCGCGCCGCCATAAGGAAAGGCAGATGGCTAATTTAAAACTTGTCGGCGTGAGCAAAACATACCCTTCGGGCAAGGCGGCGCTGTATAACGTAAGTTTGACTTCTTCGGGCAACGAATTTATAGCCGTGACGGGCGGGTCTTCCTGCGGGAAGAGCACGCTGCTCAGGATAATCGCAGGGCTGGAAGACGCCACCGGGGGCGATATATATATCGGCGACAAGCTGATGAACGCTTTAAAACCCAAGGACAGGGACGTGGCTATGGTGTTCGGCACCAATACGCTCTATCCCGCGATGTCCGTTGCGGACAATATGGCATACGGGCTCAAAATGCGCAACGTGCCCTCCGCCGTCGCCGCGGAGAGCGTAAAGGTGGTCGCGGAGATGCTCGGCATATCCGACGTGCTCTATCGCAAGCCCAAGACACTCACGGCGGCGCAAAGGCTGCTCGCCACGTACGGCAGGGCGGTGGTGCGCGAACCCAAGATATACCTGTTTGACGACCCCCTTTCGGGGCTGGACGAAAAGTTGAAAGAGCAGATGCGCGGCGTGCTCGTAAGCCTGCAGGCGCGCGTAGGCGGCACGTTCGTGTACGCCACAAAGAACATCGCGGACGCCATGAGCATGGCAACGCGCATAGTGGTGCTCAAAGACGGCTTTGTGCAGCAGATAGACAGCCCCCGCAACCTCTACGACTATCCCGCAAACGAATATGTGGCGTTCTTTGTGGGCAGCCCCGCAATGAACTTCATGCGCCGGGCAAAGGCGGAAAGGGATGAAGGCGGCGTGTACTGCGACGTGCGCGGCGTAAAGATATACCTGCCGGAAAACATCCTTGCCCGCTGGCAGGGCGCGGAGGAGTATATCGGCACGGGAAGGGAAGTGACCTTAGGTCTCCGCCCCGAAGATATAAAAGCCGGCGGCGAGGGCGCCGTGCTTGAAGGCGTCGTATCGGGCGCCGACCCCGTGGAGGACGGCGTTGCCGAAGTGGAGCTTGCAAGGGGCGTGTCGCTCTCGGTATTTCTTTCCAAGCCCGTCAAAGGCGAAAAGTGCAAGCTGAGCATCGACCTCTCCCGCCTGTACGTGTTCGACGGCGAAACGACGCTTTCGTTGCTCTCTCGCGACGGGGGATATGCCGTGGACGAAGGCAACGAGGACGCGTCATTCGTTCCGCTCACCGCCGCGGAGGCGGAGGAGCAGATGAAGTTGCACGCTCCCGCCGAAGCGCCCAAAAGCAAGCGCCGCTGACAGCGCCGCCGATACGGTATAGGAATAAAACGGCATGCCGCGAAAATTTTTCGCGGCATTAAAATTTGTCGGTTCAACAGCCCGCGTGGCGCGGTTAAAGTGCGCTCCGCAGGGGTATCATAAGGGTATGCCCGCTCACGCCGCATTTATATGTAAACGCGGTTTTGTCAAGGCGGGCGGGTACAGGTCTTAAATTTTTACTATGTGGGATGCCGTTTTAGATGCGTTCTTGGATACGCTTAAAATTTTCCCCTTCATCTTTGTCATCTATGTGCTCATAGAGCTCCTTGAACACAAGACGTCGTTCACAAGGGATCATCAAAGATTGCAGGGCAGGCTCGCGCCGCTCATAGGTGCGGCTACGGGCATAATACCCCAGTGCGGTTTTTCCGTCATGGCGGCAAAATTGTACGACAGGGGGCTGATACGCACGGGCACGCTGCTCGCCGTCTTTTTGGCTACGTCGGACGAAGCGCTGATAATCCTGCTTTCGGAAGGTTCGCATGCGGGGATGATAGTGCCCCTTATAGCCATAAAGATGGTGGTGGCGGTGGCTGTGGGCTACGGCGCCGACTTTGTGCTCCCGCGCGAAAGGCTGGCTGTAATGCCCCTTTCGGAAGAGGATATCCACGCCTTTTCCTGCGGCCGCGAACACGACGGCAAGAGCGAACTTAAAGTATACCTTGCCGATCCGCTGCTGCACTCTTTAAAGATAGCGCTCTACCTTCTTATAGTAAACGTCGTGCTCGGCTGCATAATAGCCGCCGTCGGGGAAGAGTCCATCTCTTCTTTGATCGTGGGCGGGCCGTATATCCAGCCGCTCATATCGGCGGCAATCGGGCTCATACCCAACTGTGCGTCCAGCGTGATAATAACGGACACTTATATAAACGGTTTCATGACGTTCGGCAGCTGCGTGGCAGGGCTGTGCGCCAATGCCGGGCTCGGATTTGTGGTGCTCTTAAAAAACACCGCAAGGCTCAGGCGCAACATACTGCTCGTGACGGCGGTATACGTCATAAGCGTGGCGGCGGGGATAATGATCAACTGCATAGCGCTGCTCGCCGGCGCAATATAACGCCCTCGCGGGGCGATGGTGCCCCGCGGCTGCAAAAAAAGTTAAAAATCGGGCAAATAGGCGGTATTTTTTGCCGTCAAAACGTTTGACAGGTCAAAAAATTTTTTGCTATAATACAAAGGCTTTAAAAAATAAGGCAAATAAGTGCGTAAGGCGAAGGAGGGTTGAAAGGCTGTGTCCACCATAAGAGTAGGCGATAACGAATCCGTTGAAAGCGCTATCAAAAGGTTTAAAAGAAAGTGCTCGCGCGACGGCATAATCGGCGATCTCCGCAGGAAGGAATTTTACGAATCCCCTTCGGTAAAGCGCCGCAAAAAGGCAGAAGCGGCAAGAAAACGCAATAAAAACTAAGCCCGAAAGGTCTGGCTGACGCAATGTCGGTCGGGCTTTTTCTTTTTGTTTTTTTGTCGTATTCTATCGCAAAAGGAGTTATCATGGAAAGTATCAAAAAGATTGCACGTCAGGCAAAACAAAGGCTTAAAAATAACTTCTGGGAAAACTGCAAAAGCGATATCGCGCAGGGAGAAATACAGGCAAAAAACCTCGGGCTCAACCAAAGCAAGGTAAAAAATTATATAGGCGTAAAGGTACAGCGGCACATCCGCGGCGACGCGCCGGACGAATTTTACCTAAAAGTCAAGGCGATGCTGGACGAATGCGGCGAAGTGTCGGACGCCATAGGAAGGCTCACGGACAAGTCGCTGTATGCCGGGCTGTCGTATGAAGAAAAGCAGCGCTACAATCTTGAACTGTCTTCAAAGTATCTCGCCGCGCTCGAAAGGTACAGGCGGGAAAAGGAGATGGATATAAAGATATAGCGCCCCTTTATACGCCTTAGGATGCCGCATTTTGCCGTCCTTTTTATTGTGTTTTTACGGATTGTGTGCTATAATTTAAGACATGGACGAATTGTTGGATAAACTCAATCCGGAACAGGTAAAGCCGGTAAAAGATACACAGGGCGCCGTGCTCGTGCTTGCGGGCGCGGGCAGCGGCAAGACGCGCGTCCTCACCTCGCGCATAGCCTACATACTCAGGGAGGGGCTCGCCTCCCCGTGGCAGATACTTGCCATCACCTTTACAAACAAGGCTGCCGCCGAAATGAAGGAGAGGGTGCAGCTCGTATGCGGGGACGCCTCCGATATGTGGATATGCACCATACACTCCATGTGCGTGCGCATACTCCGCAGGTATACAAAGGAGGCGGGCATAAAGCCCGATTTTTCCATCTACAGCGAAACGGAGCGCCGCAACATAATAAAAAAATGCCTCAAAGAACTTGACTATGACGACGACAAGCTGCTCAAAAACGCCAAGTTCCACATAGGCAACGCCAAGATGTTGGGGCTCGAACCCGACCAGTATGCCCGCCGTCACGCCCACGAGGACAAGATGGACGACTACATGCGCATATACCGCCTCTACGAACGGCACCTCAATGAGAACAACGCGCTCGACTTCGACGACCTTTTGCTGTACGCCCGCCGCCTTTTGCGCGGCAACGAAGAGGTGCGCCGCTACCTTTCGGACAGGTTCAAGTACGTCCTCGTGGACGAATTTCAGGACACCAACTCCGTGCAGTACGACATCGTAAAGCTGCTCACAAGCGTGCACGGCAACCTATTTTGCGTGGGCGACGACGACCAGTCCATCTACGGCTGGCGCGGCGCGGAGATAGAAAACATCCTGCAGTTCGACCGCGACTTCCCGGACGCAAAAATTTATAAATTGGAGCGCAACTATCGCTCAACGAACAGCATTTTGCAGCTCGCCAACGAGGTCATAAAAAACAATTCCGGCCGCCGCGGCAAGACGCTGTGGACGGAGGCGGCGGAGGGCGACAGGCCGCAGTATTTTGCCGCCGAAGACGAACTTTCGGAGGCGCTGTTTGCCGCCCGCACCATATCCGACCTCGTGTCGGCGGGCGGGTACAAGTTCTCCGATTTTGCTGTGCTCATGCGCATAAACGCGCTCACCCGCTCGTTTGAACAGGAATTTGCCAAGTACAACATCCCGTATAAGGTGTTCGGCGGCTTAAAGTTCTTTGAACGCAAAGAGATAAAGGACGTGCTCGCATACCTCCGCCTCATCGCCAACCCGTATGATTCGGAGGCGCTCACGCGCATAATCAACGTTCCCAAGCGCGGCATAGGCGGCAGGACTATAGAGGTGATGGAACAATACGCCGCGGAAAACGGGCTCTCGCTCTATGACGCCGTGCTGGACTGTGAAGAACTTCCCGTGACTTCGGGGATGAAAAAGAAACTTTCGGAATTCGGCTCGGTTATAAAAGAGCTGGTGATATCCTCTATCGAAAGCCCCGTGAACGCCTTTGTGCGGCAGGTGATAGAAAAGACTTCGCTTAAAGACGCGTGCGAGGACGAAAACGACCTTGCCAACGTGGACGAATTTGTCGCCTCGGTGGACGACTTTTCCCGCCTCAACCCGCAGGCAACGCTCGGCGAATACCTCAGCACTGTGACGCTCTATTCCGATACGGACGACATGGACGAAAGCAACTATGTCACCCTTGCCACCATCCATTCGGTAAAGGGGCTGGAATTCCGCGCCGTGTTCATCGTGGGGTTGGAGGAGGGCATAATGCCCTCTTCCCGCGCAGAGACGGAGGGGCGCGGTCTGGAAGAGGAGCGCAGGCTGATGTACGTGGCAATCACGCGCGCGGAGGAGAAGTTATATCTCACCCGCGCCAGGGAGCGCAACCTGTACGGCAGGCGCGAACGCACCGCCATGTCCCGCTTTTTAAAGGAGATATCCGGCGCGCTCGGCATAAAGGACGCGCCCGTATATGCGGGCAACCGCTATTCTTACGGCCGCGGCGAATACGGCCATTCGCGCTACGGCGGCGACTTTTACGGCGCGCGCGGCGATTCATACCCCCGGCGCGATGTAAACGGCAGGGAAGGGGGCGAAGACAGGGGGTATTCCCGCTCGCTCTATTCGGCGGACGAGCCGTATGAACAGCGCCCCGCAAGCTATGCCAGCCCGGCGAGCTCCTTCTCGTCCGGCTATACTCGGCAGGCAAAGCCCGCGGCAAAGCAGTCGGGCAAGTACAGCGTGGGCACCAAGGTGCGCCACGCCAAGTTCGGCAACGGCACGGTCGTCGCCGTAAGGAACGGCGGCGCTGTCATAAACGTTGCCTTCGACGGGCAGGGGATAAAGGAGCTGTCGGCTTCGCTCGCCCCTTTAACTATCATAAGTTGAGTTGCGCCGCGTACCCTTGTATAAACTTCGCAATACATTGTCGCGCTCCGCTTTTCTCGGGTCACGTACCTCTTTGTACGCTCCCCGTCGCAAATGCTCGCGCTCCGCGTCTTGCTCGTTTCTCCAAGGGGTATCCTTACAGGTATGGCGGAGAAAGTTGAATTGCTCGCTTCTATTAAATTTACAATTTCTTTTATCTTTAAAGCCTTTACAGGTAAAAATACGATGCGGTAAAATACTATGGACAGAATGCGTGAACTTGTAGATAAACTCAATAGATGGGCGCATGAGTACTATGTGCTCGACGACCCGTCCGTGCCCGACAGCGAGTACGACAGGTACTATGACGAGCTCAAAGAGCTGGAAGAGCGCACGGGCACCGTCCTGCCGGACAGCCCCACGCGCAGGGTGGGCGGCGAACCGCTCAAGGCGTTTTCCCGCCATGCCCACATATCCAGGCTGTACAGCCTTGACAAGGCTGTCACTTCCGAAGAGCTGGACAGCTTTTTTACCCGCGTAAAAAAGGTCGTCCCCGATGCCGAGTACACCGTGGAGTACAAATTCGACGGGCTCACCATGTGCCTGACGTATGAAGGCGGCGCCTTTGTGCGCGCCACCACGCGCGGCAACGGGGTGGAGGGCGAGGATGTCACCGCGCAGTGCCTCACCATAAAGTCCTTCCCCCTGTCCATTCCGTATAAGGGCGTTGTGGAAGTCAAGGGGGAGGCGGTCATCCGCCTCAGCGTGCTCAAGGAATACAACAGCACCGCGGCGGAGCCCTTAAAAAACGCGCGCAATGCCGCGGCGGGCGCCATACGCAACCTCGACCCCGCGGTCACGGCAAAGCGTAGGCCGGATATATACTTTTACGACATAAACTATATGCAGGACGGCATGCCCTCCACGCAGCAGGGGTGCTTTGACTGGCTCAAACAAAACGGCTTCCGCGTGTTCCCGTTCTGCCGCCTGTGCAGGACGGAGGCGGACGTGCGCGACGCCATAAACGAGATAGAGGTGGAGCGTCGCAACATAGACGTCCTTACGGACGGCGCCGTGGTAAAGCTCAACGACGTAGCCGCGCGCGGCGTGCTCGGCTATACCGACAAGTTCCCCCGCTGGGCGATAGCCTATAAATTTGAAGCGGAGGAGTGCGTCACCACCGTGCGCGACGTGCGCTGGCAGGTGGGGCGCACGGGCAAACTTACGCCGCTTGCAGACCTGGAGCCCGTGGAGCTCGCCGGCGTCACCGTGCGCAAGGCGACGCTGAACAACTACGGCGACATCCTGCGCAAGGACGTAAAAAAGGGCAGCAAGGTGCTCATCCGCCGCTCCAACGAGGTCATACCTGAAATTTTGGGCACGGTGGAACATGTCCCCGGCAGCGTGGACGTGCAAAAGCCCTCCGTCTGCCCGTTCTGCGGCACGCCGCTTACCGAAGTCGGCGCCAACATATTCTGCCCCAACAGGGATTGCCGCCCCAGGATAATAGCAAAACTTGAACACTTCTGCTCCAAGGGCGCTATGGATATAGAGGGGCTTTCGGAAATGACCGCCGGGCTGCTGCACGATTCGTTCGGCTTGACGCATGCGTCGCAGTTATATACGCTCACCAAGGACATGCTCTTAAAACTTGAAGGGTTCAAGGCGAAAAAGGCGCAGAATCTGATAAGCGCGATACAAAAGAGCCGCTCTGTCACGCTCGACCGCTTCATATACGCGCTCGGCATAGAGGGAGTGGGCAAGGTGGCGGCGGCAGACCTCGCGTCCGCATTCGGCGGCGTGGAGGCGCTCGCCTTTGCCCAAAAGGAGCAGCTCACCGCGCTGGACAATATAGGCGAAGTGACTGCGGACGCAATATACCGCTGGTTCCACGATGGCGAAAATATAAAGGAGCTCAACGCGCTCCTGGAATATATCGTCCCCGAAGTCAAAGCCAAGGTCGAAGGCGGCATACTTGCCGGTCAAATGGTGGTGCTCACGGGTACGTTGCCCACCTACAAGCGCAGCGAAGCCCAAAAGCTGATAGAATCGAACGGCGGCGTGTGCCAGTCCTCCGTGACGGGCAAGACGACGCTCGTCCTTGCCGGGGAAGAGGCGGGCTCCAAGCTGGAAAAGGCGCAAAAACTCGGCATAAAGATAATAGACGAGGCGGAGTTCAAAGCCATGCTCGGCATAAATTGAGCGGCACATATGCCTTAA